>JBBRGS010000001.1:0-59167 GCA_038240635.1 Armatimonadota bacterium
CGATACGGGCCGCGCGAGTAGTTGATCACCTGCCCGATATCGCCATTGGAGAGGATGATGAGGCGGCCGGTGTCGTCGCGGAGGCGGGTGGTGCGCATCCCGGTCTCCTCCACGACGCCCAGGTTTCCGCCGATGCTGACGACATCGCCCACGGCGAACTGGTCCTCCAGCAGCAGGAGGAAGCCCGTCACCACATCCTTCACCAGTTTCTGCGCGCCAAACCCAATGGCGACCCCCGCGACCCCGGCGGTAGCCAGCAGCGACGACGGATTGAGGCCCAGGGCGTTCAGGACCATCACCAGCACGATGAACCAGAGCGTGTACAGGAGGCAGCTGCGCGCCACGCCCTGAAGCGTGATGAGCCGATTGGCGGTATGGGGACGGGAATCGGCTTCGCGGAGGATGAAGGGACGGAAGGCGCGCCGCAGGGTGAAGGTGATGAGCGCACGCCCCACGAGGAAGACAACGAGCGCGCCCAGAACCCCGGCGCCCACACTGAGGAGCTGGGCGCTCCACGCTTCCAGGGAGGCGCGGCCGAGCGGCAGGCCCCACAGGTCGAGGAGGGCGTTCAGTGAAGAGGAGAACGGCATGATGAGGGAGGAGAGAGAGGGGAGATCAGGCCCCCCGGCGAGACCCCGCTGCGGGTGGACAGGATACGGGCGTGGAAACTCGGAATGCGGCGCCTATGATCGAGGAGCGAAGCGGGGAGATTACGGCGGTTGGCTCTGTATCCATTCCACGCCGCGATGAAACGAGTGGAATATCCGGCAATTCATGGTTTTGAGGAAGGCGACCAGGTCTGGGTCGCTGAAGTCTTTGGAGTTTCGGTTCAAAAAGCAGTTTGAGGCCGCATCGGAGGAGGAGAGGCGCCCCGTTACAGCGGCGAACACAAGAGCATCCTGTGGCGCCAGGCCATACCGGGCCTGATACTGAAGAGAAGAGAGCAGATGGGCCGCTTCCAGGGGGAGAACTTCCGCCACTGAAACAAGTCTCTGAAGGGTGGATGCCATTCGGCTCCTTTCTTCCTGAACAGTCTCAATCAGAAATCCCGTCACCTGATTCAGTGCGGTGGAATGCTTTTGAAACGCTTCTGATCTCAGTAATTGCGAGAATTCCTGAGAGAGCTCAGAGGCAAGACGGGTTCGACTTTTCCAGCGCCGAATCAGAGTTTCATAAGGTTCGATGAAACAGTAAGCCGGGACCTTCAAATTCAGCCGTCCCGACTCCGCGTGGCGGAGCAGGGTTTCACAGTCCGGGCGCTGTTCCTGCAACAGGGCGAGTTCCAGGACGAAGTTGGTTTCCACATAGACATCCATGGAGATCAGGCCGCCCGGTCCAGCTCAACCCGGCCTCCGCGCAACGCCTCAAATAACCCGGTTGCTTTGAGCCACTGATCCTGGGGATTCATCGGCCCGGCGACGGCTTCCCCCTGGGTCATCCGGCTGAACCATGTAGTGAGGAACATCTCAAAACTGTAGCCTGTCAGTTCGGCGGGCGCGATCCCGAGTTCCCGATAAAACGGTTCGAGAAAAGGCCGGGGGTCCATCTCGTCCGTCGGTTCCAGAGGAAAGGGAGCCCCCGGTTCCCGTTTCCAGAAATAAAAACGGTCGGGCAGCGCCAGCAGGAAGTAAGGAGCGCCGGGGAGCGAGCCGTGTTCTTCCAGATTGGTTCGATACTGGCGGGCCCACTCCCGCGTCGCGCCGGATTTATCCTTCACCTCAACCGCAAGGATGAGGCGGCCCTGGCTGTCATGGATCATCAGGTCGGCATTTTTCATGGAGCTATTATACCTCAACCGTTCCGCTCAGTCCGTCGCGTCGCGCTCCCAGGGTGATGAGCCGATTGGCGGTGTGCGGCCGGGAGTCGGCTTTGCGGAGGATGAAGGGGCGGAAGGCTCGCCGCAGGGTGAAGGTGATGAGCGCGCGCCCAATGAGGAAGACGACGAGCGCGCCGAGCAGCCCGGCTCCAACGTTGAGGAGCTGGACGCTCCACGCTTCCAGAGAGGCGCGACTGAGCGGCAGGCCCCACAGGTTTACAACGAGGCGAGGGACAGATGTCGCAATGGGGGAAGGCATGAAAGGGAATGAAGGGGGATGAAGGCGGGATAGGATGGGATAAGGCGGAGCTGAAAGGGATTGAGCCGGATTTGGCGGAGCGACTCGCTCATGTTCCTTTCGGTCTGGAGGGAGGGAACCCTTCGCGGACGAGGCTGCCCCCGGTCTGCGGGAATCGTTCGCGCCATACTTGTTATACTGTGGAACGCGAGGCGGCGCGCCTTCCTCCTCCTCCTGTCTTCAATTATTGATCCCTGGCCCACAGAAAGAGTCTTTCCTCCATGAGCGATCCAAGCCGTTACGACCGATTCCGTGAAGACCTGGAGCGCCGCGTCCTCATCTTTGACGGCGCGATGGGCACCTCCATCCACACCTTCGATCTCTCGGTGGAGGAAGACTTCGGCGGCCTCGAAAATTGCTCGGAAATCCTCGTCCTCAACCGGCCCGATGTCATCCGCCGCATCCACGACTCCTTCTTTGAAGTCGGCTGCGACGCGGTGGAGACCGACACCTTCGGCGCCAACGCCCTCGTCCTCAACGAGTACCACATCCCCGAAAAGGCGCGCGAGATCAACGTCCGCGCCGCCCAACTCGCCCGCGAATCCGCCGCCGCGTTCTCCACGCCCGACCGCCTGCGGTATGTCGTCGGCTCCATCGGCCCCGGCACCAAATCCCCCTCCTCCACCGATCCCAACCTGTACGCCTCGTATGACCGCCTGCTGGAGAACTACACCGAACAGGCTCTGGGCCTCATCGAAGGCGGCGCGGATGTTCTTCTGGTGGAGACCTGCTTCGATCTCCTCCAGTGCAAAATCGCCGTGCGCGCCTGCGCCGATGCCCGCGAGCAGGCCGGAGTCAATATCCCCCTCATGGCGCAGGTCACGATGGAGACGATGGGGACGATGCTGCTGGGCACCGAGATCAGCGCGGCGGTGACGGCCCTCGAAGAGTTTCCCGTGGAAGTCATCGGCCTCAACTGCGCCACCGGCCCCGAACTGATGACCGACCATGTGCGCTACCTGAGCGAGAACTGCCCCCGTAAACTCTCCGTGCTGCCGAACGCGGGCCTCCCCCGGCTGGAGAATTATCAGACCGTCTACGACCTCTCTCCCGCTCAGCTCGCCGAGCATCTGGCGGGATTTGTGGAGGAGTTCGGCGTCAACATCGTGGGCGGCTGCTGCGGCACCACGCCGGAACACCTGAAGGCGGTCGTGGAGCGCGTGGGCGGCCTCACCCCCCGGCGCCGTGAACCCCGCTTCGTCCCCGCCGCTTCCAGCCTCATGACCCATGTCCCGTTTGAGCAGGACGCCAGCATCCTCATCGTGGGCGAGCGCACCAACGCGAGCGGCTCGAAGAAGGCCCGCGAACTGCTCCTCGCCGAAGACTGGGACGGCATGGTTTCCATGGCGAAGGATCAGGCGCGCGAAGGCGCTCACATCCTCGACGTGAACGTGGATTACGTGGGGCGCGACGGCCCCCGCGACATGGACGAGGCGATCTCCCGCTTTGTGAACAACGTAACCCTGCCCCTGATGATCGACTCCACTCAACCGGCGGTCATGGAGGCGGGCCTCAGGCGCGCGGGCGGCAAGTCCATCCTCAACTCCACCAACTTTGAGGACGGCGAGGAGCGGTTCGCGGCGGTGCTGGCTCTCGCCCGACGCCACGGCGCGGCGGTCGTCATTGGCACAATTGACGAGACCGGCATGGCGCGCTCGGCGGAGGATAAATTCGCCATCGCGCGCCGCTCCTACGAACTCGCCACCCAAAAGCACGACACCGCGCCGCACAACATCTTCTTCGATCCGCTCGCGCTTCCCATCTCCACCGGCCTGGAGGAGGACCGCAAAAGCGGCGCGGAGACCATTGAGGGCATCCGGCGCATCAAGACGGAGCTGCCGGGGGTCCATTGTCTGCTCGGCGTCTCCAACGTCTCGTTTGGCCTCAGCCCGGCGTCGCGGCAGGTCCTCAACTCGGTCTTCCTGCACGAGTGCGTGGAAGCGGGCCTCGACGCGGCGATTGTGAACGCCTCGAAAATCCTGCCGCTCAACCGCATCGGCGAACGGGAGCGCGAGGTCGCCCACGAACTGATCCACGATATGCGCCGCTTTGAGGGAGACCTCTGCGTCTACGACCCGCTGGCGGAGTTCACGCGCCTCTTCGAGGGGAAGACGACGAAGCGGGAGGCGATGGACGACAGCCTGCCTATTGAGGAGAAACTGAAGCGCGCCATCATTGACGGCGAGAAGCGCGGCCTGGAGGCCAACCTCGACACGGCGCTTCAGAGTTATCCCGCGCTGGACATCATCAACAACCTGCTGCTGGACGGCATGAAGGTGGTCGGGGAGCTGTTTGGGAGCGGGCAGATGCAGCTGCCGTTCGTGTTGCAGTCGGCGGAGGTGATGAAAGCCTCGGTGGCGTACCTGGAGCCGCACATGGAGCGGGTGGAAGGCGACGAATCGAAGGGAAAGATCGTCATCGCCACCGTGAAGGGAGATGTGCACGACATCGGCAAGAACCTCGTGGACATCATCCTGACGAACAACGGCTACACGGTGTACAACCTGGGCATCAAGCAGCCGATTGGGACCATCATTGAGGCGGCGGAAGCGAATCAGGCGGATGTCATCGGCCTGTCGGGCCTCCTCGTCAAGTCCACCGTCGTGATGAAGGACAATCTGGAGGAACTGAACGCGCGCGGCCTGGAGCGATATCCCGTCATCCTCGGCGGGGCGGCCCTCACGCGCAGCTACGTGGAGGAGGACCTGCGGCGGGTGTACCAGGGCAGCGTCTTCTACGCGCAGGACGCCTTTGACGGCCTTCACCTCATGGAACGCGTGATGACCGGGACGGCGGTGGCGGAACCGGCGGAGACCTCGCGGCGGGAAGAGCGGGCCAAACGGCGCGCCGCCGAACTCGCCGAACCCGAAGAGACCGGGCCGCCGCTGGACCGGAATGTGCCCGCGCCGCCGCCGCCGTTCTACGGCAGCCGCGTGGTGGAGGGGATTCCGCTGTCGGAAGTGTTCCCTTACGTCAACGAAGTGGCCCTCTTCCGCAACCAGTGGCAGTTCAAGCGGGACAAGACGAAGACCGGCAAGGAGGGGAAGGACGACTACACCGCCTTCGTGGAAGAGACGGTGCGGCCCATCTTCAACCAGTGGAAGGCGCGGGCCGTAGCCGAGAACATCCTTCAGCCGAAGGTGGTGTACGGCTGGTTCCCGTGCCAGTCGTCCGGCGACGACCTGATCGTGTACAGACCCGAGTCACTTGAGGGCGCGGGGGATTCGCCGGAGGCGCTGCGGGAGTGGACGCGGTTCCCCTTCCCCCGGCAGCGCGGGCGGCGACGGCTCTGCATCGCGGACTTCTTCGCGTCGGTGGAGAGTGGCCGGATGGACGTGCTTGGGATGAGCGTGGTGACGGTGGGCCGCCATGCCAGCGACGTGACGGCGAAACTGTTCGCCAATAACGAGTACGCCGATTACCTGTATCTGCACGGGCTGAGCGTGGAGACGGCGGAAGCCCTGGCGGAGTACTGGCATACGCGCATGCGCGCGGAACTGGGGCTGGGCGGGGAGGACGCGCCGACGATCCGGGAGTTGTTTGGGCAGAAGTATCGCGGCAGCCGGTACAGTTTCGGCTACCCGGCGTGCCCGGACCTGGAGGAGCAGTCGAAGGTGTTCGAGCTGCTGCGCCCGGAGCGGATCGGGGTGGCCCTCTCCGACGAGTTCATGCTGGAGCCGGAGCAGACGACTTCGGCGATCATCGTCCACCATCCGCAGGCGAAATACTTCACGCTGGATTAGGAGGCGTTCGTATGTCCCTGCAGCAAAAGACTCTGACCTCAGAAGAAGCGGCCCGCCTGGGTGATGAACTCTATGAGCGGAAGGTGCTGCCGTCGGTGACAGACGAGCAACACGGTCTGGTCGCCGCGATTGACCTCTCCTCCGGGGAATTTGCGCTGGCGGAGACAGCCCTCGAAGCGTCAGAACAGTTGCGCGCACGCTTCCCCGGGACGGACGTTTGGTTCGTGAGAGTCGGCCAACACGCTCTGCATCGGATCGGGGCCGCAGAATGTTGAAAGGTTCTGTCAACGCCTTTCGTGAGGCGACACTTCAGGTGAACCTCCGAGGCGTGAACGATCTAACCGTGGAGTTGGTGGTGGATACAGGATTTACCGGCTACCTCACGCTGACCTCAGATCAGATCGTCGCTCTTGGCTGCTCACGAATTGGCCGAAGTCGCGTCATGTTGGCCGACGGCAGCGAAGAGATATTCACCCTTTTTGCGGTTATCGCTAACTGGGATGGCCTGCCGCGGACGGTGGAAGCGTATGAAATGACCTCCCCTCCCCTACTCGGAATGACTATGATGTACGGCCATCATCTCCACATCCACATTGTTGACGGCGGTGAAGCGCTTCTTACCTGACCGTCTTGTCAACTTTGCGCCTGCCAGAACAGAACAATGTCTTAAAATGCGAAAATGCTCAGGTACGGGAGGAACCGGGCTGGGGAGGATGCGCCGACGATCCGGGAGTTGTTTGGGCAGAAGTATCGCGGCAGCCGGTACAGTTTCGGCTACCCGGCGTGCCCGGACCTGGAGGAGCAGGCGAAGGTGTTCGAGGCGCTGCGCCCGGAGCGGATCGGGGTGGCCCTCTCCGACGAGTTCATGCTGGAGCCGGAGCAGACGACCAGCGCGATCATCGTTCACCATCCGCAGGCGAAATACTTCACGCTGGATTGAGGCTGACCCGCAGCCGTGTATACTGAAGTATGAGTCCTCGAGTCTACCTGGAAACCACAATTCCCAGCTACCTCGCCGCATGGCCGAGCCGTGACCTCATCATTGCCGCCCATCAGCAGATGACGCAGGAATGGTGGAGACATCGTCGTAATGAGTTCGATCTATACGCCTCACAGATCGTTCTCCAGGAGGCCAGTGTGGGAGACCCGGAGGCCGCGCCTCGGCGACTGAGTTTTCTGAAAAATATACCACTCCTTGAACAGAGTGCGGAAGCCGTGGCGCTGGCAAAAGTGTTGCTCCGGCAAGCGCCCCTGCCTGAAAAAGCAACCCTGGATGCTCTCCATATCGCCATCGCCGTGGTCAGTGGTATGCACTATCTCATCACCTGGAATTGCGCGCACATCGCTAACGCGACTCTGCGCAGTCAAATTGAAACTATTTGCCGTTCGCAAGGCTACGAGCCGCCGGTGATCTGCACTCCTGAAGAACTTATGGAGGGGTAATCTGATGGGGCGAGACACGATTGTCGAGGAAGTGCGTCAGAATCGTGAAGCGTACGCGGAGCGTTTCAACTTCGACCTTCAGGCCATTCATCTTGACCTGAAGGAGCAGGAAGAGAAAAGCGGACGCCAGATCGTTTCTCTGCCGCCACGGCGGGTGAAACCAACGGATCTGGATTTAGCGCAGAAACATGAAGAGGAAGCCGTTTGACCTTACTCTGGACGGCATGAAGGTGGTCGAGGAGCGGTTCGGGAGCGGGCAGATGCCGCCGCCGTTCATGTTGCGGTCGGCGGAGGTGATGAAGGCGTCATGACCGGGACCATGATGAGGGAACCGGTGGAGACCTCACGGGGGAAGAGCGGACGAAGGTCTTCAAGGCGCTGCGGCCGGAGCGGATCGGGGTAGCGCTCTCCGACGAGCGCATGCGGGAGCCGGAGCAGACGACCCGCGCGACCCTTATCCACCATCCGCAGCGACGTACTTCACGCTCGACGGATCGGGTATCATGGCTGTTGATCTCGTGCATGCCCTGAGCGGAGAAGCGAAAAAAGGTGGAGACTAATGGACAGGAGCGCCAGGGAGACATCGGGAGTGATCCGATCCGACCGGGGGCTGATCGTCGCCGGAACCCGGATCACTCTGTACGATGTGCTTGACTATCTCAATGCGGGATGGCCTCCCAAACTCCTCGGAGACCGCCTGAACCTCACTTCTGAACAGACTCAGGCGGCTCTGGAGTACATCCGCGACCACACGGTGGAACTGGAAACCGAGTACCGACAGGTCCTACACGACGCGGAAGAGAGCCGTCACTATTGGGAGACCCGTTATCCCGACAGGCGGAACGTGTTGGAGTCTTCGTCGCCATTCGAACGGCGAAAGGCCCTGGAAAAGCGGCTGGCTGCGCTCGAAAAGGAAACCGTATCGCGGTGATCCGTGTTCTGGTGGACCACAATATGGAGGGGCAGGCGCTTCTCCTGTGGGGCGCCCTCGCCGCAGAAGGATGGCTTGCTCTCCTTCCCGTTCCGCTCCGCTCCTTTGGCGACGTGGGTCTGTCGTTCGACACCAGCGACCGGGAGGTCTGGCGGTTCGCTCAGGAGCGCGAAATGGTTCTCCTCACCGCAAATCGAAGTCTGAAAGGTGTGGACTCTCTGGAGCGAACCCTGAGGGAAGAAGTGGATTCGGAATCCCTGCCTGTACTCACCGTCGGGCAGCCGGAACGTATGGAGGAACGGGAGTATCGCCAGGCGTGTGCGGTCCGTCTGATGGAGATATTCCTGGATTTGGACACGTATCGGGGAGTGGGCCGTCTCTACCTCCCATGAAGGGTCCGCAGTTTCCCCGCCAGGGGATTCCAAGCGGATCGGCGTGGCGCTCTCCGTCGAGTTCATGCGAGAGCCGGAGCCGACGACCCGCGCGACCCTCATCCACCATCCGCAGGCGAAGGACTTCACACTCGACGGAGGGCTGGAGTGGAAATTGAAAACAGGCGTCCGGGAGGGAGTGTATCCCCTGCCCGGACGCCTGAATGAACCGTGTGGAAGCGGCTCAGATTACTTCATGTGGGGCATAAGCACGGTGTCCACCACGTGGATGACGCCGTTGGTCGCCATGATGTCGGCCTTCACGACTTTCGCGTTGCCGACGTATACTTTGCCCTTCTTCACGCGGATCGGCACCGATTGCCCGTTCACCGTCTTCGCGGAGTGGAGTTTCACCACCTCCGCCGCCGTCACTTTGCCCGGCACCACATGGTAGGTGAGGACCGCCGTCAGCATCGCCTTGTTCGCCAGCAGCGCGTTCAGTTTCGCTTTCGGGATTTTGGCGAAGGCCGCGTCGGTCGGAGCGAAGACCGTGAACGGCCCTGTCCCCTTGAGCGTATCCACCAGACCGGCGGCCTTCACGGCGGTGACGAGGGTTTTGAACTGGCCCGCTCCGACCGCGGTGTCCACGATGTCCTTTTCGGCGGCGCGAGCGGGGAGAATGGCGAAGGCGGTGAGGGCGACGGCGCCGGCGACCAGGGATCGTCGAAGCAGGTTGGCGCCAGGGGCGGTTGCGGAAGTCATTGGAACTCCTTTAAGAGCGGGGTGAGGGGGTGAAAGGGGCCGCCGGGATAGATGGTGAGGCGGCCCTAAGCGTTGGAAAAGGCTGCGATGTTTGGGTGACGCGGTGGACTGGTGACGCGGTGGACTGGTGACGCGGTAGACTGGTGACGCGGTAGACTGGTGACGCGGTGGACTGGTTACGCGGTTTGCCAGCGGTGCTGGATCGCCTTCCAGGTGATGACCTGATAGACCGCGGAGAGGCCGACCAGCCCGTAAACGATGCGGCTGAGAATGCTCATGGAGCCGAAGAGCGTTGCCACGAGATCGAAGTTGAAGAAGCCGACCAGGCCCCAGTTGAGGCCGCCGATGGCCACGAGGACCGCCGCGATGACATCGAAGTTTTTCATCGTGATTCCTTTCTGTGGAAGAGGGAGGTGAAGAGGGAGGTGAAGAGCGCGGGATTCGCGCCGAAAGAGACATGGCCCCTGTGAGACCGAAGCCGCCGACAAGGGGACTGGCGCCAGGGGAAGACGCGGAAAAGGTTTTCGGAGGAGAGCGCCGTTTGTCGCCGGGAACAGCCCGCCTCCACCGGAGTGCGCCGGAAGGGTTCGGGTTCGTCGCCCTCTCCCTGCTGACATAGAGAGTATACTCGACTGTCGCACTTTTGACTTACTTTTGTCGCGTTTTTTGTAACGAATACGTCACGGAGACTGAAGACCCATTTTTCAGAGGTTGGACAGGTCCAGCATAATACCCTTGACGTTAATCAGACAGAAGCGCCACAATCAGGAACATCATCTCTGTCTACTATAGGAAAGGCTCGCGCTCCTGGAACCCCCCGCCCCCAGCCCGCCCCCCGGCTACACCGTGATGGAAGCCGCCCGCCGCAGCGGCCTCAGCCCCCACGTCGTCCGCATGTGGGAACGCCGCTACGGCGCCGTCAACCCGACGCGCACCGCCACCCATCGGCGAGTCTACTCCCCGGTGGATGTGGAACGGCTGCGGCTCCTCCGCTTGGCCCTGGGGGGGGGGTACTCCATCGGACAGATTGCCCGGTTGTCAGACGAAAGATTGCTGGAACTCGCGGCGGACGCGACCGGCGAGGAAACCGATTCGGGAGCGGGGGAACGCGCCTCTGCTCGCCCCGACGCGGGCGACGACCATGGCGCAAATCAGCCGAACGCCTCCGCGACGGTGGAGGCCCCGACCTCCGCGCCGCATGACGGCCCGCCACCTTTGCGCGTGGGGGAGGGTGTGCGGGAGCGGCCGGTGGTCGGCCCGGAGCCTTCCACGCCTCATGAGCGGTACGCCGCCGAGGAGTTGCAGGCTCAGGCGCTGGCCGCCGTGCGCGCCCTTGATTCGGTCGCCCTGGGCGGGGTGCTGGCGCGGGCGAGCGTCACGCTCAGCCCCGGCGCGGTGATGGAGCAATTCCTCCAGCCGCTGCTCCAGACCATTGGGGAAGACTGGCGCACGGGCGATCTGCGAGTCATGCACGAGCACTTCGCCACCGCCCTCATCCGGCCGTTCCTCACGCAACTGGGCCGCTTCTCCTCGGCTCCCGCCGGGGCGCCGGTCCTCACCGTCACCACGCCCGCCGGGCAGTTCCACGAGATGGGCGCGTTGTTCGCAGCGGTCACGGCGGCGTCGGAAGGGTGGCGGGTGGATTACCTCGGCCCCAACCTTCCGGCGGAGGAGATCGCGGCGGCGGCGCTGGCCCGCAACGCCCGCGCGGTCGCCCTCAGCCTCATCTACCCGTGCGACGATCTCACACTGATGAACGAACTGCGCGCCCTCCGCCGACTGCTGCCCCCCTCCGTGGCCCTCTTCGTGGGCGGGCAATGCTCCCCGGCGTTCCGGGACACGCTCGTGGAACTCGGCGCCGAGCCGGTGAACGTTCTCCAGGAGTTCCGCCGCCGCCTGGAACGCCTGCGCGCCTCCTGATCACCTTCCAGAGCCAAAAAAGCGCCCGAACCCCTTGTTGCGAAGGGTTCGGGCGCCGGGTTATCGGGTGGCTTTGCAGGCCCTGACGGGTAAGCCGCCTACAGGTTGTGAACCGTGATCGTGCCCCGCATGGAGACCGGGTCCATCGTGAAGGTTCCGGTGGCGCCGCCATTGGAGTCGGGGGTCGGCTCCATCGTCGCTTTGCTGATGAGGATTTGGGCGGAGTCGCCGGCCAGCCCCTTGATGGTCACGTCGCCACTCGTCGCAATCCAGAGCCGTTGTGTGGTCGTGCCGCCGGAGACCGTGGCTTCAATGTAATTAACGATGGCCGAGTTGAGGCTCCCATCGTTGATGTGGAAGGTCTGGCCCACGACCAGGGGGGCGCCGAAGGAGACCAGCGACACCGAGATGGCGCGGGTGCGGTTGACATTGCCCGGACACTGCGCCCCCACCAGGGTGAGGTCGTAGAGGCCGACGCTGGGTCGGTTGTTCAGGCCACCGGCCACAGTATCGGAGCTGAAGTAGGAGGTGTCGGCGTTGGTTCCGGCGGGGGAGCCGAAGACCGCTTCCAGGAGACCGCCGCCGCACGCGACAGGAAGCGTGGTGCCGCCGGTCGTTCCACCTGTGGTGCCGCCGGTCGTTCCGCCTGTAGTGCCGCCTGTGGTTCCACCCGTCGTTCCACCCGTCGTTCCACCCGTCGTGCCGCCTGTGGTTCCGCCTGTGGTTCCACCCGTCGTGCCGCCTGTGGTTCCACCCGTCGTTCCACCGGTCGTTCCGCCGGTCGTTCCGCCGGTCGTTCCGCCTGTGGTGCCGCCGGTGACATTGGTAACGCCGGAGGTCAGAGAGCCGGTGTAGGTCTCAGAGCCGTAATGCATCGTGTACGCGCCGCCGCCGGACGCTCCGGGCAGCGTTCCCGTGATGCTCACCGGAATCTCCGTACCGAGGATGTTGACCGACCCCGACACACTGTAGGCGCCGTTGCTCACGGTGACGCTTCCGGCCAGCGCTCCCACGCCGAGGGCGACACTTCCCGACTGCTGCGGCCGAGCCGAGAGCGCGCGCGACGCCACGGAGGCCTCGATGGCGTCGGTTCCCGTTACGGTCAGCGTTCCGGCCATCTGGTTGCCCAGGGCGTTCAGGTTGAGGATGGCCGTGCGTCCGCCGTTCAGGGAGGCGGAGCCCGTGTAGCGCCCGTTGGTGTTGCGGGAGAGGGTGGGCGCGGGCACATCATTGCCGCCGCCGCAGCCAGGGAGCAGCGCGACCAATGGAACAGCGCACAGGAGGAGAAGCGATGCCGCCCGAAGTTTCGACCCAAAACGTTGCATGAAGTCCCTTTCAATGGGAGTGGAGCGAGGTTTTCTGTCGGATCAGGAGCGGTCGGCGTTCATGCCAACGCGCACCTCATTCCGACAGGGGTGGAGGGAACGACGGAAACCACACTGAAGAAGCCCCCGACTTTTCAGTGTGGCGCCGCCCCTCCCCCGGAGTGGATCGGCTGGCCCCATTGCGGGAAGGCGACGGGGGCGTTCCGAGTTTGACAGGTAGGACAGGTAGGACAGGCGCTACTGGCCGGAGGTGATCTCCCGGATCAGGCCGCTGGCGGAGAGCGTGAACCCGCCCGTCGCATCGTTGCGCAGCACAGGATCGGGCGCGACCGGGGCCATCGCGGCGCCGTCCACGCGGAACCGAATCTCTTTCTGCGCGTCGCCGTCGGAAACGATGTCCAGGCAGACCGTGCCGCTGTTGGAGACCCGGCGCCTCTCTTCGCTCTCGCCGCCGGAGTCGCCGAAGCCTGAGCCGCCGGACCGAGGATCGTAAGCCGGCCGCTCCCCTGCCCGTCGGCGAGGACGGTTAAATTCAGCACGGCGACGCGCCCGTTGTTCAGCGCGATGGAACCGGGGTAGCGGTCCGCGCGGAGTGGAGAGGCGCTCGGCAGCAGAGTTGTCGGAGCCACCCCCGCATCCCGGCAGCAGAGTTGTCGGAGCCACCCCCGTATCCCGGCAGCAGAGTGACGAGAGGGAGAACGCACAACGCGATCCGCGCGTTCTTCCCCAAAAGTCTCGTTTTCCTTCGCTGGACACTCCTGGCTGCCGAAGTATCCTTTCGGCGAACAGGCGACTCCTCCATGGCGGAGACGCGGCACAATGCAGGCAGTGTAGCCAAACCGGAGAAGGTTAGCAAGGGACTTCTCAAACGTCTAACCGTTAACTCCGGGGATTCAGGGGACTCCGGGGACTCAGGGGGAGCGCCCAGAGATTCGGGCGGTTGAAACCGCTGCAACAGACACACAAAGGCGGCCTTCGCCGACTCCCTTCCCGTCGGAGACCTCCGCGAACGAGCGAACCCTCAACCAGCAACCCGACAAAGAGCGTCCCCCGAACCCGCGCAGGCGGGTTTCGTGTGGGTGTTGCAGCGGTTTCAACCGCCCGTCTCCACGCATCCCCGCGCCCTTACCGACGCTCAACACTCAGACACGGAGGTTCTGTTGAACATGAAAATCATCCCATCCCTGAACATGAAGATTATCTCTTCCCTGCTTGTTCCCGCTCTGCTCCTCGCGCTGGGCGCCCCTCCGGCCCTCGCGCGCTACACCGATAAGGCTCTCGCGGCGACGGAGTACATCCAGCGCGCGTTCTACGATGAGAAAGCCGGCCTCTATCGAGGGAGCGCCCCGCAGGACCCCAAATCCCTGCCTTACGACGTGATGTGGGCGAACGGCGTGCAGTTCTCGGTTCTGGTCAGCGCTACCAAAAACCGTCCCGAACTCTACCGTCCCGTCCTGGATGCGTTTACCAAAGGATTGAAAAAGTACTGGGACGAACAGTCTCCCATCCCCGGCTTTGACGCCTGGTTTTCGTCCCCCAATGACGACGATAAGTATTACGACGACAACGCCTGGCTGGTCCTGGGCTTTGTGGAAGCGTACCACGTGACGGGGGAGCGGTCGTATCTGGAGTGGGCGCGCCGCACGCAACAGTTTGTGCTAAGCGGCTGGGACGAGAAACTGGGCGGCGGCATCTACTGGTATCAGAAGACGCGCAACAGCAAGAACACCTGCTCGAACGCTCCCACCGCCGCGGCGGCTGTCGAACTGTATCTATCCGACAAACAACCTGAGGACCTGAAAAACGCACGGGACATCTACGACTGGACGCGCCGCACCCTGCAGGACACCGATGGCCTCTTCTGGGACAATATCAATCTGGATGGGCGGATTGGAAAGCAGAAGTTCACGTACAACACGGCGCTGATGATTCGGTCCGGCGTGGGCCTGTGGCGAGCGACCCATGAGGCCCCGTATCTACGCGAAGCGCGCCGGGAAGCCGATGCGGCGTTGAAGCGGTGGGCGGACCCCCAAACCGGGGCGTTCGCCGATTCGGCCCGCTTCAATCATCTGCTGAGCGAGTCGCTGCTGCTCACGTATGAGGCGACGCATGACGTGAAATACCTCAACGCCGTGCGCCGCAACGCGGACTTTGGGTATCGCTATGTGCGCGACCCGGAGAACGGGGGATACTGGAGCGCCTGGAGGGTTCAAAATCACTCCTCCGACGAGCGCAAGTCGCTGATTGAGAACGCGTCCGTGGCGCGCCTGCTGTGGCTTCTGGCGCCTTACCCCGATCCGGAGGAGTTGCAGGCGCAGTCGAAAACGGCGAATCGGCGTAAGGATACCAAAGGCGCCCTCCAATGGTTGCGCCAGGCGATGGACAGCAGCGCGGGCGCCCCGCCTCCGGCCCGGACTCCGTGAAGCGGTCTCACCGGTTACCGGAGGAGGTGTGGAGGGGACTCAGGGGACTCAGGGTAGGAGTTCCCGCCGAGCGAGCGGCTTTTATAAAAAATGTAACCCAGGTTGTGATCCTCAGGTTGAAATCAGAAGGAAAGGAACCTCCCGATTGAACCAATCTGACTGCCGCTGACTCGTTCTTATCGGGAGGGTCCGACGAAGGCTACCCTTGTCCTGTCGGTCGTCCATTCGCGCGTTGGCCGGAACCATTTCTCCCGGAACCATCTCTCCCGGAGGCTTCCCGCATGGCTGTGGAACTCCCGCCGTCGCCTTGCCTGCGTCGGCGGCTCGATTGTCTGGCCGCGTTCCACGCCGCCGCGCGGGCGGGGTCGCTTCAGGGAGGCGCGCGGCGACTGGGGATCAACCGCAACTCGCTCGCGCGGGCGCTGGACGAACTGGACGCCCTCAGCCCCGCGCCGCTTCGCAATCCGGCCTCCGAGACGCGAGGGCTGGACCTCACCGACGCGGGCCGACGCCTCTACGCCCTGCTGGACCCGCTCTTTCGGCGGCTGGAGGCGGTGTCGGCGCAGCTGACCGGCGGCCTGCCGGAGCTGCGCCTGGGCTGCCAGAGTTCCACGAGTTCGTATCTGCTGCCCGGCTGGATGCGCGCCTTTGAGGAAGAGTGGCTGCGGGCGAAATCGGGAGCCGCCGCCGAGCCGCCTCGATTTTCTCTCCGCACCGGCAGCAGCGAGGCGATGGTGGAGGCGCTGCGGGCGCTGGAAGTGGATGTCGGCATCCTCGCCATCGAGAGCGATCACCCTGTCGTGGAGGACGGCGTGGAATACCTGCCGTTGTTCCGCGAGACTCTGCTGGCGGTCTGCCCGCGTGGGCACCCGCTCACCCGCGAGGCGCCGGTCGCGGCGGAGCGGTTTGTGCGTCACCCGCAGTATCTCTATTACGTGGGCGGGGAACGGTATCAGGAGCGAATCAACGCGCTGGCGCCGGAGACGGGAGCCAGCCGCCAGATGGAGTTTGACACCATCGCGGCCATCAAGGAGACGGTGCGCGCCGGGCTGGGCGTGAGCGTCATCCCCGGCGGCGCGGTGCGCGAGGAGGATCGGGACTGGCTGGCGGTGGTCCCGCTGTCGGTTCCGGTGGAGCGTCGGGCGCGCCTCATGCGGGTGATCGCCGCCGCCACGCGCGCGGGGGACGACCTGACGCCGTTGGCGCGGGAGTTCCTCCGCTTCCTGAATGTTGCCGTCGCCGGCAGGGAGCGGGCGGCTTCCAGCACCGAGTGAGGAGGGAGCGTTGGCGCCGCCGGGCCGAGCGGCTGAGCGAATTCGGGGTACAATGAAGTACCCGATAGCGGGTTCCTTCATTCCCCTGGAGAGAGTGATGAGCGTTCAGGACAGGATGGCCCCCGAAGGGATGATTCCAGCAGGTCGGGAATCACAGATTCAACCGGAGGCGGCGGGTGCGTTTCGCTACCTCTCGCTGCTCGGCCTGAACGAGACGTTCCAGGCGCAGGCTTATGCTCGCGGCGAGCAGGGGCTGGAGTTCAGCCGCCTGGAAGGGTTACGGGACCGCACGGGGCTTTCGTTGGAGCGGCTCGCGGAGGCGGCGCGGATTCCTTTGGCGACCGTTCACCGGCGGCGTCGGGAGGGCCACATCCCGCCGTTGGAGGCGGACCGCCTGCTGCGACTCAGCCGTGTCATTGGCAAGGCCGTGGACCTGTTTGAGGGGGATATGGCGGGAGCGATTCGCTGGCTGTCGTCGCCTCAGAGCGGGCTGGATGGAGGGACGCCCCTCGACCTCGCCGGTTCGGACGCGGGGGCGGGGATGGTGGTGAGTCTCATCGAGCGACTGGAAGACGGCGTCTTTACCTGATGCCGAGCGTTTTTCGCATTGTGAAAGCCCGTCGCGCCGCCACCGCGTTCGACGGCGAGGGCGCCTTGCGCTGGGGCGGTCGTTGGAATAGCCCCGGCGTTCGCATGATTTACACGGCGAGCAGTCGGGCATTGGCTGCGATGGAGATGCTGGTCCACCTGAACGCTACTGAACTGCTTCTCGCTTACGTCTCGTTCGCCGTTGAGTTGGAGGATGCCGACGTGATCAGCGTGAGGGACGCTGATCTGCCACCGGACTGGCGGACCCTTGCGGAACATCCGGTCATTCGTCGCATGGGGGACGATTGGGCAACAAGCAGGATTTCACTGGCGCTGGCTGTGCCGAGCGCTGTGATCCCGGAAGAGTGGAACTCTCTGATCAACCCCGCCCACCCGCAATTTGCTCCAGATGCCGTGGGGCCCGCCGTCCCGTTTACCTTCGATCCCCGTTGGCGAAAGGTTGACTCACCCTCCGAGTGGGCGGTAGAGGACGCCGACGCTACTGCTCGCGCGGGATGTCGATCTGGTCCACCAGCTGGGCGAAGGCGATGTCCTTGTCGGTGATGCCGCCTTCGTCGTGGGTGGCGAGGGTGAGCGTGAGCTGCGTGTAGCTCCAGAAGAACGTGGGGTGATGGTTCACCTTGATGGCGAGATCGGCGACCGCGCGCACGAAGCGGTACGCGTCATCGAAGTTATCGAAGGTGAGTTGCGCGGCGATCTCGTCGGTGAGGTATTGCCAATGGTTGAGGGTGGCCAGGCGCTCTTCAATTTGAGACGGCGAGAGGACAGGCATGCGGTCGGCTCCTGGGAGAGGGCGCGCTCCGGGCTTCGGGCGCGCGGGTGGCCGCGAATCGTGAGGCGGCGGGGGCGGATCGGCGGAGGCGCTACCGTTTCCGCTCCTCCGAGGAGACAGTATAGCCGATGTTTCCCCGGAGAACCGCGTGCGCCGCGTTGGTGAGGCTCCCGCCGTCGCCCTCGTGCCGGTTGCCTTCCACGCGATTTCTCGACGCCGGTTCGCCCCGAATCAGGATCCCGGAGCCGCGCGTCACGTTGTTCCGAATGATCACGTTGCGGCACGGGAAGCGGGCGCCGGTGCGGTCGGCGTCCACATAGATGGCTTCGATGCCGCCGTCGGTGGAGATGTCGTTCCCCTCCACGAGGAGGCCGTCAATGCCCGCCGTGCGGAAGAGCGAGAGGTAGGCGTTCCCCTTGTTCCGCAGGAGGCGGCTGTCCCGGATGATGCTGTTGCAATGGTCCTCGTGCATCAGCCCTTCGCCGTCGTTGAAGGAGTAGGGCGATCCGGCGAGGCGGTTCTTATAGACGAGGTAATCGTTGTCCGCGACGGTCCAGCGCCAGCCGCGCATCTGGACGGCGCGATTGTCGTTGGTGGAGGAGCCGTAAGCGACGTCCACGCCGGTGTTCGTCCAGCGCGTCACGTTGGGCCTGAAGCGGATGACGTTGCCCTGGCAGACGGTGCCGTCGCCGGTGAAGGCGATGGCGGTGCGCCCGGTGGCGTAGATGTAGTTATCGCGGAGGACGCCGCCCCTGCGGAAGCCCCACGGGTGCGTTTGCGGCGTCCCCTCCGGCGGACTGCCCCCCGCTCCGCCGAGACAGGCGCCGTTCAGGTCGATGCCGGGGCGGTTGTTGGTGTCGAAGACGACGCCATTCACCGCGCGAGGGCCGCTGGCGCGGTCCTTCAGGATGTAGCCGTCCATCGTGAAGTCGTCGGGCTGGCCTTCGGGGAGGCGATTCCTGGCGATCAGCGCGTTCTCCCCCGATGCGACCTGAATCGCCGCCGCGTGCCACTCGGTGAACCGCTGCCACGGGCGCTGTCCCGCCGCGAGGTCCGGGACCCGTTTGGCGATGTCCACGGCGTTGGTCAGGATACACCCCAGCACGAGGCGGTTTTTGCCGACCGCGTGGTCGTCCCCTTCGGCCATGACGATGCGGCCCCGGTTGATCGCCAGATTCACCACGCCGCACCCCGACGCGCTCTCCGGGCGCTCAAGGCGGATCACTTTGAAGGCCGACGCTTTGGGAGTCCCCTCGCCGGTGAAAACGGGCCGGTACCGGGGAAACGTGATGCGCGAGGGGAGAGTGAACCGCTCGTCCCGCGCGTCCGTCGCTCCCACAGGGGGCGCGCCCCGCAGGAGGATGTGGTCCTTCAGCGTGATGTCGTCGGGGAAGGTGGTGTCGCCGGGCGGGAAGTAGATCACGCCCCCGGCGTCTCCCAGGCGGCGCTGAGCGTCCTGAAGGCGTTCGGCGTCGGTGGCGCCATCGCACTGGGCGAGGGAAACGACGCGCTTCCACGGGAGGCGGTCGGTCCACGGGAGTCGGTACCGAGCGGCGGGATTATCGGTCGGCGGCGCGGCGAGGGCGGCGTTCGGGGCGACAGATCCCGCTCTCCGGCTCAGGCGGGATGCGGCGAGGGGAAGGGCGAGCGGCAGGGCCAGGGCGAGTAACGCCACCGGCGGGGTCTGGAGCGCTCGGCGGAGCCAGGGAAAGCGGGGGGGCATGCGCGCCTTTCAAGGCGAATCGCCGAGGCGTTAGGGAGCGGCCTCGGCGTTCTGGATGATCTTCGCGGCTTCGCGGGCGGAGGCTTCGTCGGTGACGGCGGGGCCGTCCAGCAACTGCCATGTTTCGACGTGTTCCACGGTCTCGCCCGGCTTCAGGGTGACGAGCGGCCCAACGGTCTCCAGTTCGAGCATGCCGGTGGCGGTGTACAGTTCCACCGCGCAGCCGTTATCGGGGTAGCGGGCGCCATGCTTATAGGTGAACCGCTTCACAAACAGATGGCCGTTGTGCGAGTAGGCCGCCCAGCCGTCTTCGGCGTTGATGCCGATTTTGGTGGGATGCTCGGCGTCGCGCGACTTCAGGAGGAGGAAGTCGCGGCCCCAGATATGGCGCGGGTCGGTCATATCGGTATAGGGCCACAGGACGAGGGTGCGGTTGGCGAGGAGATTGCCCGGCCCGGTGGAGCGCGACGGCTGCGGGAGGAACGCCACGCCGCCGGGGTCCATCACGGAGAGCGCCCAGGGGGCGAGTTCGATCTCCCACTGGCCCATGTTGGTCAGCCGATGGGTGACGGTGACGCGGCGGGAGTTAGGCGCGAGGGTGACGTGGATTTCCTTGCGGATGCCGGTCTGTTTCTCCACGGGCTGCAAAAGGTGGAGGGTATCGCCGTCGGGCCGGGCTTCGATGGGGGAGTTGTCCGGCTCGTAGGTGCGGGGCTTCACTTCCGGGGAGTGCCAGAGGCGATGGCCACCGTAGATGCGCCACTCGTCGCCGCCGGTTTTGCCGCGCATCTCCGCGAATTCCTTAAACTCGTTGGGGCCGCCGGGGACTCCGAAGCGGATGATGCGGGGTCCCACGTCGGTGGTCGCCACCAGTTCGATGAGGCCGTTGGTCATGCGGTAGCAATTCGGCCAACCGGCGTATTCGGTTTTTTCAATCGTCACTTTGCCAGGCCCTCCGTGGGAAGCGGGCGCGGCGGGTGTGGCAGCCCAGGCGCTCCCGGATAGCGTGATAGCGATGGCGAAACAGAGCGCGCCAACGATGGCGAAATAAGGCGGTAATGAGAGGCGGAAGCCCTTCAATCCGCGCGACCGACGTGACAGAGCGGTCATGGCGTCCTCCAAAGCATCCATAGGCGCGACTGGAGCCTCTTCTTCGGCGGGCGGGGGATGCGGCGTGCGCCTCCAGCCCCGTTCCCTTTCGCGGCGCGGGGGCGCCCTCCTGCTGTATGGAGGTCTCTCACCTGAGCCATGGTCAACCGCCAGGGTCAGGGTCAAACCTCCAACGCAGAGGGCGCAGAGAACCCCCTTGGGGACTGAGGGGCTGATGGGCGCGCTCAGGGGTTCGGGCGGTTGAAACCGCTGCAACAGACACACGAAACCCGCCTGCGCGGGTTAGGGGATCGTGCGGTGCGGGTTCGGGTAGGAATGATGGGGCGCGAGATCAGGATCTCCCTCGCCCCTCTCCTGTGGGAGAGGGGCGGACGAAGGCCGGGGTGAGGCAGGGAGGGGATCGCTCATGGACGGCATAGCGGGAGTCGGCGAAGGCCGACTTCGTGTGGGTGTTGCTGCGGTTTCAATCGCCCGTCTTCTCTGTGAAATGACCTGTCGCTCGACAGGGCTGCTCCCCTCAGTCCCTTCAGTCTCCTGAGTCCCCAGGGGGTTTCTCTGCGACTCTCTGCGTTAATGGATGACTTTGTGGGGGGTTGTTCTACCCGGTTTTGACGGAAACGAAACCCCAAAAGGGTTGACTCCTCCGGGAAGAGGCTTTACCATAGGCTTCGGAATGAAGGAGCGGGGGGCGGAAGCGCCGTTCGGTCCATGTTCGCAATCTCACAGGTTGCGACCGTTCCGGCGGAGACGGGATCGCCCATCCGGTCTTCATGTGGTTTTGGGCGCCGGGGAGGAACGTTGCGATGCTCCGGCTGTCACACCCTGCGTTTTTTCATCACACCTTGACCCATCATCAACGCCGAACTCCCACAAGGGAGACGGGGGAACCAAGTTCCTCTGGGGGGCGAATCTCGGTCGCCGGGCGCCAGGCATCACGGCAAAGCAACGATGCCCCGCGCAATTTGGCCGAGTAGGGATGTTCTTCCGTCCCGAGTCCGTCAGCTAACCCCGTAGGCATGTGGGCGCGAAGCTCCGGGCTGATCCCTGAGCGCGTCACGACGGTCCCGCCGCACTCCGGCGAGGCTCCGTGAACGCCGGGACCCCGCCGACGGCCTCCGCGCGTCCGACGGAAGAGACCTTGCATACGGGTTTCCTGTTTCCTGCGGACGACGCGCGCGGTCGGTTACGACCTCCGGGTCGGGGCTTATGAGCGCCGGGAGGAAACCCCTTTTGACCCGATCTCACCTTACGATTATTTGTTTGGCCACCCTGACCGCGCTGGCTTTACCCGCTCCTCGCTTTGCCCATTCGGCCCCCGTCGCTCCCGCCCCCCCGGCGCCCTCCGCCGCTCCCGTCGGAACCGCTAAAGTCGCTCCGGCGCCCCTCGTCAACCGAAGCCTCCCCGCGAGCCGCCTCACCAATCGGCGCACGCTGCTCAGCCGCCGCGCGATGGGATTCCGCAGCGCCCGCTACGTCTTCGGCGCCGCCAATCTGCGCTCCACGGACTGCTCCGGCCTCACCATGCAGCTGTACCGCAGCGTCGGAATTGCCCTGCCGCACTCCGCTCGGTCGCAATACCATTACGGTCGCACTGTCTCCAGGAAAGACCTGCTCCCCGGCGATCTCGTCTTTTTCGGCAGGAGTCGCGGTATCTCTCATGTGGGAATGTTCATCGGCAACGGGAAGATGATCCACGCCGCCAACCCGCGCAAAGGCGTGCGGATTGACGCCCTGAGCTCCTCCTGGTACGTTAAGCGGTTTGTGGGCGCCCGACGCCTGCTGAAGGAAGGAATGCCGAGCCCCGAACTCCCCTCGGCGCGAGAGATCGAAGCCTCGACGGTGGAAGGCGCGGCGACCACTCCGACCGATTCGGATGCGTCGAACGGAAGCGCGGTGGCGCTGGAAGTCCCTTCTCCCTAATTTCAGGCGCTTTCCTCCTTCAACCCTTCTCCCTCAATCCCAGGGAGAGGGGTTATTTCTTTGTCGGCCCACGCTCTCCTCTTTACGGCGGCTTCACCATCGCGCCAGAGTCGCTATGCGTCCCTCACGGCCCTTTGGCCCCCTCCGCCCCGCCTGATTCCCAGGCGCCTGATCGAAAGGCTGACACACCATGGATCGTTCCTTTTATCTCGATCTCGCCCGCTCCGGCCACCGAATGCCCATCGGCGCCGATCTCCTCCTGCGGGAGCATGAAAACGCCGAAGCCCTCCTGACCGATGGCGCCCGACTCGGCCAGGTGATTGTGGAGGCCGCCCGCCGTTACCAGACGCCTCTCGCGGCTCCGCTGATGGACCTGATGCTGGAAAAGGAGGCCCTCATGACCCTCCTGGGGAAATCCGAAGAGGAGGCGCCACTCTTCCATTTTGTCACGCCGCCCGGCCCCGAACCGCTCTCTGCGGTCATGAACGCCGATGAACGCCTGCTCACTCCCCGGCTTCGGGCCACCCTCGACGCCATTCGCGTCGTCGCTGACACGCCCGACCTCGTCCCATGCGGGATGAGCATCGGGCCGTTCTCCTTCATGACGAAGCTGCTCGGGGACCCCATCGGCGGGGTGTACCTCGCCGGGACTGGCGCCACCGCCAACGAGGACCCGGAGGTACGCGCGGTGGAAGAGGCGCTGGAACTGGCCCTCGCCGTCATCCTCCAGTCGGTGAGGCGACAGGTGGAGGCGGGCGCGAAACTGATCATCCTCTGCGAACCCGCCGCCAACGCCGTCTATCTCTCGCCGCGACAACTCGCCAAAGGCTCCGATATCTTCGAGCGCTTCGTCATGGCGCCCAATCAGCGGATCAAGGCCCTGATGGACGAACTCGGCTGCGACCTGTTCCTCCACGACTGCGGCGAATTGACCGATTCGATGGTCGAACGCCTCGCTTCCCTCAACCCGGTGATCCTGAGCCTGGGCAGCTCGCGCCGCTTGTGGGAGGACGCCGCCCGCGTGCCGGACACCATCACTCTGTATGGGAATCTGCCGACCAAGCGGTTCTACGAGGAAAGTCTCCACCCCGATGAGGTGGAGCGGATGACCTGCGAACTCCTCCACCGTATGGACGCCACCGGCCACCCGTTCATCCTCGGCAGCGAGTGTGACGTGCTGAGCGTCCCCGGTCGCCACGATGCCATTGTGGAGAAGGTCAACGTGTTTCTCCGGTGCGCCTGCGACGCCTGACGCGCCGTCTTCGCCTTCCCGACGCCTGACGCGCCGACTTCGCCTTCCCGACGCCTGACGCGCCGTCTTCGCCTTCCCGACGCCTGACGCGCCGTCCTCGCCTTCCCGACGCCTGACGCGCCGTCTTCGCCTTCCCGACGCCTGACGCGCCGTCTTCGCCTTCCCGACGCCTGACGCGCCGTCCTCAACCCTCAATGTCCCCACGGAAATCCCGGACAAGGCGTTTCCGACCGCCATGTCGAACCTGTCTCCGTTCTTCCGTATCGCCTCCAACGCCTTCATCACCTCCTCTTCTGTAGCGCTTCCCGTGCCCTGGGAAGGACTCCCGCCTCGGAGCCGTCGCGCCATGCCTCTCAGCCGCCGTCACCTCCTTCTCGCCGGACTCGCCGCGCCCGTAGCCGTCCAGGCCGCCCGCGCCGCGTCGGCTCGCTCGCGCCGCCCCCGCCCCCCCATGACCTCCTCTCCGCACACCCGCGCCGAGCGCATCGCCCTCCCCTTCCCCGCTGTCCGCCTCCACGACGCCTTTTGGTCCCCCAAACAAACGGTGTACCGCGAGCGCACGATTCCCCACTCGTGGCAGTATGTTCAGCGCGACATTGAGGACAACGAGATTGCGGCGGGCTGGCGGCATGAAACGCGCGGCCAGGACACCCCCTGGAATCAGGCCAACCTCCACAAGGTCCTGGAGACGTGCGCCTACGCGCTGGGACAGGCGCCCAACGCCGAACTGGACGCCAAACTCGACGGCATCATTCGCGCCATTGTGGGCGCGCAGCAGCCCAACGGCTACATCAACGCCCTCATCACCGTGCGCGGCATGACCCCCTGGGCGAACCTCGACGGCCAGCACGACGGCTATGTCGCCGGGCACCTCATCGAGGCGGCGGTGGCGCATTACCGCGCGACGGGCAAATCGGCCTTCCTCGACGTGGCGAAAAAAGCCGCTGAACACATTCATCAACATTTCATCGAAGAGGGCCACGAAGGCGTCTGTGGCCACGCGGGCCTCGAACTCGCCCTCGTGAGGCTGTACCGCGAGACCGGCAACCCCCGCGAACTCGAACTCGCCCTCAACTGGATCGAGCGGCGCGGCAAACCGTGGCGCTACACCAGTGACACCCCGCGCTCCTACTTCATGGACCACCTGCCGATCCGCGAGGTCCCGGAGGTGACGGGTCACGCCGTCCGCACCGTCTTCTACCTCACCGGCGTGGCCGACGCGGCGATTGAAACGGGCGATGAAACCCTGAAAGCCGCCGCCCGACGCCTCTGGCGCGACACCGTGGATCGCAAGAGTTATGTGAACGGCTCGGTGGGGTCGCAGGCGTCGGACGAAGGCTTTGGCCCGGCGTACGACCTGCCAAATCACGGCTACAACGAGTCGTGCGCGGCGTGCGGCATGGTCTACTTCGCCGACGCGATGTTTCGCATGGACGGTCACGCCGAGAGCATGGACGTGGTGGAGCGCGTCCTGTACAACGCCATACCGCACGGCATGGGTCTGGACGGCGTGACCAGCTACTACCGCAATCCGCTCTCGGACGAGAAAAATCCGCGCGGCAACATCTGGGTCTGCTGCCCGCCATGCCTCTCGCGGACGCTGCTGCGCGTGCAGGAGTATGTGTACGCCCGCACCGCCCGCGATCTGGTTGTGAACCTGTATGTCGCCAGCGACGCCACCGTCCCGCTGCCCGATGGCCCCGTGACGCTGACGCAGGAGACGAATTATCCGTGGGACGGCGAAGTGAAGCTGACCGTGACGCCGCAGAGTCCCCGGCGGTTTGCGGTGCGTCTGCGTATCCCCGGATGGAGCCGCAGCGCGACGATTCGGGTGAATGGTCGGCGGCTGACGCGTCCTCGAATGGAGCATGGGTACGCCGTGCTGCGCCGCGAGTGGAAGCCGGGCGACGTGGTGGAACTGTCGCTGCCGATGCCCGTGGAGCGCATGGAGGCGCACCCTGCCGTCACCGAAAACCGGGGCATGGTGGCGCTCCAGCGCGGCCCCCTCGTCTACGGCTTTGAAGGGCTGGACAACGATGGAACCGTGGCGATCACGCTGGCGAAGGAGCCGAAGTTCGCCACGGAGCATCGGGCGGACTTCCTGGGCGGCGTGACCGTCGTCATCGGCAGGGCCAACGACGGGAAGCGGGTCACAGCGATCCCGTTCCACGCGCTGGCGAACCGGGAGCCGTCGAGCCAGGCGGTCTGGGCGTCGCAGGAAGGTCTGACCGAGGTCACGGCTTCCGCTTCCGGTGAAACCGTCCCCGAAGACGGGTGGAAGGGGCGCCTGTACCGCCCTTTGGCCTCGGTCTGACCTCTGAAGGCCAGGGTCCCCCTCCAAGGTCAACCGCTTACACGGAGGACGCAGAGAGCCACGGAGGGCCACGGAGAACCCCTGTAAAACCCCAGAGGATTGAAGGGAACGCCTGGGCGCAATCTCAGAGGTCCCGGCGGTTGAAACCGCAGCAACAACTGCACGAAGTCGGCCTTCGCCGACTCCCTCCCCGTCGAAATCTTCCGCGCAGCGACTCGACTCCCTAAACCCGCGCAGGCGGGTTTCGTGTGGGTGTTGTAGCGGTTTCAACCGCCCGAACCACTGAGCGCCCCCTGAGTCCCTTCAGTTACCTGGGGTTTCTCAGGGGTTCTCCGTGGCCCTCCGTGGCTCTCTGCGTCCTCCGTGTAAGCGGTTGACCCTGGCCCCATGGGGATTCAGCCTCGGTTGGCGAGGGGCTTCCATTGGCGATCGCGCGGCCCCACGTAGACCGACTGCGGCCGGATGAGGCGGTTGTCCTTCAGCTGCTCGATCATGTGGGCGGTCCACCCGGCGGTGCGCCCGATCCCGAACATCGGGGTGAAGAGCGCGGAGGGCACGCCTACCGCGTGGAGGATCAGCGCGGCGAACAGTTCCACGTTGGCGTACAGGTCCCTCCCTGGCTTCAGTTCGTGGAGTACGCTGACGGTCGTCTCTTCCACGGCCTTGGTCAGGTTCAGCAGGTCGTAATTGCCGGTGAGGGCCGCCATTTTCTTCGCGGCTTCTTCCAGCACGGCGGCGCGGGGGTCGCGGACCTTATAGACGCGGTGTCCAAAACCCATGATGCGGCGCCCGTCGCGCATTTCGTTGCGGATGAACTCGTCGGCGCGGTCGGGGGTCCCGATTTCGGTGAGCATACGGAGCACCGGGCCGGGGACGCCGCCGTGCTTGGGGCCTTTGAGCGCGCCGATGGCCGCCGTGAGGGCGCTCACCATGTCGGAGTCGGTGGAGACGACGACGCGCGCGGTGAAGGTGGAGGCGTTGAGGCCGTGCTCGGCGATGGCGACGAAGTAGGCGTTGAGGGCGTCCACGCGCGCCGGATCCGGCTCCTCGCCTTCGAGCATATAGAGGAAGCCCTGCGCGAGGCCGTGTTCCCGTTTCGGCTGCACGATGTCCTGCCCCTTGGCGAGGCGCCACGTGTGCGCGACGATGGCGGGCATCTGCGCCTGCAACCGGGCCGCGCGGATCAGGTTCGGCTCCACTTCAAAGCGACGGTGACTGCGCGCGTGCGTATGGATGTCCACGTCTTCGGGGTCGAGGCTCAGCATGGAGGCGCCCATGCGGAGGATGTCCATGCCGGTGGCGTACGGCGCGATCTCGCGCAGCGCGCGCAGGGCGGGCGGCGGGATTTCACGGGCGCGGGACAACTCATACTGGAGACTCTCCAGCTCGGAGCGATTGGGCAGTTCGCCGTGCCAGAGGAGGTAAGCCACCTCTTCAAAGGTCACGTGCCCGCGCAGCTCATTGATGTCGTAGCCGCGCAAAATGAGGCGTCCGTTCGTGCCGTCCACTTCGGCGATCTCGGTGGCGGCGGCGACAATGCCTTCCAATCCCCGATGCACTTGCGGTTCCGGGGCGCTCGCTCCTTCAATACTCACCAGGGATTCCTCCAGCGGGTCAATGCAATGGTTCAGAAAACGAATGGGGCGCCGAATGTCGCCTGTGTCTCCACGTAGGCGACAGCGCCGCCGTCTTAAGCCTCCACAAGGAGGAAGGCGACAGGGGCGCGCTCAGCCTGCTTCACAGTATAGCGTCCCCTTCCACGTTTCCGGGTTTCCGGCGCCCTGGGCGCGTCGGAGGTCCCTTCAGAAGCCGTCCGGCCCCCACCAGCAGAACGCGCCGGAAGCGTACAGCTCCCGCACGGTCGCCATACGGGCGTTGTCGAGGACGCCCCGCCGCAGCATCTTCGAGCCGTCCTCGCCGAGACGCAGTCGCCCCATGCCTCTCAGCGCCTCCTCCATAACCGGGAGGCGAGGGGCGTTCACGTGGAGACGGGAGGCTCCGGCGGCGTGCGCGATCCGGGCGGCGGCGTTCAGCAGGAGGGGCAGCTCGTCCGGCTGGAGGGTGGCGATCTCTTCCACCGAGGCGGTTCCGCCCGCTTCGCCAGGGAGCTGGCCCAGCGCGTACCCTTCCAGCGCCCCGTTGCGCCGCAGCCCCACCAGCAGCCGATTCGGGTCGGCGTGATCGTAGCGGATGCGGAGCCAGCCGTTCCAGTACTCCAGCGACCGCTCGAAGAAGAGGGGCTGCGTGGCGTTGAAGGCGGCGTAGACGCGCGGCCCCTCCGTGAGCCACTCTTCCGGCGTAAGCGGCGAGAGCGGGGGATGGGACGCCCAGGAGGCGCCGGAGGGATCAGGCTCCACCACCAGCGTCGGCGTGACGACCGTTTCCCAGCCGTGGCGAGCGTAATGACCGTGCACTCCGGTGCCGAGCGCGGAGAAGGCGAACCCCTCGCCATCGAGGGTGGCGACGCACCGCCGCATGAGTTCGGTGGACAGCCCCCGGCGGCGATGCTCCGGCAGGGTGGCGACATTGGCCACGCCGCCCACGAGCATCTCGTCACCCAGCAGGCGCACGGGCCGCCGGACGAGGTGAACCGCCGCCACAATCCGGCCGTCCACCAGCGCCACCTGGCAATCCTGCGGCTGAAGCCACGGATCGCCTTCGAGGTAGGCGCGGAAATAGTCAGAGCCATCAAAGCCGAAGACGGCGCTCCAGAGCTCGATGAGGGCGGGCGTTTCGGCGGACTGGGCGGCGCGGTACTCGGCGGGAGAGGAGGTCATCGGGTATCCGAAAAAGTGACGAAAAGAGGCGCCCGGCCAACCGGAGCGAATCCCGATTAGCCGCGCGCCCCTCAATTCCCTCCCATCACCCTCTCACACCGGCTGGCGGCGGCTTCCGTGGGAGCGAAGGGGTCCTGGTTCCGCCTCTACGCCGCGACGCCGATCCCGTGCGCGCGCTCGTACGCGGTGATGGCGTCTTCCTGCCGCAGCGTGAGGCCGATGTCGTCGAGGCCCTCCAGCAGGCAGTTGCGGCGAAACTCGTCCACGGTGAACGGCTCGTTCAGCCCGCGACCGTCCTCCACCATCCGCCGCTCCAGGTCCACAGTAAGGCGGTAGCCTGGCTCCGCGAGGGCCTGAGCGAGAATCCGCTGGATCGATTCCTCCGGCAGCGTAACGGGCAGAATCCCGTTCTGGAAGCAGTTGTTGTGGAAGATGTCGGCGAAGCTCGGCGCGAGAATGACGCGGAAGCCGTAATCAAGCAGCGCCCAGGGCGCGTGTTCCCGCGACGACCCGCAGCCGAAGTTCCGCTCCGCCACGAGGATGCTGGCGCCTTCGTAGCCGGGGCGGTTCAGTTCAAACTCCGCGTTGGGGGTCCCGTCGTCCTTGAAGCGCCAGTCGAAGAAGAGGAACTGGCCGAAGCCGGTGCGTTCCAGCCGCTTGAGGAACTGCTTGGGGATGATCTGGTCGGTGTCCACGTTGAGGCGAGGCAGCGGCGCCACAATTCCGGTCCACACGCGAAACGGCTCCATAGGTCTGACCTCCGGCAAGGCTAAGGTGGAAGGGGAGGAGGCGCGAAGGAAGGCCGCGCCTCTGCAAAGCGTTCAGGGCTGATATACAGGCTGATATACAGGGCTGACCCTGGGCGGAGCGGTTACTTCCAGTCGCGGATGTCCACGAAGCGCCCGGTGACGGCGGCGGCGGCGGCCATCTGCGGGCTGACGAGGTGCGTGCGGCCTTCCTTGCCCTGCCGTCCTTCAAAGTTGCGGTTAGAGGTGGAAGCGCATCGCTCCCCCGGCTGCAGCACGTCGGGGTTCATCGCCAGGCACATCGAGCAGCCCGATTCGCGCCACTCGAATCCGGCCTCCGTGAAGACGCGGTCCAGTCCCTCGGCTTCGGCCTGCGCCTTCACGCGCTGGGAGCCGGGCACGACCATCGCGCTGACCTTCGGGCTGACCTTCTTCCCTTTGGCGAAGGCGGCGGCGGCCCGCAAGTCCTCGATGCGCCCGTTGGTGCAGGAGCCGATGAAGACCCGGTGGACTTCGATCTCCTCGATGCGCTGACCGGCGGTCAGACCCATATACTCCAGGGCGCGCTCGGTGGCGCGGCGGTCGGCGTCGCTCGTCATGGCGGCGGGATCGGGCACGCGGTCGGTCACGGAGGCGACCATGCCGGGGCTGGTGCCCCACGTCACCTGGGGGGCGATGTCGGCGGCGTTCAGTTGCACCACCCGGTCGTAGGTAGCGCCGGGATCGCTGGGGAAGGCCTTCCACTTCGCCACGGCGGCGTCCCAGTCGGCGCCCTGCGGCGCGTGAGGGCGGCCTTTGAGGTAGGCGAAGGTCGTCTCGTCGGGGGCGACCATTCCGGCGCGTGCCCCGGCTTCGATGGACATATTGCAGACGGTCATGCGGCCTTCCATGCTCAGGGCGCGGATTGCCTCGCCGGTGTACTCCACCACGTAACCGGTGGCGCCGTCGGTCCCGATCTTCCCGATGATGGCGAGGATGATGTCCTTGGCGGTGACACCTCGGCCCACCTGTCCGTTGACGCGGACCTCCATGGTCTTCGGGCGGGCCTGCGGGAGGCATTGCGTGGCGAGGACGTGCTCCACTTCCGAGGTGCCGATGCCAAACGCCAAGGCGCCGAAAGCGCCGTGCGTGGAGGTATGACTGTCGCCGCAGACGATGGTCATCCCCGGCTGCGTGAACCCCTGCTCCGGCCCGATGACGTGGACGATGCCCTGATCGGGACTGTGAATGTCGTACAGGGTGATGCCGAACTCGTCGCAGTTGTGGGCCAGCGCGGCGATCTGGGCGGCGGAGACCTGGTCCAGGATGGGCAGCAGGCGGCTGGTCGTGGGCACGTTGTGGTCTACCGTCGCCAGGGCGCGTTCGGGGCGGCGTACCGTTCGACCCGTCACTCTCAGGCCGTCGAAGGCCTGGGGGGAGGTGACTTCGTGGACGAGGTGGAGATCAATGTAGAGGAGGGCGGGCGCGCCGGGCGATTGGGCGACAACGTGCGCGTCCCAGATTTTCGCGAACAGGGTTTGTGCAGCCATGGAGCGCCTCCAGGGAGATTGAACGGGAAGACGAGGACGGGCGGGAACGCTCCGTCACTGGTATCTTAAGAGGTCGGCCGCAACCGCGCAATAATCGCACGGGGGTTGTGCATTTATGCGTGATAATGCGGCGCTTCGATGTCCGGTCCATATTTGTGAGCCTGAATGAGCCGGTCGGCCACGAGATGGAGCGCGCGAAGACGCCCCCGGTCGCGGCGGCGTCTCGTTCGCGGATTCAGGGCGGGCCTGCGTGGCGAGACCGATTACATCCGGCGGGTCCAGGTGACGCCCGCGCCAGGTTTTTTCAGGCCGTTGGCGTAAAGGTCCACGCGGATGTTTTTCAGGGCTTCCGCGCGGACGCCCAGCGTGATCTTATGATTTTTGGGCGTGGTCGGATCGCGGGCGTAGTCGGCCAGGATGCGGATGCGGGGGGTGAGATGGTGATCCGCGCCAAAGAAGAGGCCCTTCAGCGTATTCGTGCCGATTCCAGCGTGAACGGTGAGGCGCCCCAGGGTCTTGCTGGCGACGCCGTAGTACGCCTTGTATAACACCGATTTGGAGACATTGCCCAGGCTTCCGGCGAAGTCCTGCGCTCCAAAGGCGAGAGCCGGACGGCTTCCACGCTCCGCCATGAGGAGGTACTGGGCGCTGATCTCCTTGTCCACGTTCCAGCCGCTGGAGGAAGGATTGGCGGGTTCATTGAGGTTGTAGCGCTGGACTCCCAGGCGGCCTTCCAGGTTGGTTAGCCGGAGGGTTACTTCCGTGCGAGGGAGGATACCGAGGGTGAGGTACTCCGCAACGGTTCCCCGGCCTCCCAAGCCATTGGACTTTTTGCGGTAAGCCTGGTCCACCCAGTTGGCGCCCAGGGTCCAGTAGCCGTACGGTTCCACCTCCGCCGCCGGGACAAACCAGAGGCCCGTTGTACCGGAGAGCGAGGGTCCGGTGATGGCGGAAAGGGGGATGTCGCGCATCTCTTCCTGAAGGGCGGGAGTCACGCCGCCTTCTGCCGCAGAGCCTTTTAGGAACGCCACATATTTGGGGAGAATGGCGGGCATTGTGGCGATCTGCCAGTTCTCGGTCCATCCGTTGGTGTTGAAGGTGCGTCCCGCGTTGGAGCCTTTTTGCGTCACGCTGACGCCAAAATCCTGCTCGCGTCGTAAACGTAATGGTTTGGGAGCGCTGAATTTGGAGCCGCCCAGGGGCCAGCGGAGTTGAAACGTGAGGAGTTTATCGGTGTTGGTTTTGGTGTAGATGAACTCGTAGCTGCGCTGTCGGAATTGGCTGGAGAAGCCGAACGCGCCGCCGGTGTCGCCGGAAAGGAACCTGCCGCCCCGCGCGAACACCTGCGCGTCCACATGAGGCAGTTGATGCCGCCACGTACCCAGGTAAGCGAATCGCTTCAGGTCACCTAAGCTGCGCCCTACGCGGCCGAAGTCGAGCGCCAGCGCGTCATGGGTGGCGGGAAACAGGTTGATCGTTCCCCGCATCGCTCCATACCCCTCCCGGAATGTTCCAGCGCCGGCCTCGGCATACAGTTTTGGCCCGAAGCGGCGGACATAGGTCACTTCGCCCACATCGGTGGTCGGCTTTTTGGACTGGTTACTCACGCTGTTGAGGGGGACCCATTCTCGCAGCTGCACCCGCAGGCCCTTGAAGAGGTCAGTTTGCAGCCCCAGCCGCAGCCGCTCCTGGATTCCTGGCGCCGACTGACCCGCATAGGAAGTGATGTCGCCTCGGATGCCCTGGCCCAGGGTGGCGTCCACGCGCCCAAAGCTTTTCGATGCGCCCCCGTGGCTGCTCAATTCCGGCCAGGTCACCCGCAGCTGGCGCCGAAATTCCTCATCTGAAAGCGACCCGGAGAGGTAATCCCGGAAGGCCACCACAGAGGTTTGCGCCTGATACGCCGGGACTCCGCGTTGTTTTCCCACGACGGTGAGGGGGCCGCGCGCCGGGGAGTCGGCGAGGGCGCGCAACACGGCGCCGATGGCGTCCACTTCCCAGCGCCACCGCCGGTTCTCGAATTCGACGTAGAGGCCGCCTTCCTTGGTGGTGGCGACAAAGATATTCTCCAGACCCATGCCAACGAGGGTGTCAGTCAGTTCCGCGTTCAGTTCCGCCTGTTCCGGTGTGGCGGCCACGAGGGTAAGCGCCTTGGAAGAGGGGGACAATTCGGTAACGGGGGGAGAAGCGGGCGAGGTGGGATTGACCGGCGTCGGCTCCACGGGCGTCGGCTCCACGGGCGAGGTGGGATTGACCGGCGGAATGGGGGGAGTGACCGGAGGCGCCGGCTGGGCCGTGGCGCCTGGCTCATAGGTCACAGTGTCGCCCACGCGCACGATCACGTTGGGGAGCGATTCGATGATGGCGGCGTCGGCCTCATGGTCGCGGAGGAGATTCACTCGCAATCGTCCCACCACCGCGCCATTCTTGAGGACCTGCGCTTCCTGCCCGATGCTCAGCCCTTCGGCGCGCCCCGCGTCCAGGGTGTAGCGCGCGCCATTGACCCGCACGAGGGTCGCGGTGGCGACCGCCGAAGCCCCGAGCGCCGGAGCGATGACGGCGGCCAGCGCCGCGCCTGAAAGCAGCAAAATGGAATTGGAGCGTCGGATGTTCAATCGTCCCTCGCGGTCGTTAAGAGGAGGAATCAGGGGAAGGATTATTTGGAGATGGGAACGAGGCTGAGGCGTAAAGGGGTTGAAATAAATGCAATCCACACTGTTGTAAACGATTTCCGGTTCGAGGGGTAAGATCAATTTCCTGCGGATGGCGGTTTCCGCCCGGTTTCCGGCGACGGGGCGTTAAGTGGTGTTGGCTTCCGGCGACGCCTGGTACCAGCGGTAGGTGTCGCGGATGCCCTGCTCCAGGGGGATGGAGGCGCGCCATCCGAGGGCGGTGAGTTTGGAGACATCGAGTCGCTTGCGGGGAGCGCCGTCCGGTTTGGAGGGGTCGAACTCCAGCTCGCCGGGGTACCCGACGACGAGGCGGATGGTCTCGGCGAGTTCCCGAATGGTGACATCCTCCCCGACGCCGACGTTCACCGGTTCGGTTCCTTCGTACCGTTCCATCAGGAAGAGGCAGGCTTCCGCCAGATCGTCCACATGGAGGAATTCGCGGTACGGCTTGCCGCTTCCCCAGATGGGGACGGACGGGGCGCCGGATTGCTTTGCCTCATGAAACTTGCGGAGGAGCGCGGGCAGCACGTGGGAGCTGGTCAGGTCGAAGTTATCGTTGGGGCCGTACAGGTTGGTGGGCATGGCGGAGATGAAGCGGTCGCCATACTCGCGCTGATACGCTTCACACAGTTTGAGGCCGGCGATTTTGGCGAGGGCGTACGCCTCATTGGTCGGTTCGAGCGCGCCGGTGAGCAGGGAGTCTTCACGGATTGGCTGCGGGGCAAACTTGGGATAGATGCAGGAGCTACCCAGGAAGAGGAGTTTGGTCACGCCGAAATCGTGGGCGGCCTCGATGACGTGGTTCTGGATTTTCAGGTTTTCGAGGAGGAATTCCACCGGAGCGTCCCGGTTGGCGAGGATACCGCCGACTTTCGCCGCCGCCAGGATGACATACGCGGGGCGGCGCTCGTCGAAGAAGGCGCGGACGGCCTCGGCGTGGGAGAGGTCGAGTTCCGCGCGGGTGCGGGTCAGGATGCAGCGGGGATTCCGGCGTTCGAGGGCGCGCACGAGGGCCGAGCCGACGAGGCCCCGATGCCCCGCCACGAAGAACGACTCGTCCCGCGCGTAGAGGTCCTCCGTTGAATGGGTGATATGTTCAGCGGTCATTCCGGCTCCCTGAGTGGCGCGTACGCGGCTGGATACGGATCGGCGAGCGCTTCCGGCTTACTGAGTGGCGCCGGCGCTGGGGTAGATGGTGTGGCCCGCCTCCCGCAGCGTTCTTTCGCGGCGCGCGAGGTCGAGGTCGTGCTCGACCATGCGGCGGATCAGTTCGGTGAAGGTGACCTGAGGCTTCCATCCGAGACGTTCGCGGGCTTTGGAGGGGTCGCCGAGCAGGTAGTCCACTTCCGCCGGACGGAGGTACTGGGGGTCAGTTTCCACGAAGTCATGGAAGTCGAGGTTGAGCTGGCCGAACGCCTCGGCGAGGAGTTCCTCCACGGAGTGGGCTTCGCCGGTGGCGATCACATAGTCGTCGGGCTGATCGGCCTGAAGCATCCGCCACATGGCTTCGACGAAATCGCCGGCAAATCCCCAGTCGCGTTTGGCGGAGAGATTCCCCATGAAGAGTTTATCCTGAAGCCCCAGGCTGATTCGCGCGGCGGCTCGCGTCACCTTGCGAGTGACGAAGGTTTCGCCCCGGCGTGGACTTTCGTGGTTGAAGAGGATGCCGTTGCTGGCGAAGATGCCGTACGATTCGCGGTAGTTGACGCATTGATGAAAGCTGTAAACCTTGGCGCAGGCGTAGGGGCTGCGGGGGTGGAAGGGGGTGTTTTCGGCCTGAGGCGGGGGGGAGGCGCCAAACATTTCGGAGCTGCTGGCCTGATAGAATCGCACATCGTGGCTCGTGCGGTCCCGGTAATCGCGCACGGCTTCCAGCAGTCGCAGGGTGCCCAGTCCCACTACGTCCACGGTGTATTCCGGCTCATCGAAGGAGACGCGGACGTGGGATTGGGCGCCGAGGTGATAGACCTCATCCGGACGGGTTTTTTCGACCAGGCGTCGCAGGCCGGTGGCGTCGGAGAGGTCGCCATAGTATAAGGAGAGCGGGGCGCCCTGCTGATGGCGGTCATGGTAGAGATGATCGATACGGTCGGTGTTGAAGCTGCTGGCGCGCCGCACGATTCCGTGAACGTCGTACCCTTTGGACAGGAGCAGTTCAGTGAGGTAACTGCCGTCCTGCCCGGTGATGCCGGTGATCAACGCGCGCTTCATTCTGATTTCCGGTTCGCTCAACCCTGAGCCTCCTGTAATAGTGAGTCGAGCGATGGCCCGCCGGGCAGGTGTCTGCCCGTTTAGTTTAGCAGAAACGTGCGAGGAATCTGGCCAGCCGGCACAGCGGCGGATCGGGTTGGGGTTACGATAGGTCGAACTCCCGCAGATGACGACCCATCTTTCCTCTGCTGAAAAACCCTGTAGCGAGAGCGGAATGGAGCGGAGGGTGGGAAAATGAAATGTGATGAAGCGCCTACGACGCCTCAAGGGTGACGCGGCCCAGCCGGTAGCGACGGGCGCCGTCGTCGTTCGGCAGCGGCAGGGCGATGCGCGGCGTCCCAATCCGGTCCCCCACCGAGACAAACAGGTCATAGTCGCCGGGGCGCGTGACCGGGGCGATGAGGCCCGCCGTGAACTCCGAATCATGGGCGGTGACGGGAGGCGCGCCAGGAGGGCCGACCGCCAGCCGCCTCATATCGAAGGTTTCGTCGGTCATGACGCTGACGATGCCGCCCTTGTCGTCCTTGAGCGTGAGGGCGAGGAAGCCGCCAGGGTAGCATGGGGCGACCCCCGCGTTGGCCCAGCGCCACTTCACGGGGAAGGGCTGGCCGAGGACGACCTTGCGCGGCCAGGTAACTTCGTGCAATTGGAGGCGATACCCCATGCGCCGGTTGATCGCCTCGATGACGGCGCGGTTCTCGTCCAGGAGGATGCGCGGCCACCAGTGGATGGACATATAGCTCGCGTGGTACTCCTCCACGGCCTTCAGCAGGAGCGAGCCGTCGCCCCAGGCGCCTTTCTCCTTCGAGCCGCCGTAATGCTCGTGTTCCAGGATGACCGGCTGGTGAGGCCAGAACGCCTGCGCGAGGTCCGCGTGATACCACGAATAAGGCGGCGGCTGGACGAGGATGCTGTCGTCTCGCAGGGTGACGCCGCGCGCGCGGGCGTAGTCGGTTTCGGGGAGGTGGAAGCCCGGCGTTCCGGGACCGGCGATGTCGTCGCTGACGCAGAGCAGGGTGCGCTTGAAATGCTTCACGGCGAGGTCAATGTGTTTCCGAATGTTGACGGCGGCCTGTGCGGCGGGGGGGCGGCTGCTGGCGTCGGTGTGGCCTTCGCCCCAGAGGCCGTAGGTCCCGATATCCCAGAAGGCGACGTGGGGATTTCCGTCGTAGCGGGCGGCGCAGGCGGCGAGAAAGCGGTCGAGTTTGGCGAGGAAAACCGGGTCGCCGAAGTCGGGGTCCCACGCCGGGCCGTCGTCGGTAGGGCCTTTGCCGTACTCGTAGAAGACGCCTTTGGCCCCGGCGCGCTTCACCCATTCGGGGGTGGCGTACCGCATCCAGTTCTCCGAGCAGGTGAGGCGGAAGGCGGCCTTCTTCCCTTTGGATATCCAGCGCTGCGCCGGAGTGTCCAGCAGCGCCCAGTTGAAGCGACCCTCGCTCGGTTCGAGGAACGCCCACGGGACGCGCAGGTAGACGGTGGAGAGGCCGGGGAAGTCGTCCACGGTGTCGGAGGGTTCGAGTTGAGAACCGTAGTTGGTGACAACGTTGGAGTAGTAATGAAGCGTCCAGCCCATATCGGGATTGACGAGGGCGGCCCCGGTATCGGCGGGACGAACCGTGACCCTGCCGGAATCGCCCGGCTCGCTCTGCGCGGGGTCCGGCGAGGTGTCTGAGGTCGGCATGGGGCGTCTCCATTCGGGGGCGGTCGTCGGCTCCCCCGCGAGGGCGGACGCGGCGGTCAGCGCCAGCGGGGCGAGGAGGAGGGAACGGCGCGGCAGTCTCATGGGTCGGTCAGCCCTAGGGTGTCGAGGATGCGGTTCAGGTCCTCATCGTCGTAAAACTCGATGGCGATGACCCCGCGCCCGGAGCGCGTTCTGTTCACTTCCACTTTGGAGCTGAACAGCGCTCGCAGGCGCGTCTCCACCTCCAGCACGTGCGGGTCCCGGCGGCTCGGCGCGCGGTTGGAAGTTGGAGGGGGCGCTGGCGTTGGGTTACGGCTCTGTTTTGCGGCGCGCTCGGCGTCCCGCACGGTGCCGCCGGAATGGAGCAGGCGGGCGAGGGTGCGGTCCCGTTCCGCAGGGTCGGGGATGCCCAGGAGCGCCCGCGCATGGCCTTCGGTAATGCGGCCGTCGGCGAGCGCGCCGCGAATCTCCGAAGAGAGGCCCAGCAGCCGGAGAGTGTTGGCCACCGCCGCGCGGCTTTTGCCCACCCGCTTTGCGATCTCCTCCTGCGTCAGGGCGAACTCCTGCGCCATGCGCTGGTACGCCGCCGCCGCCTCCAGCGGGGTGATGTCCTCGCGCTGCACGTTCTCCACCAGCGCGACTTCCAGCATCTCCCGGTCGCTCAGGTCCTTCACCACGACAGGGATTTCCACGAGGCCCGCCTGCTGGGACGCCCGCCAGCGCCGCTCACCGCTCACCAGTTGATAACCGGAGTCGATGCGGCGGACGATGAGCGGCTGAAGGACGCCATGCGTGCGGATGGAGTCGGCCAGCTCGGCGAGTTTCACCGGGTCAAAGGTGAGGCGCGGCTGGAACGGGTTCGGCTCGATGGCGGCGGGTGAGAGGCGCGTCGGTTCAGCGGATTCGGAAGCGGCGGCTTCAGGCGGAGTCGCGGGGCGGGTCGCGGGGCCGTTTGCGGGGGCGGATTCTCCGTCGAGGGGAGCGGAAGGGTGGGCGTGAGGCGCGACCGGAGGTTCGGGGGCGCCCAGCAGCGCACTGAGGCCGCGTCCCAGCCCGCGCGACTTCCGCCCACTCGCTTCGCCGGGGGCGGCGCGAGGGCCTAACCGCCGCTCCTCGTTCGCTTCCGGGCCGGCGCCCTGGACCGCATCGCCGGTTGACGCGGTCTCAGACGATGGGTGGGGACGGTTCGGCTGCGGCACGGAGGACCTCCTGGGCGAGCGACTGATACGCCTCCGCTCCCTTCGATTTCGGGTCGTAGAGCGTGATGGGAAGGCCGTGGCTCGGCGCTTCCGAGAGGCGGATGTTGCGCGGGATAATCGTGTTAAATACCTTCGGCCCGAAGTGGGCCTGCACTTCCTGAATCACCTGCTGCGACAGATTGGTGCGCGGGTCGTGCATGGTGAGCAGCACCCCGGCAATGGCGAGCGTCGGATTGAGGTGCCGCCGCACCAGATTGATGGTGTGCAGCAGCTGGCTGATTCCCTCCAGGGCGTAGTACTCGCACTGGATCGGGATGAGGACGCCGTTGGCCGCCGTCAGCGCGTTCACGGTGAGCAGCCCCAGCGACGGCGGGGAATCGATCAGCACGAAGTCGTACGCCCCCCCGATGCGCTCCAGTATCCGCTTCAGGCGATGCTCGCGCGACATGGCGGAGACGAGTTCGATCTCCGCGCCCGCGAGGTCCAGGGTGGCGGGCAGCAGGCGCAGGTTGGGGAGTTCGGTGTCGAGGAGGACATCCTCCGGCTCCCTGTCGCCGAGCAGCAGGTCGTAAATGCAGGCGTCGAGGCGGCCCCGGTCCACGCCGAGGCCGCTGGTGGTGTTCCCCTGGGGATCAATATCCACGAGGAGGACGCGGCTCCCGGCCTGGGCGAGGCAGGCGGCGAGGTTGACGGAGGTCGTCGTTTTGCCGACGCCGCCTTTCTGATTGATGATGGCGTATATCCGGGGCATAGGAGGGCGAGGGTGAGGCGGCATGCGTGAGGCGGAATCGGGACGAGAGAGCGGCCCCGCGAGGGCCACCCCATTCTATCACCCGCCCGAAGACGCGGCAACGCGCGGAGCCGCCGCGCCGCTTACGCCGTCGCCAGTGTCCTCTCCTCGGCGGAGTCTTCGGGCGGGGCCGTTTCAGCGGGCGCCGGACCTCTTACTGAGAGAGACAGGCCCACCGCATGGAGTACATCCACCACCGTGTGAAACGAGGGGGCGCCTCCGCGTGAGAGGGATTTATAAAGGCTGGACCTTCCGCGCCCCGTCTTCTCCGCAATCGAGGTCATGCCACCATGAGCGGCCACCACCTCGCGGAGGGCGTAAAGGAATTCCTCCAGGGAATCGTCGCAGGCCGACTGGAGGAAGACGGCGGCGTAGGCGGGATCATGGAGCCGCTGGCGGAGGTCTTCCTTAAATCTCGTGAATTTCACGCTTGATCTCCTTCCACAGGCGGACCCTTTCGTTGATGTCATCCTGCTGCCTCGTCTTGTCACCGCCCCTGAACCATCGCCTGGTGAGGAAGCGGATCAGCCGTCCAGCGACGGGATCATCGCCTCGGTGAGGGCGTGACGGCGTGGCTCGCCCTTCAGAAACGCCTCGTAATCGTCCACCAGGGCGGTGAGGATGCGGCAGACCGATTCGAGGGTGCCCCCCGCGCGGTGCGGCGTAAGGTAGACGTTTGGCAGGCGGCGCAACTCCGAATCGGCGGGCAGCGGCTCCACGTCGAACACATCGAGGGCGGCGAACAGGTCCCCCCGCCGCAATCGTTCCAGAAGGGCGTCCGTGTCCACCAGCGCCGCCCGGCAGACGTTCACCAGCACGCTCCCCGGCGGCATCGCATCCAGGTGGCGCGCCTCCAGCAGATGCCGCGAACCGGGATTGGACGCGGCGCACACCACGAGTACCTCGCAGTTGGACGCCAGCGCCTCCAGCGACGCCGCGCGGGCGCCGTGGGCCTTCAGGGCTGCGTCCGACGCGTACGGATCGAAGACCTGAAGGTCGCACTCGAACGGGGCGAGGAGGCGCGCCAGTCCCTGCCCGATGCCGCCGAACCCGATGATGCCGACGCGTCGCCCGCTCAGCTCGCGTTCGTGTGGATCAATCTCATCGGGAAACCGCTTCACCCATTTCTCCACGCCCAGATGCATCGCCGTGTGGTAGGTCGGCGTGCGGCGCAGGGTGGAGAGGATCAGGGTGAGAGCCATTTCCGCCACCGCCGGGGAGAAGCCGCGCCGCCCCAGGCTGACCGGAATCCCCCGTGCGAGCATGATCCGAGCGCCCTCCTGCGAGAGGTCTATGTTGCCGGAGAAGGCGAGGCGCGGCGCCTGATCGAGCATGGCGGCGGTTAGCAGCGGCCACGACCACATCAGAACGGCGTCCGCTTCCTTCAGGTATGGGAGGATTTCGTCCGGCGCGTTGCAGGAGGCGTACGTGACCTCGGCGAGGGATTCCAGCCGCTTCCAGTGATTGGAGAGCGTCGGGTGCGTGAAAAAGCCGGAAGCCAGGTTGACCAGCAGGGACGGTTTCGGCATGAGCGCGCCTCACTAGGTGAAACACGAAGACGCGGCGGAGCGCGCCGTCGGCTTACGAGGGTTTAGTCGGAGGGGACAGGCGAACCACCAGCCCGGTCATGGCGCCTTCCACGCAGGAAACGTACGCCTTCGCCACCTCGGCGGCGGGGAGGCCATCGGCGCCGTCGCGGCCCATCGCCTCCAGCGTCTCGCTCACCCACGGCGGGCTGACGATGTTGATGCGAAGCCCGCGCGGCATCTCCAGCGCCGCCGCCATCACGAAGGAGTTGAGGCCGCCGTTCGCCATGCCGAGGGCCGCGCTGCCGGGCGACGGGTCGTCGGCGAGGACGCCGCTTGTGAGCGTGAAGGAGCCGCCGTCCCGCGCCGCGCCGAGGCCCAGCCGCACGGCGTTCACCTGCCCCATGAGCTTGTGGCCGAGGGTGTAGGCGAAATCGTCGTCGGTCAGCGTCTCCAGCGGCGCGAATTTGCCGAACCCGGTGGCGCAGACCAGCGCGTCGAACGGGGCGACCGCGTCGTACAGCGCCCGCAGCGAGTCGGGCGAGGCGAGGTCCACCTGCCGCTCGCCGCTCGTGTGGCCCACCACGATGACTTCGTGCCGGTCGGCCAGGGCCGCCACGACCGCCGCGCCAATCGTTCCCGTTCCGCCCAGTACCACGATTCGCATCGTTCGCTCCTTCCTCATGACGCCTTCGCGCCGGGGTGAACCGCTGCGTTATCCCGCTGGAACGAGGAGAACGTCCAGCTGTTCCTTTTCCTCCAGCTCCATCTCGACTTCGGTTAATTCTTCGTAGTACTGATACGTTTTGGGGAACGGGTGATCCGGGCGAACCGGCACATACCAGAAATCTCCGTCCCGACGCACGATGTGATCCAGCACCACGATCTTGTTATCGGGGATGGGATGGTTGTCGAGATACTTTTTAACCAGTTCCACAACTTCCTTTTCGGTCAATCCGTCACCCCCAGGATGAACAGCGCGCGGTCGGCGCTGCGTAAGGCGCCGGTGGCGATGTTCTTATCAATAGAGGCGGCGGGAATGTAGTCGGCTTCCACACGCTGTTTCCAAAGTTCAGCGACCGCCTTCCTGAGTTCCTGTCGTTTCTCCTCTGGTAAATGATCGAGGTGGTTCATAATCAGTCGGGAGAGATCGACGTGAGCCGGATTGTCCCGATGCCCAAAGGTGAGGCGAGGCGAGAGGTGGCTGGTGAGGGCGCAATAGGCCGCGTAGTAGGCGCGACTGATGCCGCTGCGGAACAGCCCCGCGCGAATCAAGGCGCGAGCGGCGTTGCGATTGTCCAAACTCATCTCCCGCCACGTCGTCATCCCATTCCTTTCATGTCATGCTCGCGTCGGCGCCCTCGATGGCAGCCCCCTTGACTTCCCTCTCCGCCTCGGAAAGGAAAGAGGCAACCGAGGCGGAGAAAGACGCGGCGGGGACAAGCGCTCTACTTGCCCATCGCGCGCAGGGCTTCCAGGCTGCGGCGCGGGATGTCGAAGCCCATGCCGTCGTCGCTCCCTTCCTCCACCACGTACCATTCGGTGTTCTGCTCGGTTTCGCAGAGATTGAAGATCGTCGGCCAGTCCGCCAGCCCTTCGCCGATGATGACGCCGGGCTTCCCGTAATCCTTCAGGTGGACGGAGCGCGCCCGGTTGGGGAACTTCCGCAGCGTGCCGATGGGGTCGCCGCCGCCGCTCGCGCAGTTGCCGATGTCCATCTGCATGATGATCTCCTGCGACGTTTGGCCGAACAGGCGATCCCACGCGATTTGGCCGTCCACGGTCTCGAAGTCGAAGCCATGCGCGTGGTAACCGGTGTACATCCCGCGCGGTTTCATCGTTTCCGCCGCCGATTCGAGCAGCCGGGCCAGTTCGGCGATGCCCGCCACGCTCTTCATCCGTTCGGGGTCCATGGCGACGATGAGGAACGTGTTGCCCAGCGTCTCATTGAAATCCATCGTGCGCTGGAGGTTGTCGCCCTGAAGCGCGTGCGGGTGGAGGTGGATGCCGCAGCACTGAATTCCGGTGTCATCGAGCATTTTGCGGATGTCGCTCACGTCGTGGCCCATCCAGGTCAGCGTTTCGCCGCCGTAGCCCCACGGCTCCACCGCCGCATAGCCCGCCGCCGCCGCGCCGCGAATCGCCGCCGGAAGGTCCTTCTCGCACTCACCTCGCACGATAAAGAGCTGCAAGCCAATCGGAATTTTTGCCATATTGTTCCTCCCGCAGACCTTCGACGAAGCCGTTTGACTCGAAGTCACGCGACCCCGCCGCTGGTCAAAACGTCCTGCTTAGGGTGATGAGCGACGCGGACGTCCTGCACGCCGAACCCTGTCATACGACGCCCTGAAGCGTCACTTACGGCTTCCCGTTGAGGCGCCCGCCTTCCTGCCGAAGGGCGCCCTTCCCTCGCGCGCCTATCCCCTTCCCCGAAGGGCTTCTACCTCCCCGGCTTCTTCAACGATGGCCGCTTCACCGGAGAGGACGCGACCGGCTTTGGCGCCACCGACCGCGTCACCGGAGAGGACGCGACCGGCTTTGGCGCCGCCGACCGCGTCACCGGCGCGTTCATCACCCACGGCGAGCCGTACACCGCGCGCAGCCGCTCCGGCGGAACCTTGCGCGGCCCCAGATCGCCGGTCCACGACACGAAGTACGACCACCGGACGCCGTAGCGCCGCATCCGGTCCACGTCGGGGACGCCGCCGATCTCGGTGAGAGCGATGAGTTTCTTCCCGTCGAAGCGGTGGAGGAAGGTGTCCCACAGGGCGCTCAGCGGATCGCGGGGGTCTTTGGGGTAGGCGTCCACGCCCGCGATGTCCACGAAAGCGTCGCCGGGGTACCAATCGAGTTTCTCGCCGCTCCAGACCCAAATCAGGTTGTGGAGGCGATGATGTGCCGTGAGGCGCTCGTAGAGGAGGCGCCAGAGTCGCCGGAACGGCTCCGGCCCCTTCGCGCCCCACCAGAACCAGGCGCCATCGGCTTCGTGGAGGGGGCGCCACAGGACGGGGACCTTCGCGGCGTCGAGTTTCTTCAGCTCCCCGGCGATGGCGTCCATGTCGCGCAGGAGGAGGCGATATTCCCGCGAATCGGGGCGCGCGAGAGCCTGCTCCAGGTCAAACGTGGTGGCGTCGGTGTAGAAGCCACGGTACCAGGGGGCTTCAATTCGGCGGCCCTGGGCGTCCGTGTAGGTGGTGTCCCGCAGTCCGGCGGGCGCGTTCCAGTGCCAGCTGAGTGTGAGGATACGCCCGGTTTTCGCGGCGGCGAGGAGGCGCTCCGTCGTCCCCTGGGGAGCGGCGCCATGCTCCACCCGCGAGGGGGAGTAGTCCATCAGGTCCCCGCCGAGGATTGCGGGCGTATGGCCGGTCGCGTCGCGGATGAAGGCGCTCTCCGCCGGTTCGTACTGGCCGCTCAGGGTCTTGTGGCCGTAGAGGCCGGTCAGCCGGGCGAGGAGCGCGCGGGCCTCGCGGGACGCCAGGGGGTCGGCGGGGCGGGGCTTCACGCGGCGCAACGGAGCCGGGGCCGCCACGGGAATCAGGTCCACCGCGTCGAGGTCAAACCAGCCCCAGCCGTTTCCCACCGTGAGGGTGTTCTCGCCCGCCTGGAGTTCCACCTTGCCCGCTGATGTCGCCGCGTACGGCGCCGTCGTGGCCGGAAACATCCCGGAGCGGCGCGCCCCGTTCACGGTGAGGTCGTACCCCTTTTCGCCATTGGGAAGCCCGTAGCGCAGGCGGACCTCATATAGCCCGGCGGGGGCCGTGAAGGTGAAGGTCACGCCGTCCTCCGGCGCGTCAAAGCCGGTGACATAGCCGCTTCCCGTGAAGCCGGCGCGTTCCGCCGCGACGCGGATTCCGGTCAGCCGCCCGTCTTCGGCCTCAAAGTGGAGCGGGCGGGGGGCGGAGACGCTCAGCGCCGCGACCAGTCCCAGGAGCGTAGCGCTTGCGATCATGGCGCCTCCTTCCAGGCAAAGCCTGGGTGAAGTTCAGGCGGGATCAACTATTGGAGAAGATCACGTTCAGGGCGATGGCGCCGCCGGGGCGGGGAAAAGCCTGGATGGGCGCTTCACTCCTCCCCCAGGTCCTTCAGCCAGGCGGCGGCCTGCGCGTCGGAGGGCATCCGCCAGTCCGCGCGGGGGCTGAGGCTTACGGTCCCCACCTTCGGGCCGTCGGGGACGCAACTCCGCTTGAACTGATTGGCGAAGAAGCGCCGCAGGAAGACCCTCAGCCAGTGGCGGATGACCGGCTCGCTGAAGCGCCCCTCGAACGCCTGCCGCGCGAACAGCAGAATCTTGCGAGGCGGCGCCGCCCCTCGCACAAAGTGGAACAGGAAGAAGTCGTGCAGCGCGTACGGCCCCACGATGCTCTCCGTCTCCTGCGCGTTCACCCCTTCCTCCGCCGGAAGCAGCTCCGGCGAGATCGGCGTCGCCAGGATGTCGAGCAGGACCTCGCGCGTCCGCCCCTCGAACTCCGCGTCCGCCGCCCACCGCACGATGTACTGCACCAGCGTCTTGGGCACGCCGCAGTTGACGGCGTACATAGACATATGGTCGCCGTTGTAGGTGCTCCAGCCCAGCGCCATCTCGCTCAGGTCTCCGGTGCCGATGACGAGTCCCCCCTCGGCGTTGGCGAGGTCCATCAGGAGTTGCGTCCGCTCGCGGGCCTGCACGTTCTCAAAAGTGACGTCGGCGACCTCGCTCAGGCGGACGGTCTCCCCGTTCGCTTCCCGCGCGAGGAGGTCCGCCGCCGGGTGCCCGATGTCGCGGAAGTGCTGGAGGCACGCGGGGCGGATGTCAATGCGGCGGGCGGGCGCTCCCGTGAGGGCTTCTGACAGTGTTTCGGCGTTGCCGCGCGTCCGCTGCGTGGTGCCGAACCCCGGCATGGTGACGGCGATCAGCTCGCGCGGGTCCCGGTTCAGCCGCTGGAGCGTGCGGGCGCAGACCAGCATGGCGAGGGTCGAATCGAGGCCGCCGGAGACTCCCACCACAAACGGCGGATGGCCCACCTGCCGCGAGCGCCGGGCGAGGGCGGTCGTCTGGATGTGGAAAATCTCGTCGCACCGGTGGCGGCGATCCTGCGTGTCCGACGGGACGAACGGCGACGGGTTGAGGACGCGCCGCAGCGGCAGATCGGCTTCCGTGACGAGGCGAATGGGATCGGTCACGACGCGGAGGAAGGTCGGCGCGTCGGCGGATGGCGTCGCCTGACCGGGACTCGACTCGGCGTAGGTCGTGAGGCGGCGGCGCTCGGCTCCCAGACGTCCAAGGTCCAGGTCTGCGAGGGCGTGGGCCGGGCCGTCGAGGGCGAACCGCTCCCCTTCCGCCAGCAGGCCGCCATTCTCGGCGATGAGGCAGTGCCCGCCGAACACAGTGTCGGTGGACGACTCCCCGGCGCCCGCTCCGGCGTAGACGTATCCGGCGACGCAGGTGGCCGAGTGGCCCGTCACCACGATGTCCCGGCGATACTCGGCCTTCCCGATCAATTCGTTGCTCGCCGACGGATTGGCGATCACCCGCGCGCCCGCCGTCGCCAGGTACGCGCAACGCGGGAGCGGCGACCATGCGTCCTCGCAGATTTCGATACCAAGGGTGAAGCCTGGCTCGTTCGGGGCGGTGAAGAGGAGGTTCGGCGTGAACGGGACGCTCTCGCCGAACAGCGTGACCTTCGGGGGCCCGACGTGTTCCCGCGCCGCCGCGAAGTAGCGCCGGTCGTAAAACTCGCCATAGTTCGGCAGATGAGTCTTGGGAACGACGCCGAGGATTTTGCCATTTTGCAGCGCCACGGCGCAGTTGAAGAGCCGCTCGTTCACCATGAGGGGCGCGCCGACCACCGTCAGCAGGTCGCGGGGGGCGTCGCCGGAGCGCTGGGCATCGAGCAGGCGCTTCAGGGCGCGCAGGGCGGCGTCGAGGAGAGTCTGCTGGTGGAAGAGGTCGTGACAGGTGTAGCCGGTCAGCCCCAGTTCGGGGGTCACGAGAAGGGCGACGGCCTGCGACTCCGCCCAGCGCATGGCGTCGAGGAGGGCGTCGGCGTTGGCGTCGGGGTCGCCCAGGGCGAGCGGGGGAGAGACCGCCGCCACCCGAATCAGTCCGTAATCGTTAGAGAGGTTGGGCATGGTAGAGAGATTGTAGCGGACCTGGCGTCAAACTCGCAGGGGGTGGAAGAGTTCAGGCTCGTGACTACCGGATGCATGGCTCCCCTGGGCTACCCGCTGGGGGAGTCGACATCGCGGGAAGCCTCTCCTGGAAGGGCCAGTGTGGACGGTCCCATCGGCTTAAGATTTTTCCTCTGGACCATCAGGGCGGTATAATCCCAACCGATAAGGGGGGCGAACCGGGAATAGGGAGGAATAATCACCTCATGTCGGAGGATTCAACAGAAAGGGCAGACTCGGAAGAGGCGGAAAGGGAAGGATTGCCGATTGCGCCGGGGATGGAAATGGCGCTGGAGGAGATGCGGGTTCCACAACCGTACGCGCCGGTGGATCAGCGGGTCTGGTTCGTTAGCGGAGTGGCGGTGGTCGTTGCCGTTTTTGCGGGTTTGGTCGCTCAGTTTCTGACTCGTCTCATCGGGGTCTTTACCAACCTCTCCTTTTATGGGCGGTTCTCGACTCAGTTCACTTCTCCCGCCGGGAATCATCTCGGCCTCTGGGTGATTCCCGTTCCCGTACTGGGGGGATTAGTGGTCGGGTTGATGGCCCGGTACGGCTCCAGGGCGATCCGAGGCCACGGCATCCCCGAAGCGATGGAGCAGATTCTCACCAACGAGAGCCGGATTCCTCCGCGCGTGACCTTCCTCAAGCCGCTCTCCGCCGCCATCGCCATTGGAACCGGCGGGCCGTTTGGGGCGGAAGGCCCGATTATCGCCACGGGCGGCGCGCTGGGGTCCGTTTTCGGACAACTCCTGCGCACCACGGCGACGGAGCGGAAGATTCTGCTGGCCGCCGGGGCCGCCGCAGGGATGGCGGCCACCTTTGGAAGCCCCGTCTCCGCCGTCATTCTGGCGGTCGAACTCCTCCTGTTTGAATTTCGGCCCCGTTCGCTGATTCCGGTCGCGCTGGCGAGCGTCGTGGCGACGGGGGTTCGGATGTCGTTCGTGGGAACCGCTCCGGTGTTCCCGATGGAGCATTTGGCGAAGCCGTCCGGCGCGGCGCTGGCTTCCTACATCGCGCTGGGCGGGGTCATCGGCGTCCTGTCCGTGTGGGTCACCCGCTCGGTTTACGCCATTGAAGACCTGTTTGAACGGCTGCCGATCTCCTTTGTCTGGTGGCCGGCGCTGGGAGGGCTGGCGGTCGGCGTCTGCGGCTATTTCGCTCCCCGTACGCTGGGAGTGGGTTACGTCAACATTGAGGATATTGTCGGCGGGCGCCTCATGGGATCGGCGCTCCTGTTTCTTGTCGTGATGAAGTTCCTCTCATGGTCCATTTCGCTGGGGAGCGGCACGTCAGGCGGCACCCTGGCGCCTCTCTTTACCATCGGGGGCGGGGCGGGTTCGGCGCTCGGCCTGGGCCTTGCCGCCGCGTTTCCGATGCTTGGGGTGGACCCTCGAATCGCGGGGCTGGTGGGCATGGCGGCGATCTTCGCGGGCGCGTCCCGCGCGCTGCTGACCTCGGTGGTGTTCGCGTTTGAAACCACTCTGCAACCGATGGGTCTGCTCCCCCTGCTTGGAGGGTGCACCGCCGCCTACCTCGTTTCCAGCCTCCTGATGGAGCACACGATCATGACGGAGAAGATCGCCCGGCGAGGGGTAAAGGTGCCGTCGGAATACTCGGCGGATTACCTGGAGCAAATCACCGCCCGCATGGTCGCAAGTCAGCCCGTCATCACGCTGAACGCGCAGGATGCGCTCGGTCAGGTGAGGGGATGGATCGCCTCCGGGACACCGGAAAGCCGCCACCAGGGGTATCCCGTCGTCAATTTGGAAGAGCGCCTGATCGGCGTCCTCACGCGGCGGGACCTCCTTGACCCTACTCATCCGGAGGACGTTCTCGTCGGTGCGCTGGTGACGCGACCTCCCGCCGTCGTTTATGAGGACAGCACCCTCCGCGAGGCCGCCGATCACATGATCAACGAAGACATAGGCCGTCTGCCTGTCGTGGAGCGGGAGAACCCGCGCCAGGTGATCGGGATGCTCACCCGGAGCGATATCCTAAAGGCTCACCGGAAGCGCCTGGATGAAACCCACAAGGTCCACCGTCACCTTCGACTACGGCGGGGCCTCGGCTCCCTCGAATTGCACGAGGAAGGCTGATCGTTTTCCCGCCCCTCTTATCAGATCGGCGTTTGAAGAGAGCGAACCACACCTCTCATGCCGGGCCATGAGGGGTGATGGACTTTTCCCTGATTGAGACACCCTTTCACCGCTCCCTTTTGAGAGGGCGGCTTGCGCGCAAAGGGCCGAAGGCGCGCCGCCCCCGGCCCCTCGTCTGCCCTTCTGTGAGTGGATCAGCCGCTCATGGTCACGAAGTCGGTTAACACGAACTGGTACGCTTTCGCTGAATCGTCCCATGTGGCCGTCATGCGGGTGGGGAACCGGGTCGCTCGGCCCAGGACCGCCGGGCGCGGAACCGCCATCGTGAAGCTCTGCTTCTGCATCAGTTTGGCCTGCGTCACCATCGGCTCCACGAACGTCATCTGGCCGCCCCAGTATCCCATGATCATGGTGGACGTAAAGATCGCCCCCTCGGCCATATCCGCGTTGGGACCCGCGTGGACCCCCATCTGTGGCACGGCGGCCATCACGCCGGGGTAGGTGTAGCCGGCGGGCACGCGATCCGCCGACGGCGCCACGGTGTCGGGAGGAGTCACCGTCATCACGGCATCCGGAGTGATGGCGTAGAAGTGGAAGTCGAAGTGCGGTTGCATGTAGATATTTGGCGGATGACCTTGCGGGTTCCACTGCATCTCGAAGTGATTGATGAAGGTCGTGTTCGCCACTTCCGCCGGGAACGGCAGCGTCACGAGCGCTCCCGCTGGTCCCGCTCCTGGTGTGGCGGGCGGCGCTTCCAGCAGGGCGATGGGGACCGTGACCCCCGCCTCCGTCACCGTGTCGCCGTTCATGCGCGCCCACGACGAGACCGTGGAACCCGCCACCGTTTGAGATGTTCCCGCGACGATGCGGTCATTGTTTGATCCGCCGCCACAGCCCGCCAGGGCGATCACGGCGGCCAGGGCCGCCACCGTGAACCCGCCGCGACGCGCCCGTGAAGCGCTGGGCCGCTTCCTGTTCTGATGTCGCATGTGAGGTCGCCTTTCCCTGCCGACGGGAACGGGACGACCGGACGCCCCAAAGAGCGCCCCGCCGTCCCGTTCGAGTGAAACTCGCGCGAAGAAGACCGCTCGGTTTCCTGTGAGCGAGCCATCCCCCTGCGTAAGTCTACTATCCGCCGTTCTCTCGCACAACTCCTTCCAGGTACTCCTTCGCCCGGAGCAAACCTTCCTGCTGCGCTTCCGGGGTGTCATTGAACCGCATATCTTCCAGCTCCACGCTCAGCGGGCCGGTGTAGCCGAAGTCTTCCAGCCGCGCCACCACGACGTTCCAGTCCACTTCGCCGGTGCCGGGGATGCAGTAGCGCCACCACCGCTCGCCGAAGCCGTATTCCGGGTTGCCCACGCTGTCGCCGTAGATGCCACACTCGTAGAGGCGCTCCTCGTTGATCTCGGTGTCCTTCGCGTGCACGTGGTACACCCGGTCGCCGAACTCATGGAGGGCGCGGATGTAATCAATCTGCATCCGGACGAGGTGGGACGGGTCGAAGCAGAGGCCGAGCGCTTTGCTGGGGCACTCTTTGAAGATGGCGCGCCACATTTCCGGGGTGCAGCCGAGCATGCCGTAGCGCGGAGGGCCGCCCGGCCACGGCTCGATGGCGATCTTCAGGCCGAGCTCTTCGGCGTATTCCACCACGGGCGGATACGCCTTCTTCCACACCTCGAAGTTCTCGGCGCGCGGACGGGACGCGTCCTCCGGCCCCAACACCGTGAAGAGCACCTTGGCGCCCAGGTCCGCCGACCGCTTCATCCCGGCCTTCAGTTTCTCCAGGTTCTCCGCCCGCTTCGTCTCGTCGGCGGTGATGACGGAGGGACCGCCCATGTCCACCGTGCCGAGTTCCAGCCCGCTCTTCTCCATGGCGCTGTGAATTTCCGGCGTGAGGGCGGGCGTATCGAACGCGCCAAAGCCGCTGTCGGCGGCCCACTCAATCACCCCGGCCATGCCCATCTGCCGCGTCATGCCGCAGGGTCTCATGCTGATCTTCATGCCCACTCCTTCGGGAAGGTTGCCGCTGTTCACGCGCCGACAGGCCGTTGGGTCGCCTCGGAAGGTGGAGGGTTGGCCTCATCACCCGGAAGTCGGGCGCGGCGCGGGCGCACACGGGCGCCTCCTCCGTGTTCGACCGCCCGAAGGCATCCCCTGCCCCAATTCCGCGAAAGGCCGGGCGTCCCGAAGAGACTCCTTCGACACCCGGCCCATGCCCGCGCGGTCCTGCATCCGCTCGCCGTCACTCTCCGGCGTTTCGCTTACTTCGCCTTGCGGTCTTCCTTCTTCTCGTCAGTGGAGGGCGCTTCTCCCTGCCGAATCTCAGCTGCCATCTGCTTCAGGCGCGCCACGCGATTGCCCGTGTTGGGATGGGAGCCGAACCAGCTCGCCATCTTCGATTTGTCCGAGCCGTACTTGTCCTGAAGGACCCCCATCATGTCGGCGGCGCTCTCCACGCGATACCCCGCCTTTTCCATGCCGAGGATGCCGCCCCGGTCCGCCTCGTATTCGTGCTTGCGGCTGAAGTGGCCGCCATACAGCCCGCTGGCGATGTTCACCATGTCGTTGGTCGTTTGAGCGCTGCTCCCCGTTACCTTGCCCAGCAGCAGGCCGCCCAGCGCGCCCAGAAGGCTGCTCTTCGTTTGGGAGCGGGAATGCTTCTTCGTGACGTGCGTCATCTCGTGGCCGACGACGAACGCCACCGACGCTTCGGGGTCGGGGGTCTTGCGCGCCGCCGTCAGCAGGCCCACCAGCACGTAAATCCGCCCATCCGGGAGGGCGAAGGCGTTGATCTCCTCGTCCTTCTTTGGGTCCTTTCCGCCCAGGAGTATGGCGGATTTCGGAGTGAAGCCGACCGCGTCGGACATCCGGGCCACAATGCGATCCAGCATCGCGTTCATATCGCGGCGCTCGGCGGTGTCGTTGCCCACCACACCGTAAGCTTTTTCAACCTGGGCGCCCACGTCATCGGCCCGCGCGAGTCGGCTCCCGAAGGTTCCCAGGCCGAGGATGCCGAGGGTCAACAGGAGACCGATCAACCCAGGGCGGCGATTCCTGCGAAAAATGGAGTTCATGCGGCGCTCCTCTCGTGACAACTGAAGCTACAAGTGATAGGATGTTGGATAGGGGGAACCGATCAGACGCTCATGGAATGCGACGAGGGCTTTTCCGAGGGATCGGGAGGTCCGCTCAGGCGCCGCGAACGCAACGCCGAGAGGTTTTGACACTTTCGCCATACCTAATCAGCAGTCGGTGTAGTTATGGTTCAAAGGGGTGGGGCGGTTGACCTGCCTGCCAGACACCTTCTGAATGACTTCATTCATAAAGCGGACTTCACCGATGAAACTTATCTCCCTGAACTCACCCCCCGCATCCTTCGCTCCCCGGAGCGCATCCCGACGGGGCTGGGCTCTCGCGGCCCTGCTCATCATTGGATTGACCCTGGGAGCCAGCAGCGTCACTTTGGCTGCGACCCGGTTGCGCGGCGATGTGGATCAAAACGGAACCGTCAGCGTTTTGGACGCCATCATGATTCTGCGCGAGGCCGTCGGCGTGATCACTTTCGACGCGGATCAGACGCTTTTGGGCGACGTGAACGCGGACGGGAAGATCAACACCAACGACGCCATCCTGACGCTGCGCCGTTCCACCGGCCTGGTGGGCGATTTGGGCGTCGTCACCCTGCCCGACGCCTCCACCGTCTCTGTCTCCATTATAAACAACGAAACCCGCTTCGAGGTTCCCGGCGTCGGCCAGGCGTTCGGCGCCCTGCGGGTTACGCAAGGGACTCACAGCGTGACCACCGCCTCGTCTGCCCTGGAGCCTCACGGGGACCGAGCCGCCCTCCGCCTGCGCAAGGCGATCCAGTACCAACTCTCCGACCGGCTCATCGGCAACGACTACGCCGCCCTGACCGGCTTCACGCCGTCCCTTCCGGCGCGTGTGGAGGTCCTCACCGCTCCCGCCGCCACCGGCCCGTACGCCGTCGCAGGCGAGACCGAGGTCATCCCTCTGATTCACGCCTACGACCTCGAAGTGCAGGGCGCGAGAACGCCGGAACTGACCCTCATTTCCCCCTTCCCCGATACCGCACACGTCGGCGACACCGTGACCCTCACCGGCCATGCGCTGGTGGACCTCCGCGCGGACGCTTTTGTCGTTCCTCCCCACGGTTTCCCGGTGAAAGTTGCCCTCCAGAGCGTCACTCCCCTGGACCTCAGCGGCGTATTTGGCGCCACATTGCCCGCCGGCAGCGACTTCACGATGACGTATCGCGTCTCGGCGCCAGGCCTCCATACCGTGGAGATCAACAATTATCCCGGCTCGGCGGCCCTCAACCGGGCGTTCTATGTCGGTCCCGGTATCCCGTTGCTCGCCGGGCCTCTCGACAGCCAGACGGTCCTGACGCCGGGGGAGACCCTGGACGTGGCCGCCGTGCGAAGTGAATGGTTCGCGCGGCTCAACGCTGACCGAGCGACGTTCGGGCTGTCTTCGCTGACGGCGGATGAGCGCTTGCAGGCCGTCGCGCAGGCCCACACCGACGAGATGGTGACGCAGGGGTACTTCGGTCACGTAGGGCTGGATGGCAGCACGCCCGGATCACGCGCTCAGGGGCTGGGAATCCCGGTCACGTCGCTGGTCGGGGAGAACCTGTCTCAGGGGTTCAGCGCGGCGGAACTGGAAGCGGGCCTGATGGCGAGCGCTGTGCATCGGGAGAACATTCTGAACGGCCAGTGGAGCCAGGTCGGCCTCGGTGTGGGCCTCACCTCCAACGCCACGATCTATGGGGAACAGACCTTCGAGGCGAAAGCGGGAGCCTTCACCCAACCCGCCGACTATTTTCCCGGCGTGACCATGGACCGTCCGATCCCGACGAGTTACGCGGTGGGGCGGCCGGTCACGATCAGCGGCCAGGCGGCGCCGGACACGAAAACCGTCCTCTTCTTCTTTGTTAATCCCCTCACCAAAGCGCAGGCCCTCTTCCCCCGCAGCCCGGCGTCGGTGGACGCGCAGGGTCGGTTCGCGGTGGACGTGCAGTTCGGCCCTACGGATGTGGGCGACCTGCTCATGGGCGTCTCGATCAACGGTTCCACCCGTTCCAAAGCAACCTATGTGAGGGTGGGGACACCGTTGGACGACTGATTTCTCCCCCAGGAGACTCAGGGGACTTAGAGGCGCTCTGTCGCTTCCATCGCCCCCCTGAGGCCCCTGCTGAGTTGGGCGTTGACCCTGAGGTTTGGTCCTGAACCTGGCGAAGAATTTACGGCAGCGGGACCGGCAGGGGGTTCCGGGTGAGGTCGCCGTTCAGGGGAGTCCGATTGACGGTTTTCCCACCGGTTTCGAGGAGGAAGCCGTTCCCGGACGGCGCGGCGCTCACGTTCATGGTCGGGGTGTCGTCGGCGGTGAAGCGGGCGCGGGTCAGCGCCACCCAATCCCCCTGCGGCGTTTGAACCCAGCCGTTGCCGAACCGCGCCCTCCGCGACTCGGTGGCGCTCTTTCCATCCCGGCGGAAATCCTCGATGAAGCAGTAGAGCGACTTCAGCAGGCTGCCGCCGGTGCGCGTGCGAAACGTGGCGATGGGCTGCCACCGCTTCGGGCCGGGGAGATAGAAATAGGCGCTGAAACTGGTTTTATCCCCCTCCGGCGCAGCCTTCAGCAGGAAGTGACACGTTTCGCCGATCTTCCACGGATAGGTGAAGAAGCTCTGGCCGCCGGTGCCTTCTCCGCCAAAGCGGCCCGTCCGAACGCCGTCGCCTTTGGAAATCAACTCCACGCGATGGTCGGCGGGGACGGCGCTGGGATCGTCGCCCGCGCCGGGGTCCCACACCGAGAAGATGACGACTTTCTCGTCCCGCGCGGTGAGCTGCTGCATACCGAAGTAGCCGTGCGCGAATCCGCACACCGAGAAGTAACTGCCGGGCTGCGACTCCAGGACCGTCACTTCGTGATAGAACCAGACGGCGTCGGGCGCGGGTAGTCGCAGGTGAACCGATCGGGCGGCGCGAGGGGCCTCCGGCTTATCGGCGCCGGAGGAAGGCAGACACAACGCCAGCAGCGGGAGCAGCAGGAGCAAGCGGCACGCGTCAGTCAGCATGAGGGGTTCAGGGGCGGTTCGGAGGGAAGATGCCGTAACGCGGGCATCTCCGAGGAGAGTACGACTACCCCCTGTTTGCGCGGGTACCGGATGTTTCCTCCCCTGGGGGCCTGCGCGTCGCCCGGCCCGGCGTCAGAATATGCCAAACTCCTTCATAATAGAGTTCCCCCGATCAATCCGTCCCTTCCCGTCGTTCGGGTCGTCCGGCGCAGCCTCCCTTACCCGCGCGCCCCCCGTGAGCGCCCCACCTTGGACGCCGCTCCGGACTCTCTCAGCCCCGCGCCCGCTCTGCGAGAAAGCGCCCCGATGCCCACCCCCTTCCTCTCCCTCGACCCCCGCGCCTGCGGCCTTTCTGATCCCCTCAGCGACGACATTGAACGGCTCGATCAGCTGCTGGGCGCGGCGCTGGAGGCGCAGGGCGACAGCGCCCTCATCGGTCTGGCCCGGCGTCTCCGCGACCATGAACCCGATGACGATCTAACCCCTTTGTGGGACCGGTACCCGGAACTTCAGCAGCCGGAGACGGCGCAGGCCCTCGTGCGCGCCTTCACGCTGCTGTTTCAGCTGCTCAACATGGCCGAGCAGAAGGAGATCGTGCGGGTGAACCGCTCCCGGCGTCCCGCCCATGACGCCCCTCGCCCCGAATCGATCCCGGAGGCCGTGGAGCGACTCGCGAGCGCCGGACTGTCGGCGGACGGCATGCAGGCCCTCCTGAACCGGCTGGACGTGCGCCCCACGCTCACCGCGCACCCCACCGAAGCCCGCCGCCGCGCCATCCTCGATAAACTCCGCGCCGTGGCCGAGCAACTCGTCGAAGCCGACTTGCCCGCTGCCGACGCCCGCCTCGACCAGCCTCTTGACACCCCAGGGCGCGCTCAGGCGGAACTGAGTCGCCTCCTCGTCGAACTGTGGCAGACCGACGAACTGCGCGCCACCCCGCTCACCGTCGCCAACGAGGTCCGCAACGCCCTCTACTTCTTCGAGCGGACCATTGTGGGGGTCGTGCCGTGGCTCTACCACGACCTGCGCGTCGCCCTGGAGCGGGTGTACCCCGGTCATGAGTTCGTCATGCCCGTCTTCCTCGGCTATCGGTCGTGGGTGGGCGGGGATCGGGATGGCAACCCCAACGTCACCCCCGAAGTGACCTGGCGCACTCTCCTCCAGCACAAGGAGCGGATTCTCGACATCTACCTGCGCAGCGTCACCGAACTCCAGCGCGAACTCTCGCTCAGCGCGCGCCTCGGCTCCGTTTCGGACGCGCTTGCCGCCTCCCTCCAGGCCGACCGCGAGGCCATCGCGCTGCCGCCCGACACCCTCCTGAGATACGCCCAGGAGCCGTACGCTCTCAAACTGCTCTATATTCAGCAGCGCCTCCAGGCCGCCCGCGCCCATATGACCGCTCTCGCTGACTTCCGCGCGGAGGGTCCGGGTTTTGTCATCCGTCCTCCGGCCTACGCGCGCTCGTCGGAATTTGTGGCCGACCTCGCGCTGATTCAGGAGAGCCTTCGGGCGCACGGCGCCGCTCCCCTCGCCGATGAAGGCCGCTTTGCTGACCTCGCCTGCCGCGCCCGCGCGTTCGGATTTCACCTCGCCACTCTCGATGTGCGGCAACACAGCGACGAACACGCCATCGCGCTGGATGAAGTCATGGAAGCGGCGGGAGTCCTGCCTCCGGAGACGCGCTACTCCGAGCTGCCCGAAGCGGAGAAGACTCGCATCCTCACCCACGAATTGCTCAATCCGCGCCCGCTGCTGCCCCGCGAGTGCGCCCTCTCTTCAGACGCCCGCCGCACCCTCGACGTGTTCGAGGTGATCCGTCACGCGCGCCGCTACCTCTCCCCCAGCGCCGTCATGTCGTACGTCATCAGCATGACCCACGGGGCCAGCGACGTGCTGGAAACCCTGCTGCTCGCCAGGGAATCCGGGCTGCTTCGCTGGAGGATGACCGACGCGGGGCCGGCGCTGGAGAGCGATCTCGACATTGTGCCGCTCTTCGAGACGATTGAGGACCTGGCCGACTGTCAGGAGATCATGAAGGCCCTGTTCGCCAACCGCGCCTACCGCGCCCACCTCGACGCACGCGGGCGGTTTCAGGAAGTCATGCTCGGCTACTCGGACAGCAATAAGGACGGCGGATATCTGGCCGCCAACTGGTCGCTTCAGGACACCCAGCTCCGCCTGGCGCAGGTGTGCGAGCGCGCGGGGGTCACGCTGCGGTTCTTCCACGGGCGCGGCGGCACGGTCGGTCGGGGCGGGGGGCGCGCGAACCGGGCGATTCTGTCGCAGCCGGGGACGTTCAGCGGGAAAATCCGCTTCACCGAGCAGGGGGAGATCATCTCGTTCCGGTACGGCCTCGCGCCCATTGCGCACCGGCACCTGGAGCAGATCGTCAACGCCGTGCTGATCTCCGCAGCGGAGGTGACGCGAACCCGGCAGCCCAAACCCGCGTGGACCGCCCTCATGAGCGAGATGGCGCAAACGTCACGGGAGCGGTACCGCGATCTGGTGTACCGCGACCCGGAGTTCTGGGACTTTTATACGCAGGCCACGCCGATCTCTTACATCAGTCGCCTCCCGATCACCTCCCGTCCCACGTTCCGACCGGGCAGGCAGCGGGTGGGGTTGGAGGGGTTGCGCGCCATTCCGTGGGTCTTCGCGTGGGTGCAGAGCCGGTATGGCGTTCCGGGCTGGTATGGCGTGGGCGCGGCGCTGGAGGCGGCGGCGTTCCCCGCAGCGGCGTCGGGCGATCCTTCCCCCGATGAGGAGAGACGACCCGGCGAGGGGCTGGCGCGGCTTCGGGAGATGTATCGGGAGTGGCCGTTCTTCCGCACGGTGATGGACAACGCCCAGTTGGAACTGGCGCGGGCCAGCCTGGACACCGCCGCCGAGTACGCCGCCCGCGTGCGACCGGAAGCCCTGGGGCAGCGGCTGCACGCCCAAATCGCCGAGGAGTATGAGCGAACCCGGCGCTGCGTGCTGGCCGTGACCGAGCAGGCGGAACTGATGGAGGGCGCGCCGGTCATCCGCCGCACGGTGGAACTCCGCAATCCCGCGCTGAAGCCGTTGTCTCGGCTACAGGTCGCCCTGCTGGACGGCTGGGAGCGGGGCGGCCTTCAGGAGCGGGCAGACGCGGACGAGTGGCGCACGGCCCTGCTGCTGAGCCTCGCGGGAGTCGCGGCGGCGATGCAAAGCACGGGGTAGGCGTGGCGGCGGCGATGCAAAGCACGGGGTAGGCGTGGTGGCGGCGATGCGGAGCGCGGACAGGGGCGTTTCCTCTGAGCGACAGAGTGAGCGCCCTCGTCGAGCGACAGGTCCCATGAGCGCCCATCCCTCCGACCGACAGAGTGGATTCTGTCGCTCGGCTTGGTCGCAATGGCCCTCACCCTGTCGATCAGGGCGCGTCACTCAGACGCCTTCAACGTACAGTTTATGGCGCTCTTCCTGGCCGGGGCCACGGCGAGGCTTCCGGTGTCCGGTCAGCGCTGTGAACTGCGGCGGGGTGCGCCCATCAGACCGTCGGCGTAACCAAAAGCGCGGCGGACCCGTTCCCCCGTCGCGGGATGCGTCGCCAGCCACGCCGACGGGCCGGACTTCGATCCGGCGCCGTACTTCTCTTCCAAAACCTGAAGGAAGTGCGGCAGGCCGTAGGCGTCGTAACCGGCGCGCATCGCGTAATCCACGCCGAGCTTA
>JBBRGS010000002.1:0-54836 GCA_038240635.1 Armatimonadota bacterium
TGATCCTTGTGGGGGATGAACCCCGCATCCTGGAAGCCGTTTCCAAAGACTCCTCCTCCCCCGGCCTCCCGCCCAGTATCACCATTGAGCACGAGCCCCTCTGCATCGGCATGGAGGAACCCCCCTCCGCCGTCTTTCGCAGTAAGAAGCGCTGCTCCCTGGCGATGTCCGCGCGCCTCGTCGCCGAAGGTCGCGCGCAGGCGTTCTTCAGCGCGGGCAACAGCGGCGCCTGCATGGCCGCCGCCCTTCATCATCTGCGCGCGCTGGAAGGCGTGGACCGCCCGGCCATCGCCACCCTCCTGCCTAACGCCCTCGGCTGGATGCTCCTCCTGGACGCCGGCGCCAATGTGGATTGCCAGCAGCACAACCTCATCGAGTTCGCCCTCATGGGGCACGTCTACGCCAAAAGCGTCATGGGCAAGGCGAAACCCAAAGTCGCTCTCGTCAGCAACGGCGACGAGAAGATCAAAGGCAACACGCTCACCAAAAGCGTCGCCAGCATCCTCGAACTCCTCCCCATCAACTACATCGGCAACATCGAGGGGAACGCCCTCTACTCCGGCAAGGCCGATGTCGTCGTCTGTGACGGCTTCGTCGGCAACGTCATCCTCAAAACCAGCGAAGGCGCGGCGGAGTTCGTGCAAAACACCCTGAAGCGCGAAATCATGCGGGACCCCTTCAGCCGACTCGCGGGCCTCATGCTCAAACCAGCGTTCCGACGGGCGCGCCGCGTGGCCGATTACGCGGAAGTCGGCGGGGCGCCCCTGCTCGGCGTGCGAGGGGGCGCCGTCGTGGGGCATGGCCGCTCCGAGGAACTCGCCGTCCTCAATGGGATTCGCAGGGCGGCGGAGGGCGTGAGTCATCATCTCATGGAAGAAACCGAAGCCCTGATGAAGTCGTGCGCCACCGCTCAGCCCAGGAAAATCCAGGCCCTATGACGACCCGCAACCCCGAACCGGTCCTCGCCACTGGCCTCATGGCTCCGGGCATCCCCTTCACGCGCGTGCGCCCGGTCAAAATCGCCGGCATCGGGAGTTACGCGCCTGAAATGATCCTCACCAATAAAGACCTCGAAGCCCGCATGGAGACCAGCGACGAGTGGATCCGCTCCCGCACGGGCATCGCTCAGCGCCACGTCGCCGCCGATGATGAAGCCTCCTCCGATCTCGCGTATCGCGCCTCAGTGAAGGCCCTCGCCGCCGCTCACGTCTCCCCCGACGAGGTGGACCTGATCATCGTCCCCACCGCCACCCCGGACATGGTGTTCCCCAGCACCGCGTCCATCCTCCAGCACCGCCTCGGCGCCTCCCACGCGGGCGCCTTCGACCTCTCGGCGGCCTGCACCGGATTCATCTACGCCGTGGCGACCGGCTCCTCGTTCGTCGCGTCGGGGATGTATGACACCGTGCTCATCGCCGCCGCCGAATGTTTCACCCGCCTGGTGGACTGGAACGACCGGGGCACATGCGTCCTCTTCGGCGACGGAGCGGGCAGCGTCGTGCTGACTTCCGGCGATGACACCAGCCACTTCCTCGGCTTTGAACTCGGCTCCGACGGCTCCGGCGCCGACGTGCTGAAGGTCCCCTGCGGCGGCTCCCGCATCCCGATCTCCGAGGAAGCCGTGGCGAAGCGGCTCCAGTACGTCCACATGGTCGGCAGCGAGGTGTATAAGTTCGCCGTCCGCATCGTCGTCGAATCGTCGCTGTCGGTCATGCGAAAGTGCGGCGTCACGGCGGCGGAATTGGACTGGTTTGTGCCGCACCAGGCGAACATCCGCATCATTGACGCGGCGGTGAAGCGGCTTGAAATCCCCGCCGAAAAGGTTGTCACCAACGTGGACCGGTACGGCAACACCTCGGCGGCGTCCATTCCCCTCGCGCTGGACGACCTGCAACGCGACGGCCGCATCCAAAAAGGGGACCTCGCGCTGATGGTCGGCTTCGGAGGCGGCCTCTCCTGGGCGTCCGCGCTCGTCCGCTGGTAATGCGAGCGACCCCGCCGATGCGAGCGGCCCCGCCATCCCCGACGACGCCTCCCTCTCCCCCTCATCTGTTTCGTTAACGGAGGCATCCCATGCCCGTCACCTCATCGCAACTCGCGTTCGTCTTTCCGGGGCAGGGGTCCCAGGCGGTCGGCATGGGCCGCAACCTCGCCGCCAATCATACCGCCGCCGCCGACCTCTTCCGCCGCGCCGAAGCCGCCTCCGGCCTCCCTCTGGCCGACCTCTGCTTCAATGGCCCGGAGTACGCGCTGAAGGACACCGCGAACGCTCAGCCCGCTCTCCTCACCGTGGGACTGGCCGCGCTGGCCGCCTGGCGCGCGGGGGGCGGCCCGGATGCCGGGTTCATGGCCGGGCACTCCCTGGGCGAATATGCTGCGCTCGTCGCGGCGGGAGTTCTCCAAGTGGAAATCGGCGTTCAACTCGTGAAACGGCGCGGAACCCTCATGGCCGAAGCCGCGCGAGAACGGGGCGGGGCCATGGCCGCCGTCCTCGGCCTGGACTCCGACACGCTCGACCGCCTCTGCGCCGAAGACCCCGGCGTGGTCGTGGTGGCGAACTTCAACAGTCCGGGGCAGGTGGTCCTCTCCGGCGAGACCGACGCCGTGGAGCGCGTCTCCGCCGCCGCCAAATCCGCCGGGGCGAAGCGCGTGACGCCTCTCGCCGTGAGCGGCGCCTTCCACTCGCCCCTGATGAAGGCCGCCTCGGACGGCCTAAGGGAAGCCCTGGCGTCCGCGCCATTCCATCCTTCCCCGACGCCGGTCTACGCCAATGTGACGGCGCAGCCTGTGCCGAACGTGGAAGAATGGCGCCATCTGCTCCCGCAGCAGGTGGTGAGCCGGGTGCGGTGGGAAGAAACGGTGAGGAACATGGTGGCCCACGGAGCTCGGGTCTTCATTGAGATGGGGCCGGGGAAGGTCCTGAGCGGCCTGATTCGCCGAATCGAGCCAGGCGTCACTGTCTTCAACGTGGAAGACACCGCTTCGCTGGAGAAGACGCTGGCGGAACTCATCGCCTGGGATGGGTAGAACGCCGGAAACAGCGGCGCCTCAGGGAAGACCTGAATGCGATTAAGGGAAAACCTGGGTTTGACCCAGCAATGACGAGACGAACGGGAGACGCATGAACGCAACGATTGCGGTATTGCCAGGCGATGGCATCGGTGGAGAAGTGACGGCGGAAGCGGTGGCGGTCCTTCAGGCGGTGGCCGGACAATGGGGCCACAAGTTCACTTTTCACGAGGGCGCTGTCGGGTGGGCCGCCTTCGACGCGCACGGCACGGCGCTGCCGGAGGAGACCGTGGCCCTCTGCCGCCGCAGCGACGCCATCCTGTTCGGCGCCGTGGGAGACCCTGCGCGGGATGCGACTGTCCCCCCCGATGAGCGGCCCGAAGTCGTCGCGTTGCTGGCCCTTCGGCAGGGGCTGTTCGCCAACCTGCGGCCGGTCACGCTCTACCCCAGCCTCGCCGCTCAAAGCGCCCTGCGGCCCGACCGAATCGCGAACGGCGTGGACCTCCTCATCGTCCGCGAACTCACCGGCGGCCTCTACTACGGCCATCCCAAAGGTCGCACAGTGGAAGACGGCGTGGAGCGCGCGGTGGACACCATGACCTACACGCGACCTGAAATCGAGCGCATCGCCCGCGTCGGCTTCGAGGCCGCCCGAAAGCGGCGAAAAAAACTCTGCTCGGTGGACAAGGCCAACATCCTCGCGTGCAGCCAGCTCTGGCGCGACGTCGTGACCGATATGGCGAACGAGTACCCCGATGTCGCCTTCTCCACTATGCTGGTGGACGCCGCCGCGATGAGCCTCCTGCGGGACCCCGGCGCCATTGACGTGATGGTGATGGAGAACACCTTTGGCGATATTTTATCCGATGAAGCCTCGATGATCGTCGGATCGCTGGGTATGCTCCCTTCCGCGAGCGTCGGCGACGGCTCCCAGCCCGGCTTCTTTGAGCCAATCCACGGCTCCGCGCCCGACATCGCCGGAAAGGGCATCGCCAACCCGTGCGCCGCCACCCTCACCGCGTCCATGCTCCTGCGGCTCCAGTTTCACCTGGAGGCCGAGGCCGACGCCGTGGACGCGGCGGTCATGCGCGCGCTGGAGGACGGCTTCCGTACCGGCGACATCGCGGGAGGCGGCCCGGCGGTCAGTACCTCCGCGATGGGCGCCGCCATCCGCGACCGCCTACGTCCCGCTGGATAACGCGCTTCCAGGCGAACACTGTGTTGTGAGCGCCCTTTATGGGCCAGAAGGGTTTATGGCGCGCTCAGAAACCTTTTCGAGCGAGGGGCCAGGCAATTACAAAAGTATCAGGGTCATGCCGGGATTATGACGGTCCAGATCGGGATCGCCGCTGAGTTCCGGGCACGCTTCCAGGAGGGAGCGCGAGGCGGGATCAAACAATCCCCAGGTCTCGCCGGTGATGAACCCCTTGATGCGCCGTTCCCGCTGGCGTTCAGCAAGAGTCTGGCGCAGGGCGATGCGGAGGGCGCCGCCTTCACCGCCGGAGCCGTAGCCGTGAATGATCTTCAGGGCGGTCATCCCCATCCGCCGAGCGAGGACCAGTTCGCTGGCGAGGCGGCGGCGGGCCTCCGCAACAGTCGGCATTCCGGCCTTCAGATTGGCTTCACGAAACGGCATAGCGCAAGACAAAAAAGGAGCGAAAACAGGGGAGGCAAACGTGACAGGCATCTTCTCCTTACAGTGACGCGACTCCCTCCAGGCGGGCAAGGTCCTCGTCAATCGGGCAAGGCGCCATTGTCGCTCATCGTCTCGCTTGATGCGGCGCATACGCCATGACCCCCGCCTCGAGCGCCGCCGCCAGCCGCTCCTGTCCCTTGACACTTGCGGCGAACTTCTCATCGCGCGGGTTGCCCAGGACCACCATCTCCACCGTGAGCGCGGGCGTCTTCGTGAAGACGGACCCCGTGAGCGCTCCCTGCTTCTTCCCCACAAACGTCGCCGAATCGCCGTGGATGCCTCGAACTCCCAGCGCCCCGCGAAGCGACTGTCGCATCGCCGGGTAAAAGATGAGCGCGGCAGCGGCGCTCGCCGAGATGATCGCAAGCGTAGGCCCGACCTTCCCCTGAGAGCGTCCCTGCCGATCCGGGTAATAGACCGCTGAGCCGGACCCCGATCCCGCGTCGCAGTGGAGCCGGAGAAAGAGGACCGCGCCGGAGCGGTTGGCGATCTGGGCGCGCTCGCGGTTGGTGACGCGCTGAGACTCCGAGGGCTTCGTCATCACGACTCGATACCCCTGCGCCCGCAGCCGATCCCGAAGCCGGAGCGCGACCATCCAGTTGACGTGATTCTCCGTGAGGCCGGTCACTCCGCGTGTCCCGTCGCTCGTCTCAGAGGGATGGCCGGGGTCCACGCAGATGATGGGCGCGGCGGCGCGGGCGGAGCGCTTCGACACAGGCATCTGATCGGGGGAATGAGACGCTGCGCGCGGAGATGCAGCGTGGGTCTTCCCTGCGGAAAACAGTCCGGTCGCAAAGAGAAGCGAGATGAGGAGGAGGGCGCGTGAGGGCATGAGGAATCCGGAGGGTGAGGGGTCCACCATAGTCATCGTGGACGTGAGTCGTGAGACGGTAGCGAGCGGAGGCGGGACAGCGCCAGTGTACGTGAAAACGGCGGGAGAGCCGAAACCCTTCCGCCGTTCCCGGTGAACTTCCATGTCCATCGGGCGCCGAGGCGGGACGCCTCGCGACGAAACGCCCACACGCTTGTTTGGTACATCAATGGCCATGCCGGCAGGGAGCGCCGACGTTAAACTTCCTTGCCGCGTTCGATCAGCTCACGAACCTTCTGCCCACCCTTATGGCCGATGGCCGCAAAGTGGTCGGCGCCATATCTGGATTTGACGGCCTGGCCGCCCTTTTTCCCAATTTCGGCGAAGTATGCGGAGCCGCGCGACTCTTTAAGCCGCTGGCCGCCTTTCCCTCCGATTTTGGTGAAGTAGTCGGGGCCGTATTTATCCTTCACGCGCTCGCCGCCCAGGCGTCCCGCCTCGCTGACGGACAATCGCGGTTTCTTCTGATCGTAGTGAGTGGGTTCCATGAGAGTCTCCAGGAGGCCAGGGTTGCAGCGCCGAAATCGGCGAGAGAAAGGTCAGCGCCGACGAGTAATCACACTGGAGGCAGGCCGTTTCGTCGGGGTAATCAGGAGACTATTAAAGGAAGGAACAAGTTCCGTATCCCTCGAAGAGTGAATAAGGATGGTTTCCCTTCCCTCAAACAGTGAGCGGACGAAAGGCGCCTGACGCCAGAGCAGGTCTTCCACCCCTGGCGGCGAAGAGTGTCATCCATCACCGCAACCGAAAGCCACCTGGGAGACCCCCATGAAGCCGGTCATCCGACTGCCCAGCCCCGCCCACCGCACCTCCCGGATTCGCGCGTCCCAGATTCGGGAGCCAGACGGGAATCTTCGCCGGGGCGGCTTCACCCTCATCGAGCTGCTGGTCGTCATCGCCATCATCGCCATTCTGGCCGCCATCCTCTTCCCGGTCTTCGCCAAAGCGCGGGAGAAGGCGCGCCAATCGTCGTGCGCCAGCAACCTCAAGCAGATCGGCCTCGCCTTTCACGCCTACTTCTCCGACTACGACGAGACCCTCCAGCCCATGGAAGGTTACATCACCTACGGCGATGGCAAAGGGTGGACCGAGCGCGTGGGGATGTATAACAAGAGCCTCTCCCTTTTTCAGTGCCCGTCGGACTTTCATAACTTCTCCTATGGCCTCAACTGGGGCGCCACCAGCAGCGCCAATGGCGGCTACTCCCCCACCAGCGAAGTGAAACTTGCCGACGTGAAGAACGAGACCAAACTCATCCACATCTTCGACTGTGAGGGGTCCGGCACGCGCGCTGTCAACACCTCCGTTAAAGGAAATGCCAATTCCCAGGACACCGGTGACACCGACATCACTAACGAATGCTGCCCCCCTCAGCAGGACAAGGACGTGTACGACGGCGGCAAAAACCGCGCGCAAAGCCGTCCGTGGGACCAGCAGCAGCGGTGGCCATGGCTTAACTTCCCTGGACGCCACAGTGGCGGGAACAACATCCTCTTCCTCGACGGCCACGTGCGCTGGTACTGGGACTGGAAAGAGGGCGAGATGGCCTTCAGTCCGCGCACGGCTTAAAGCGCGCCCTCGCGCGATCCCCGTTCCGTAAAAGCCGATGAACCTCCCGCCGCCCTCCGGCGTTCCCCCATCAGACAGCCGGAAGCGACACTTCTCCGGCCAGGGAGGACACTATGACGATTGGCGACGTGTTGGCGGTCATCGGAGGCGTGGCGGGAGTGGGCCTCACGATATGGGCCATGCTGGTCCTGTCGGCGCTGGCGTTTGAAGGACTGACCCGGACAGGGCAGCGTCTTCTGGAGAAGCGTCGGGCGCCGATCCTGTTCACCGGCGTGGTAGTGGCGGCGACGGTCGGCGTGATCGCCCTCGCGCTGCTCAATCAGGCGAACGGGCTGTTCAAACTCATCGGGACCGGCCTCTTCCTCAGTATCCTCGCGGTGGGAGCGGTCGGAGGGGGAGCCATCGCCGCCAGTCTGGGCGCCCGCATCCGGCGGCAGGACCCCGAAGTCACGCCGTTCCATGCGCTGCTACGGGGCGCGGGGCTGATGGTCCTCGCCGGTTTCGCGCCGCTGGTGGGCTGGTTCCTGTTCGCGCCGGTCATGCTGCTGCTGGGGACAGGGATCGGGTTCCGCGCTCTGCTGGCGGCCCGCCGAGGTGACCTCCCGGAAGTCCCGCCGGCCCTGGGCGCACTGGAGCCGTCCTCCGCCCCGGTGAAGGAAGGACTACACTCCTCCTCGATGGAGGTGTCCTCCGCCGCCCCCCTCCTCACCCATGCGTCGGCGGAACGAGAACCCCTCTCGTGAAGGCCAGCCGACGCCGCCTGCTGGGTCTGGCGGCCCTGGGGAGCGCGGGCGCCCTTTCCGGCTGCTCCCGCATTGTCCAGCGCGTCACCGCTCCGCCGTTCACGGGGAGCCTGCCGCCGCCCTCCCTGGCCACGCCGCCCCTGCTGCGCTTGCTGAACCGGGTCGCGTTCGGCCCCCGGCCCGGCGATCCGGCGCGTGTGGAGCGGATGGGCGCGGCGGCGTACGTGGATGAGCAGCTGCATCCCGTCGCGCCGGAGGAGTGGCGCTTCGCCGCACGGCTGCGGGGGATTGACGCCCTCCACATGGCCGGCATGGAGATGCGCGACCTCCCCGATTATGAAATCCTCAGCCAGCTCCAGCGCGCGGCGTTCCTTTCCGCCGTCTACAGCCGCCATCAACTGCGGGAACGCATGGCCGACTTCTGGAGCAATCACTTCAACGTGTACGGCATGAAGGGGTGGGCCGGGTTCTTCAAGCCCGCCGACGAGTTCGGCGCGATCCGCCAGCATGCCCTGGGGCGCTTTCCCGATCTGCTCCGCGAGATGGCGCGCAGCCCCGCTATGCTCATCTACCTCGATAACGCCTCGAACCAAAAGGGCGTCCCCAACGAGAATTACGCCCGCGAGCTGATGGAACTCCACACCCTCGGCGTCCACGGCGGCTACACGCAGAAGGACGTGCAGGAACTGGCGCGCTGCCTCACCGGCTGGACGCTGGAAGACCGGTTCGCCCGGCGCAAGGGGACGTTCCGCTTTGATGTCGCCCACCATGATGATCGAGCGAAGACCTTCCTCGGCCACGCGATTCCCGCCGGGGGCGGCGTGAAGGACGGCGAGCAAGCGCTGGAAATCCTCTCGCGCCACCCCGCCACGGGGCGGCATCTCTCCGTCAAACTGTGCCATTACTTCCTCGGCCACGAAGACCCGCACTGGGTGAACGAGATGGCCGCGATCTACGCCCAAACCGGCGGGGACATCGCCGCGATGCTCCGCCCGTTGCTGCTCTCCGACGACCTGCTGAACTGCCCGCCGCTGCTCAAGCGCCCCTTCGACTACATGGTGTCCGCCCTGCGGATCACCAACGCCGACACCGACGGCGGAAAGCCGCTTCAGGACCACCTGACGAAGATGGGCGAACCTCTCTACGGCTGGCCTATGCCCGACGGCTATCCCGACACAGCCGCCGCGTGGACCGGCTCGCTCCTCGCCCGCTGGAACTTCTCCCTCGCGCTGGGCATGGGACAAATCCTCGGTTCATCACTGCCGCTGGCCCGGTGGGAGGCGCTGAGTCGGGCGCATCCAACAGGCCGGGAAGCGTTCATGACGGAATGGGTCCTCGGCGTGAAGGGGGATGAACCCGGCGCGCAGACACTGAAGGCGGCGCTCTCCTCTCTCCCGGCGCCTTCAGGGAAGACCGAGGTAAGCCCTCTGGCGGAGCCGTTGGCCCTCTGCCTCGCCTCCCCCGAATTCCAGTGGCGCTGACCCTTCCCGCGCCATTTCCCGCAGCGTTCACCTCTCTGGTGGAAGGAACAACCATGGAACGTCCCCGCTCCACGAGCGCCCCCGCCGAACGGATTCCGCCGACGTTTCATCTGCCGCGCTGGACCCGGCGATCCCTCATCGTGAACGGCATCGCCGGAGGTCTGACCTGGGCGGCGTCTCAGGCATGGCCCGCAGCCGAGCGCTCGGCGGTGTCGCATCTCGCCCTGGAAACGGGCCACGAGGAGGGGAACGTCGTCGTCGTGCTGTTCCTGCGAGGTGGAGTGGACGGCCTGAACGTCGTGATCCCCCACGCCGAGGACGCCTACTTTCGGGCCAGGCCCAACCTCGCGCTGGGCGCCCCGAAAGGCTCCGTGAAGGACCCGAAAAGTCGCGTCCTGGACCTCGATGGCTTCTTCGGGCTGCACCCGGCTCTTGCGCCGCTGCTGCCGCTCTATCGCGAGGGGGAGCTGGGGGTCCTCCACGCGGTCGGCTCCAACGACGAGTCGCGGTCGCATTTTGAGGCGATGACGGCGATGGAGCGCGGCCTGGCCCAAAACGGCGCCGGTCCCGCCAGCGGCTGGCTGGCCCGTCACCTGATGACGAAGCGGCGGGCCACCGAGTCGCCGTTGCGGGCGGTGGCGTTCAGCGGCGGCCTGCCCGATTCGCTGCGCGGCTCAACAGACGCTGTCGCCATGCTCTCCCTGACGGATTACCGCATCACCTTCCCCGAAGCGATGGCGGACGGGGATGCGTGGAAACGCGCGCTTTCCGGCCTCTATGGCGCCCAGGGGGACGCGGTGGCGGTGGCCGGCCAGGAGACGCTGGACACCCTGCGGACGCTGGAGAAGATGGACGCGGCGCGCTACCGGCCCGCCCACGGCGCCGCATACCCGGACACGCCCCTGGGAACCGGGCTGAAGCAGGCTGCCTGCCTCATTAAGGGCCGCGTCGGGCTGGAAGTCGTTTGCCTCGATCAGGGCGGCTGGGACACCCACGTCGCGCAGGGGGTCTCCGAAGGGTGGCAGCCGAATCTCATGGTGAATCTTGCGGGATCGCTGGCCGCGTTCCACAAGGACCTGGGACCCCTGAATTCGCGCGTCACCCTGCTGGCGATGACGGAGTTTGGGCGTCGCGTGCGGGAGAACACCGGCCTGGGCACCGACCACGGGCGCGGGAGCGTCGCGTTCCTCATGGGCGGCGGCGTGAACGGAGGCCGGGTGGTGGCGCGGTGGCCCGGCCTCAGCGAGGAGCGCCTGGAGCCGCCCGGAGACCTGCGCGTCACGACCGATTACCGGGAGGTTCTGGCGGAACTCCTCGCGGCGCGGCTTGCCAACTCGCGCGTGACCGAGGTGTTCCCCGGCTTCACTCCGCGACCCCTGGGGCTGTTCGGCCCGGCCTGAACGTCTCCCGAAACGATCCCAGGCGACGCGCAGGCCCGGCTATGGTCCGCCTTCTTACGGGCGGGCATCTTCTGATTCACCCGGTAGAGTGACCGCTTCAGAGGCGGGTGTCAGGCGTTAGGCGCTTTCTCCTTCACCAGCGGGGTGTAGCCCAGTTTCGGCTCGATCACCTCCTCGCGGAGGCGGTTCACGGCGTCCGGCGTCACGTGGCTGTACAGTTCGCCGTCAATTTCCACGGACGGCCCGCCGCCGCAATTCTCGAAGCAGAAGGTCGCCCGCACATCCAGGCGGTCGCTGTAGCCGAGCCGGTCGGCCTGATCCATCAGCCGATGCAGCGTGTCGTAGGAGCCTTTGAGGTAGCAGCCAGTCCCCACGCAAACCTTCACGGCGACCATGTTGGGGTCGTGGCTCTCATTGACTCCGATGGTTTCGTTCGCCCGTCGCCGCCGGTGGCTGTAGGAGGTGTGCAGCAGTTCGTGGGCGGTGTGGCTGTTCGGCTCATCCAGCCATTTCCGGTACGCTTCCTGCACGAAGGGGTTGTCCGCCGCGTTTCGGAACGCCTGCACCCGGTCACAGTCGTACAGCGCCTTCCGACGCCGTTCGCGGGCGGCCATGTCGTTAGGCAGCGGCTGCCCCCCTCCGCCGATGCACCCGCCCCGGCACGACATCACCTCCACAATGTCGTAGTCGGAGTCGCCGCTCTTCACGCGCTCCATCAATTGCCGCGCGTTCTCCAGCCCGTTAACCACGGCCAGCTTCACCACGCGGTCGTTCACGGTGACCTGGGCTTCCTTCAGGCCGTCCATGCCGCGCACGTCGTGGAAGTCAATTGAGTTGCGGTTCTTCGGGTCGCTTCCCAGGGTCGCCAGTCGCAGCACGGCTTCCGCCACGCCGCCCGTCGCGCCGAAGATGACGCCCGCGCCGGTCTTCATCCCGAACGGCATATCGAGCGCTTCCGGGGCGAGGTCGGCGAAGCGTATCCCTGCCTGCTCAATCATGCGAATAATCTCCTGGGTCGTCAGCACGAGGTCCACATCCGGCGTCCCCTCGGTGGCGAATTCCGGCCTCGCCGCCTCGAACTTCTTCGCGGTGCATGGCATGATGGAGACGACGACCAGCGCCTCCGACGCGACGCCGAGTTCATCCGGCAGATGCTTCTTCGCCAGCGCCCCGAACATCTGCTGCGGGCTGCGGCACGTGGAAAGATTGTCGAGGTAATCCGGGAACGACTGCTCGGCGTACTTCACCCAGGCGGGACAGCAACTGGTGAACTGAGGCAGACGCTCGCCGGTCGCCAGCCGCTTCAGGAACTCCGTGCCCTCTTCCACCGTCGTCAGGTCCGCCGCGAACGAGGTGTCGTACACCTTGTTGAATCCGAGGCGTCGCAGGGCGGCGGCCAATTTGCCCATCGCCACTTCGCCGTCCAGGACTCCAAACGTCTCGCCAACCGCCGCGCGCACCGCCGGAGCCACCTGGGCCACGACGGTTTTGCCGGTGTCGTACAGCAGTTCCCATGCGCGATTGGTCTCGTTCTTCACGGTGAGGGCGCCGGTGGGGCACGTGGAGACGCACTGGCCGCACTGCACGCACTCCACTTCGGCCATCGGCTTGCCGAACGCGGCGTTCACCGTCACGTCCCAGCCGCGTCCGCTGAAGTCGAGCACGCCCAGGCCCTGCACCTCGCGGCACATTCGCACGCAGTCGCCGCACAGGATGCACTTGCCGGGATCGCGCACGAGTGAGGGCGTCGACTCATCCAATTCGTGGGTGAACTCCGGCTTCGGGAACCGTATCTCCCGCACGCCGAGCTGCTGCGCCAGCGTCTGAAGGCGGCACTGGCCGTTTTTGCTGCAGGTGGGGCAATCGCCGCAATGGTTGGAGAGGAGCAGTTCCAACGCCATGCGGCGGATGCGGAGGGTCTTCTCCGTGGTGGTCCGCAGGACCATGCCGGGTTCGGGAGGCAGCGAGCAGGTCGCCTGAAGCCCCTTTCCCTCAATTTCGCAGACGCACATCCGGCACGCCCCGTAGATGGAGAGCTCCGAATGGTAACAGAAGGTCGGCAGGTCAATCCCCGCCTTGCGGACCAGTTCGAGGACGTTGCGCTCGCCGTTGAGTTCGACCTGCACGCCGTCCACCGTCACGTGATTGGAATTCATCGCCTAAACTCCTGGGCGAAAGGGTGTGTGACCCCGCCCGTCGGGATTAGAAGGGAAGGAACGAGGGGATCAACCCACCAGCACCGCGTTCAGGCGGCAGGCGTCGAAGCAGGCGCCGCACTTGATGCACTTCTCCTGATCAATGAGGTGCGGCTCCTTCACCGAGCCGGTGATAGCGTCCACCGGGCACTTCTTGCCACACAGACGGCACCCTTTGCACTTCGCCGCATCGATGGAGTAGTTCAGGAACGCCGCGCACTGTCCGGCGGGGCACCGCTTGTCCACCACGTGCGCCAGGTACTCGTCCCGGAAATGCTTCAGCGTGGAGAGAACCGGGTTCGGCGCCGTTTTACCCAGACCGCACAGCGACCCGTCGCGCACCGTTTCGGCCAGCTCTTCCAGCGTGGAGATGTCCTCAACCTTCCCATTTCCGGCGACGATCTTTTCCAGGATTTCGAGCATCCGCTTCGTGCCTTCGCGGCACAGGACGCACTTCCCGCACGACTCGCTCTGCGTGAACGTCATGAAGAAGCGAGCGACTTCCACCATGCAGGTGTCTTCATCCATCACGACGAGGCCACCGCTGCCGACCATCGCGCCGACGCTCCGCAGGGAGTCGTAATCAAGCGGCAGATCGAGATGTTGCGTCGTGAGGCAGCCACCGGACGGCCCGCCGATCTGCACAGTCTTCAATTGCTTGCCGCCGCGTATGCCGCCGCCGACCTTGTAGACCACGTCGCCGAGGGTCGTCCCCATCGGCACTTCGATGAGGCCGGTGTTCACGATGTCCCCGGTGATGGCGAACACCTTCGTCCCCGCCGACTTCTCGTTCCCGAAACTACGGTACCATTCGGCGCCGTTGCGGAGGATTTTGGGAATGTTGGCGAGCGTTTCCACGTTGTTCACGACGGTCGGCCTGCCCCACAGCCCTCCCTGGGCCGGGAACGGCGGCTTGGGCCGGGGCATCCCGCGCTGGCCTTCGATGGAGGCGATGAGGGCCGTCTCCTCGCCACAGACGAACGCGCCCGCGCCTTCCTTAATTTTGATGTGGAAGGAGAACGCCGTGCCGAGTATGCCGTCGCCGAGAAGATGAACTTCCTCCGCCTGCTGAATGGCGTGCCGGATGCGCCGCACCGCGAGCGGGTACTCCGCCCGGACATACACATATCCCTCGTCCGCGCCGATGGCGTATCCCGCGAGGACCATGCCTTCCAGCACGGCGTGAGGGTTGCCTTCCAGCACACTGCGGTCCATGAACGCGCCGGGATCGCCCTCATCGGCGTTGCAGACGACATACTTCTTTTCGCCGCGCACCTTATGGGTGATGTTCCACTTGACGCCGGTGGGGAATCCGCCACCGCCGCGCCCGCGCAGGCCGCTTTTCGTCACTTCATCAATGACGGTTTCGGGCGTCTGGTTGAAGAGGGAGTCGGCGAGAGCCTTGTAGCCGCTATGGGCGATGTACTGCCGGATATCGGCGGGATCAATGAGGCCGCAGTCGTCCAGCGTGATGTTGACCTGGTGACGGTAGAAGGGGATGTCGCCGCGCCGGGCGTACGGCTCGCCGGAGTGGCGGTCCTTGTACATCAGCCGCTGGATAGGTTCGTTCCCCATGAGCGTCTTTTCGACGATTTCGGCGGCGTCGGCGGGCTTCACGCGCACGTAGAAGTAATCTTCGGGGAGGATGCGGACGATGGGGCCGACCTCGCAGAAGCCGGAGCAGCCGCTAAAGGTGAGGGAGAGGGCGTCCATCTCCGCTTCATCGAGGAGGTCCACCCGCAGGGGGAGGTCGCGCTCTTCCACAGCGGCGAGGAGGGCTTCGTAGACGGCGCCACTGCCGTTGGAGTTGCAGCCGGTGCCGCCGCAGACGACCACGCGGAGGGCATCGCTGTCGAGGACGGCGCTGGCTTGCTCGCGGAGAGTGTCGAGGGCTTCGGGGTGGAGAATGGGGGTGAGGGTCGTCACAGGTCCTCCTCCTGCTCGCGGGCGTCAATCTCGTTGATGAGTTTCACGAGGCGTTCGCCGGTCATTTGCCCATACACCTGCTCATCCACCACCACGGCGGGAGCGAGCGCGCACGCGCCGATGCAGTTCACCACTTCGAGGGTGTACAACTGGTCAACGGTCGTCTTTTCCTTCCCTTTCAGGCGAAGGCGCTTGCGGATCGATTCGATGAGAGCGCGATTGTCGCGGACGTGGCAGGCGGTGCCGTCGCAGACGCGGACGACGTGCTTGCCCTTGGGCTCCAGCGAGAATTGGGCGTAAAAGGTCGCCACGCCGCAGACGGTCGCGGGAGAGATGCGCAAGGCGGTGGAGATGTAGGCAAGAATTTCCTGGGGGAGGTACCGGTATTCGTCCTGGACGCGCTGGAGGATCGGGATGAGGGCGCTTTCGGTGGCGCCACACTCCTGAATGATCTCCTGCACACGCGCAAAGCTGCGATCCGCCTTCATGGGGCGTTCGACGGTCAGTTGAGACACCGCGGCGTTCTCCAAACGGGCTGAATGAGGAAGCAGAGAGAACCGTCGGAGTCGAACGCCGGATGGAGAAGCGCGTTACGGGTCTGGGGACTTGCGCTTCGGCTCCGTAACGACGGAGGGGGCGGGGCGGTCCCGACGGGAGGATTTCATTAAGTAGGAGAGGGTCATGAGACCCTGTTCCAGGCGTTGATTTTCGATGATGACAGACGGGGGCGCCTGAAGGTCCACCGGCGCGAAGTTCCAGATGGCCTGAATCCCGGCGGCGACCAGCATGCTCGTGACGGTTTGCGCCGCCGCCGAGGGGACGGTAAGGCAGGCGCAGGTGATGCCTTCGGTGCGGATGACGCCGTGCAGTTCGCGCACGTGTCGCACCGGCGTATCACCGACGTACTCGCCGACGATGCCTCGGTCGGAGTCGAAGATGGCGCGCAGGGCGAAGCCGCCGTGGCACCAGATTCGGCTGTGGGCGAGGGCGCGGCCCATGTTGCCGTACCCGACGAGGCACATCCCTTTCTCCGTCATCAGGTCCAGGTCGGCGTAGAGGAGGATTTCGAGTTCGGCGAGGTCGTAGCCGGTTCGAGGTTTGCCCTGGATGTGGAGGCGGGTGAAGTCCTGACGGACGCGGCTGGCGGAGAGGCCGACGACCGAGGCGAGTTCCTCGCTGGTGACGCGCGTCTGGCCGCGGGCTTTGAGTTCCGCCAGGTACATCAGGTAGCTTTCCAGCCGGAAGATATGGGCGCGTTCCATGATCAGGCCTCCGGTGGGCAATCGTTAATCCTCTAACGACTACGCCACATTATACCGCACGGTGTACGAGGTGGGAAGACTTCGCGGAGAAATTAGCGAGATTTCCGGCGGAACTTCGAGAGGGAACTCGAATGAGGGTCAACCTCCAACGCAGAGCGCGCAGAGGACGCAGAGAACCCCCTGGGGACTGAGGGGACTGAGGGGACTGAAGGGACTGAAGGGAGAGCGCTCAGAAGTCCGGGCGGTTGAAACCGCTGCAACAACTACACGAAACCCGCCTGCGCGGGTTAGGGGGGGGTGCTGCGCAAGTTAGGGAGGGGTTGCTGTTTGGGTTATGGGGGGTTGCTGCGCAAGTTAGGGAGAGGTTGCTGCGCGGGTTAGGGGGTCCCTGCGCGGGTTCGGGGGTCCCTGCGCGGGTTCGGGGGTCCCTGCGCGGGTTCGGGGGTCCCTGCGCGGGTTCGGGGGTCCCTGCGCGGGTTCGGGGGTCCCTGCGCGGGTTCGGGGAGCAATGATGGGATATAAGAATATGGCTGTCCACTGGCCCCTCTCCTGTGGGAGAGGGGTGGCCGAAGGCCGGGGTGAGGTAGGGTTATCGCTCATGGACGGAAGGCTTCGGCAGGGCGGGAGTCGGCGAAGGCCGACTTTGTGGGGTCGTTGCAGCGGTTATAACCGCCCGGACTTCTGAGCGCTCTCCCCTCAGCCCCCACCTTCCCCTCAGTCCCCTGAGTCTCTTCAGTCCCCAGGGGGTTCGCGTCCTCTGAGCGCTCTGCGTTGGAGGTTGACCCTGGCGGTTGATCCTTACCTGGCCTGCGACCGGCTCTCTCGCCAGGCGTCCAGCGCAGCGGGAAACGGTTGCAGCGCCCGTTCAAACACTCCCAGCGTGTGCGCGATCGCCATGCCGTAGTTCGTGATGGGGACCCCCGCCTCCCTGCACCGCGCCACCCGCGACAACACTTCCCGACGATTGAGGGAACACGACCCGCAGTGCGCCACCAGATCGTACGCGCGGACCTCCTCCGGGAAATCGTGACCCTGCGTGTGCGTGAACTCCAGGCCGCCTCCCACATACTGCCGCAGCCAGCGTGGGAGCTTCACCCGCCCAATGTCGTCCCCTATTGGGTGATGCGCGCACGTCTCGCACACCAGGATGCGACTGCCGGATCGCAGTCGGTCAATCGCGGCGGCCCCCCGCGCAAACTCCACCAAATCGCCTTTGGCCCGAGAAAAGAGAATGGAGAACGACGTGAGCGGAACCTCCGCAGGAGTGTCCGCCGCCACCTTCAGGAACGCCTGCGAATCGGTGACGACCAGCGCGGGCGGGCGATGGAGGAGACTCAGCGCGTGACGCAGCTCCCGCTCCTTCACCACCATGCAGCAGGCGTCGTGATCCAGCAGGTCCCGAATCGCCTGGACTTGCGGCATGATGAGTCGGCCTTTGGGCGCTTCCATATCTATCGGCGTGACAAGCATCACGAGGTCGCCGGGCCGCACCAGGTCCCCGAGCAGCGGGGGCGCCTTGAGGAACTCTTCCGGGGCCGCGCGGATGAGGGCTTCACGCAAAGCCGGGAGTCCGTCGCCACTAAGGGCGCAGACGCGCACGGTTTCCACCTTATCGCCGTGCAGGCGGGCGAGAAGGGCGGGGGCCGGCTCCACGAGGTCCGCCTTGTTGAAGACGACGAGCGTCGGGCAGTCGCGCGCCTTCAACTCGCCGAGGATGCCCTCCTCGAAGGCGCCCCATCCCGCTTCCGCGACCACGAGGACGCCCATGTCCGCGCGGTCAAACACCTGCCGCGTCTTCTCCACGCGCATGGCCCCCAGGGCGCTCGCGTCGTCCCCCAGGGTCAGGTCTTCGTCCACCCCGGCGGTGTCAATGAAGAGGACCGGCCCCAGTGGCAGCAGCTCCATCGGCTTCTCCACGGGGTCCGTGGTCGTTCCCGCCACGATGGAGACGATGGAGACGCGCTGCCGCGTGAGGGCGTTGAGCAGCGACGACTTGCCGGTGTTGCGTCGCCCGAAGATTCCGATGTGCAGCCGAAGACTTTTGGGAGCGCGAGTCATAAGCGTCAGGCTAACTCCGGGGAATGCCGGAACGTGAAGCGCGGAGAGGCGTGGGAAGGGGTCAGGAGCCGAGGCGGGTGACGCTTTCAGGGCGAACGCGCGCCTCGAACTCCGCCTCGGTGAGGAGGCCGCCTTCCACGACGACCTGGCGCAGGGACAGGCCGGTCTCCAGCGCTCGCTTCGCCGCCAGAGACGCCGCATCGTAGCCGAGGGTTTCCACCAGCGCAGTCGCCGCCGCCGTGCCGTTCTCCCGGTGCATGCGGAGGCGGTCGGGGGCGGCCTCCATCCCGGTCACGCAGAGGCGGTTGAGCGTGTCGCACGCGCGGGCGAGGAGGTCTATCTCGCTCAGGAGGTTGTCGGCGATGAGCGGCATGAACGGATTGAGTTCGAGGCTGCCCATTGAGCAGGCCTGAGTCAGTGCGAAATCGTGCGCCATCGCGGCAAGGGCGGCCTGCGTCACCGCTTCGGGGATGACCGGGTTCACCTTGCCCGGCATGAGCGAGGACCCCGCCTGCCGAGGGGGCAGCCGTATCTCGCCAAAGCCCGCCGACGGCCCGGAGGAAAGCAGCCGCAGGTCGCCGCAAATTTTCATTAGGCTGCACGCCAGCGCGCGGAGAATGCCGCTCACTTCCACAAACACGTCGGCGTTCTGGGTGGCGTCGGCGAGGTTCTCCGCGCGGGCGAGGCCGAACCCGGTAATGTCCCGCAGGCGGTCCACCACGCGAAAGATATAGGCGCGGGGCGCCCCCAGGCCGCTGCCGATGGCCGTGCCGCCCAGGTTGACGACCCGCAACCGCTCCTCGCACCGGGAGATGCGCCACCGGTCCCGCGCCAGAGGCTCCGCGAAGGCGCCCATCGCGCGGCCCAGGGTCGTCAGCGCGGCGTCCTGATACTCGGTGCGCGCCACCTTCACGAGGTCGGCGAACTCGCGCTCCTTCCCCTGAAACGCCTCCACCAGCCCGACGACCTGCCGCTCCAGTTCGCGCAGGCCGGTCAGCGCGGCCACCTTCAGCGCCGTGGGATAGGTGTCGTTGGTGGACTGATGCCGGTTCACGTCCTCGATGGGATGGATAAGCGCATAGGTCCCCGGCGGCTGGCCCAGGCGCTGGAGCGCGCGGTTGGCCAAAACCTCATTGACGTTCATGTTGGTGGAGGTGCCTGCGCCACCCTGCAGCGCGTCCACCACCACGCTTGCATCGAGGTCGCCCCGCCTCATCTCTTCGCAGGCGATTTCCATCGCCTCAAACACCTCCGGCGGCCACGGGCGCAGGTCCTGATTCGTCCGTAGGCACGCGAGTTTCACCGCGCCAAACGCGTGGATGAGCGCGGGATGCGGCGGACGGCCCGCCAGACTGAAGTTCTCCAGCGCCCGCTGCGTGTGCGCGCCGTGGAGGGCGTCGGCGGGGACGGGCAGGTCGCCCAGAAGATCGCTTTCGGTGCGGAAGGTCATGGAAGTGGGGTGTCAGGAGCCGTTCAGCAGGAGAGGTCGCGGGCGTCGGTGTCGCGGATGCGGGTCAATTTCTCCTCCACATGGGCGCGGGCGCGGTCGGTGGGGAGCAGGGCCAGTTCCTCCGCGATGACCCGCTCCCCCGCCGCGCGGGTGTCGGGAGAGGCGTAGTCGGTCAGGTACTCCTGTAGGGTGGTGAGGGCGTTGGGCGTGCAGAACCGCTCGATGAAGCCGGGAATGGCGTACTCCATGAAGACTTCGCCGGTGCGCCCCAGCCGATAGCAGGCCGTGCAGAAGCTGGGGAGATAGCCGTCGGTCAGCAGCTCGCGCGTCACTTCGTCCAGCGACCGCGAATCCCCCAGTTCAAACTGCTGGCGCCGAACAGCGTCCGCGTCCCGCGATTCGGTGTAGCCGCCCAGCTCCAGCCGCGTCCCCGCGTCAATCTGCGACACCCCGAAGCCAAGAACCTCCCGGCGGACCTCCACGCTCTCGCGGCACGTCATGATCAGGCCGGTGTAGGGGACGGCGAGGCGGAGGATGGCGACGATGCGCTTGAAGTCATAGTCGTTCACGAGGGTGTCGCCGGGCAGGGTGACGCCGCTTGCGGGTTGCAGCCTGGGGAAACTGAGCGTGTGCGGCCCCACGCCGTACGTCTCCTGAAGATACCGCGCGTGGCGGACCAGCCCCAGCGTCTCGAAGCGCCAGTCGGTCAGCCCGAAGAGCGCCCCCAGGCCCACGTCGTCAATCCCGGCTTCCATCGCGCGGCCCAGGGCGTGCAGCCGCCACAGGTAATCGCCCTTGCGCGTGTTGGCCGGGTGAACCGCCGCGTACGTCTCCCGGTCATACGTCTCCTGGAAGACCTGATACGTCCCGATGCCCGCGTCCTTCACGATGCGATAATCGTCCACACTGAGCGGCGCGGCGTTGATGTTCACCCGGCGAATCTCGCCCTTGCCGGTTTTCGTGGCGTACACCGTCCGCACGGCGTCGGCGATGAAGCGAGCGTCGTATCGCGCGTGTTCCCCGAACACGAGGATGAGGCGCTTATGGCCCACCGACTCCAGCGCCTCGACCTGGGCGCGGAGTTCATCGGCGCTCAGGGTGCGGCGAATCGAGTCGGGATTGGAGCGGCGGAATCCACAGTAGGCGCAGTCGTTGACGCACAGGTTGCCAACGTACAGCGGGGCGAACAAGACGATGCGATTGCCGTACACGCGGCGCTTCAGGTCGCGAGCGGCCTCGAAGATGCGCTCGACCTGATCGGGGGCGGCGGCGTTGATGAGGACCGCCGCCTCTTCCGGCGAGAGGGCTTCCTTCGCCATCGCCTTGGCGATCACGTCCTCGAAGCGGGCGGGGTCCACCGGCTGATTGAGGAAGCGCCGAAGGTCCGCCTGAGCGATGAAGTCGTCGGCGAGGCGGGATGGGGCGGAAGAGGAGAAGGAAGCGGTGGTTACGGACATGCGGATAACGGTCCCTTCTGCGGGTCGGGAGAGGCGGTTTGTCGTGCGAGTTGACTGGGGGAGTCGCCACGCCCGACGCCTACGGTGCGCCCGATGGACTCGATGCGCCACCGCATACAGCCGTGGCAGTCGGCGGCGCTTTCGGTGAGGCACGCCTTATCGGGGTAAATCTGGTACTGTTCGCGGTACCGGGGCGGCGTGAGGTTGGGCATGACGACGTTCGCGCCGCGCCGCAGTCCGAGTTCGCGGCCATAGCGCTTGTTAAGGGTGGCGAGGGCCGTGGTGGCGGGGATATTCGCCGTGGGCCGCGTCAGCCGGGCGAGGGCGAGCGCCTTGTAGGTCATCTCCTCCGAGTTGGGAACCTGCTGCGGGTTGATCGCGTGCAGAGGCGTTATCGCGGCGAGCGGGGTGTCGGGGTGGGGGAGATACGGCCCGACGCCGATCATATCGAGTTCCAACTCGGCGAAGAGGAACAGGTCACGGGCCAGGTCATCCCAGGTCTGACCAGGAATGCCGATCATGGCGCCGCTCCCGATTTCGTAGCCCAGGGCGCGCAGTCGCATGAGTTGCGCCACGCGGTCGGAGGGACGGCCCGGCAGGTCGGGATGAATGGCGCGGTAGAGGGCGGAGTTCGAGGTCTCAAAGCGCAGCAGGTATCGGTCCGCCCCGGCGGCGCGCCACAGGGCGAGTTCGGCGTTGTCCCGCTCGCCCACGGAGAGGGTGACGGCGAGGGGTGTCTCGTCCTTGATGCGGCGCACGATGTCGGCGAGGGCGGCAGCGGTAAACCCTCGGTCTTCCCCGGATTGGAGAACGACGGCGCCATACCCAAAGGCGACGGCCTGATGTGCGCACTCCACGATTTCGTCGGAGGTCATGCGATACCGGACGACCGCCGAATTAGGAGCGCGCAGGCCGCAGTAGGCGCAGGCGCGGGCGCAGTGGCTGGAGAACTCGATGAGGCCGCGCAGATGCACCGCGTCGCCGACGTGGGTCCGGCGCGTTTCATCGGCCATGCGCCAGAGGGTATCAAGGCGGGAGTCATCGGTCTCGCGGAGCCAATGGATCAGTTCAGCGTGGGTCAAGGCGGTCATGGCGGCAGGGAGGGGGCGCTCCCTTCAGTAGGAGAAGAAGGGGAGCGGAAGGGAGGCGGGAGGGCTGTATTGATAATCCGTTAACGATTTGAATTATCGTATCGCGTTCCCGCCGAAAAGGCAAGTCCTTCAGGCCTCCCGTCCGTCTCTCGATTCAACCCTCACCCAGCCCCACGAATCGCACCCGGTATTGGGCGGTGGTTTCGGCGCGCAGGACCTCCACGCGAAGGCGATCCGGCCCCCCGAAGTGGGTGAGGAGGAGTTCGCGGGCGTCGGTTTCCTGTTGGGCGCGCAGCTGCGCCGTGGTGAGGGTCGGGAATCGGCGGCGATAGTCGGCGCACATGGCTTCATCGGGGCCATCGGCGGCTCCGGAGTGAAAGACGAGGATCACCCGTTCGATTTCGTGGGCCTTCAGGAGGAAGTCGCATTCCCACCGTTGGCGATCCGCCCGGCTAAAGTCGAGGTCGGAGGCGGTGAGGGCGCCGGGGCCACCGGGCAGGTAGAGCCGGTCGTAGCTGCGGATGCCGAGGTCGCCGTGGAGGTAGTCATCCAGTTGTTCCTGAAAGCGTCCGTCAGAGCAGGCGATGACGAGCGTGTGAGGGCGTTCGGCGCTCCATGGCAGAGTCTGGGGCACGATGTGTTCTCCTTTCGCGCAACCCGCGCGGCGTTCAGTTCTCGCTCGCCCCTGGCCGGTCGCGCTTCACGTGTTTTGGCCGAGTCGCTGGGGTTTGCCGCCGGGGGAGTTCATCCCGCATCATAGTCCAAACGTTGCGGTGGTGTCGCATCGCTGAGACGGTGATGTCGCATAGCCGCGCGTCGAAAGAACCGGAAGAACGCGGAAAGGAATCCTCTCAATGAGTTTGGGTTGTTTGTCACGGCTGGCAGGTTGTGGGGGCGTCCTGGCGTTTCTCGCCGGGCTGGTGGCGTACGGAGTCGCCTGGCTCGTCACGTCTCCTCATTAGCCGGGGGTATTCGGAACTGAGCGTCTTCAGCGGCGCTCAGCGTGAGCGCGTCACGCCCGCACGATGCGATTGCGACCTTCCGACTTGGCGTCGTACATCGCCTGATCCGCTCGCCGGATCGTCTCTTCATAGTGGGAGCCACGCTCATGTTCCACCACGCCGAAGCTGGCCGTCACCCATCCCGCCGGGTGCTCGTGCCATGTGATGCGTTCCACAGCGCGCCGCAGTCGCTCGCTGACCTCCGTCGCCAGTTCCAGCGGCGTGTGAGGCAGCAGAATCAGAAACTCCTCGCCGCCCCACCGGGCGCACACGTCGTAGCCGCGCAGTTCGGCGCTCAGCGCCTGAGCGATCTCCACGAGCACAACATCCCCGGCGGCGTGGCCCGCCTCGTCGTTGATGCGCTTGAAATGGTCCACATCCGCCATGACGAGCGAGTAGGGCGTGGAGTCTCGCAGGCAGAGCGCAGTTTCCGCCTGAAGCCGCTCCACCATAAAGCGGCGATTGGGCAGATGAGTCAGCGCGTCCTGGGTGGAGGCGACCTTGAGGGCTTCGTTCAGGTCCCGAAGCATGCCCTGATACTGATCGGAGATGACCACGATTTTGTGGAGTTGCCGGATTTGGCGCCGGTACCGCTCGGTGAGGGATTGATTGTGTTCCCTCAGCGCGGAATGAAAGCCGTCGGAGATGGAAGTGAGCCGTTCCAGTTGCGTGAGTTGCTCGGTGAAGCGGGCGTACAGGTCCGCAAGAGGGGCGCGCAGGGGGTGGTCCGCCAGCTCCGGGTTGGCCAGCAGGCTCTCGATGTCGCGCTCCAGTTGGCCGTCGTCACGGACGCGCATCGGCCTCGACGGCGAGAATGTCAAACGGGAAGGAACAGTCTTCTTTGAATTCATTGGCCAGCTCGGCGATCCGTTCGTTTTCAGCGTCGTAGAACCATTTGACGGCGACCTCCCGGCCCGTCTGATGAGCGTCTTCCAAAGCGTCGAGGAGGTCCATCATGATTTTTACGCTGCTGGTGTTGAGATAGAGGAGATGCAATTCCAGGCGCAGGGGGAGATCGGTTTCAGCAAGGTAGGCCTGGAACCAGGCGACGAGAGGCTCAAAGAAGGCGTAGGAGTTTTCAGGATACGAGTCGCCCCGCATCTCGATGACACCTCTCTCCCCGTCAGCGACGATGGCGGGAGACGATTGAGTGGGGGGGATCGTGAGGGTTTCCATGCGTTCATTCCAGGGAGATCGTAAGGAGTCGGGGGGAGCGAAGGAGCAGGCCCTCGGTAGTAAAAGGGGGGCGACGACGGCAGGGAATCTGTGGCGCTAGAGGACGACTCGCAGGCTGAAGAACATCCGCTGGCCCGCGTTGACCGGCCGCAGGGAACACGACAGAGGGGCGCTCGCCTTGCGCGCGATGTCTATGAGGCCCAGCCCGGCGGTGGTGGCGTCGGGATCGCGCGGCGTGCGGAGGCGTTCCTTGTACTGCGCCCGAAGTTGGCCCTTGTCGAGGGATGCCAGCCGGTTCACGCGCTCGATGAGGGCGAGGCCGTCATCCGGCTCCACCACATTGCCCGCCGCGATGACGTAGCGCTCCCCTTCCCGGCCGATGACGACCGTGGCGGAGGCTTCGGCTTCGTTGTAGCCTTTGAGCGCGGCGTACTGCCGTATATTTTGGGCGATTTCGATGTAGGCGGCGAACACGTCGCGCGTGGAGGAGGAGGAAGCGGCCTCGCTTTCCATGTAGTTGCGGAGGGCGTTGCCAATCTCCTCAATCAGGGCCTGGGAGAATGGCCCGTTGAAGCAGAGGAGGATGCCCTTCTGGTTGTAGGTTTCGCGCAGCAGATAAACGTCGGTGTGATCCATGGCCCGATTCTATTCTTCCTCGCCGGGAGTGAGTGAGGGGGTCGCGGGTACGAAACGGTGGTGATGGGGAGGAGGCGCCGCCCGCCAGAAGCGTCAAAGGTGTCAGAGCCGTCAGGAGGCGGAATGGAGACGGAGGCGTTGCTCAGGTGAAGCGAAAGCAGAGCATGGTGATGTCGTCGCGCTGGGGGAGGTCCCCCTGGTAGGCTTTCAGCTCCTCCTCGAAGGCGTGGCGCTGCTCGGCGAGGGGTCGCGCGGAGTGGCGCTTCATCACCTCGGCGAATCGTCGGTTGCCAAACCCGAACCCCCTGGGGCCGCCCGCCTGGTCCAGCAGGCCGTCGGTGGTCAGGTAGAAGGTCTGGTTCGGGTCGAGCAGCGTTTCGGTGGTGGTGAAGGTCGGGTTTCGCTTGCCGCCGATCGCGTAACGGGCGCCCCGCGATTCCCCTATAGTATGACCGTCACACCAGTACAAGGAGACTTTGGCGCCCGCAAACGAGACCTTCCGCGCCTGAAAGTCCACATAGGCGAACCCGGCGTCCATGTGGGTTGCCACCTGAGAGCGGTCGGCTTCGGTCTGGAGGATGCATCGCACGCGCGTGTCGAGTTCGTGGAGGAGCCGGGCGGGATCGGTCAGGCCGTACATCTCGGTGGCGACGGTGATGGCGGTGTGGGCGACCATCGTCATCAGGGCGCCAGGGACGCCGTGGCCCGCGCAGTCCACTACGCCGAGAAGGCAGCCCTGATCGTCGGCGCGGTAGACGTAGAAGTCGCCGCTCACGATGTCGCGGGGCCGCCACAGGACGAAGTGGCTTTCGGCGAGGGAGCGCTGCATATCGCGGGCGGGGAGGAGGGCGTTTTGGATCATGCTGGCGTATTCGATGCTGTCGCCGATCTGCTTATGGGCCGCCGCCATCGCCTCATTCACCGTGACGAGTTCGTGGTTCACGGTGACGAGTTCGCGGGTTCGTTCCCGCACCTTGCCGTCCAGTTCCTCGGTGTGGGTGCGCACCCGCTCGGCCATGGCGCCAAAGGCCCGCGTCAGTTCGCCCAGTTCATCATCTGCGGCGGGCGGCAGGTCCACCGCGTAGTCTCCTGTCCCCATGCGTCGCACGGATCGGGTGAGACGAAGGAGGGGCGCCAGGGCCAGGCGATCCACCACCACGCTTCCGGCGATTACGATCAGGGCGAGGAGGACGATGCCCCCAATGACCAGGGGCAGCCAGAGGCCGCGGTCGAGGAGTCGGGCGGCGCTCAGGTCCACGGCGGTGAGGGCGAACCAGTGGAGTTCGGGGATGGAAGCGACGGCGAAGAGTTGACGCTGGCCGTCCAGATCGCCCCAGAAAGTGGGGAGGGCGTCGGGATGAGCCTGGGCGTCGCGGAGGGCGTCGCGGAGGGCATCGCGGTCTTCGGGGCGCGGCAACAGCCGATACAGGGTGTTGCCCCCGCCGTTCGCCTTGCTGACGGTGGAGTAGTCAATGAGGCGGCGGTCGGGATGGGCTTCGATGGCGCCCTGGGCGTTCACCATCATGGAGGTGACGCCTCGCTCGCCCCGGGCCATGTAGCGCCGCAGGAACGCCGTGAGGTCCAGCCCGCTGCCCACCACGCCGACGGGAACGCCGCCGTCGCGGGCGAGAACGTTGAACCAAACCTTGGTGGCGCCGGTGTCCACGTTGGCGTCCACGTTGATATTGAAGTCGTGGTTCGCTTTGAGGCTGCTGAAGAACCAGCTGTCCGCGGGACGGTTGGCCCGAAGGATTTGGCGGGGGCGTTCATCACGCTTAGAAGCGTCGTTGAAGAAGTATTCGCCGGTTTGCCGCACGGCGATGAACCAGGAATGATCGGCGAAGGCGCGGCGGTATCGCTCCGCTTCGGTGAAGAAGAGGCGTTTTTTCACGGGATTGAGCGCGTCGGCGAGCCAGTCGCGCGTGACCCCGGCGTCGGTGAGGCGCTGGGAGAGGGCGAGTTCCCGCGTGATGGGGGTGAGGATGCGCTGCCGGGAGAGTTGAGTGGCGTTGCGCGCGAACGCCATGCCCAGGTTGGCTTCCACCCGGCGGAGGATGCTCATGGCGGGCCAGGCGGCCAGCCCCGCGACGAGGATCAGGGTCGCGCCCAGCGCCACCACCGCCTTGGTTCTCAATCCTACTCTCATACGCTCCACCTTCGGCGGCGCTCGCTTGCGGCGGCGCCCCCCGCCTGGGTTACACTGGCTGCGCTGCTCGTCTCTCTCGCCGCGCAAAACGGCCCCCATGGTTTATTACGGAACACCTTGAGGCCCTCTTAAGGCCTGAGAGTGACGAGACGCCGATTTGTGAAACTCTCCGCATCACTATGGCACGAAAGGCTCGCGCTCATGCCCAAACTGCTCAACGGCCAGGACGCGCCCGACATCCGCCTCCTGGACACCGATGGCCAGCCGTGGAATCTGTCGGATTACCGGGGCAAAATGGTCATCATTCACGCCGGGCGCGGCTGCTACTGTCACACCACCCGCAGCGAATTCGCCCTCTGGAGCACGTTCAAGCACATCATCAATCCCATGAACTGCGAGCTGGTTTATATGGTGCGCGGCGGCCGGGAGCAGCACAAGTCCTACCGCGACACCTGGAGTATTCGGCCCCGCATCCTGATTGATGAGGACGGCGCCGTCGGGGACGCGTACGATATTTATCAGCCTCACGCCGACGAAGGCGTCGGCTATCCGGTCTACAAGGCGCCGTCGGTCTTTCTCATTGACCAGTATGGCAAGCTGTCGCAATTCTGGATTTTGAGCGGGCCGCGCGGCCGCCCCAGCCCGGAATGCCTGCTGGGGATTCTCGCCCTCGCCAAAGAGAACGACTGGACGTATTAGCGCGCCGCGCCTGCGGAGACGCTAACCCGCTCGTCCCGTAAACGCCTCGACCATGGCCGCCGCGTTGGCCATCGGAGTTTCGGCCTGAAGCGGCTTCGCGGGCGCGAGGATATAGCCGCCTCCTTGCCCCATCTCCGCCTTCAGCCGACCCACCTCCGCCCGAACCTCCTCCGGCGTCCCAAATGGCAGGGTGGACTGGCTGCCCAGAGCGCCCCAGAAGCCGATACGGTCGCCCCATTGCGCCTTCAGGCCGTACGGATTCATGCCTTCGGCTTCGGGCTGCACGCTTTCCAGCACGTCCATCCCGATCTCGATCATGTCCGGCATGATCTCCGCCACGGAGCCGCAGGAGTGGTGCATGACGAGTTTGCCCGCCGCGTGCACTCGCTCGTAGATGCGCGCCCAGCGAGGCTTGAGGAACCGTCGCCACCGCTTCGCGCCCAGGATGACGCCGCGCTGGCCGCCCCAGTCGTCGCCGAACAGAATGGCGTCCACCGGGAGGTCCGCCGTGTACTCCACAAAGGCGAGATAGAGTTCGGTGAGCCGGTCCAGCGCCTCTTCAAAGAAGTCAGGGACGGCCACGGCGTCCATCAGGGCGTTCTCGAATCCGCGCAGGCCCCATGTGCGCTCGAAGAGTCCCCAGCCCAGGTCGGCGACATGGTAGCTGTCGGGGGTCGCGGCGATTGTCTCCCGCGCGGCGGCTTTCCAGTCGGGCCGGAAGAAGGCGTCGGGTTTCGGGAAGGTGTAGCCTTCAAACGATGGCTCCGCGAGGGGCGGCGTTTCGAGATGCCACGGGCGCCGGTCGCTGCGCCAGAGGCCGCCGTAGCCGTCGCGGTAATGAGTGGCGTCCACCGGCGTGCGGAGATCGGTGTCCACCGCCGCCACTCGTGTGATGTAGGGGGTGATCCAGCCGCGCCACTCGGTGGAGCCGTACCAGTCGTCCAGGCGAAGGTCCGTTTCGTCCTCGAACGCCACCGTGTAAGGGACCTCCGGCGTCTCCTCATGGGCCATGGCGGCCCGCATCACGTCGCGAGGGGTCATTTCGTCGTTCCTTTCGGCTTTCCGGCGCGATGGACTACAGGCGTGCGCCGCAGGATCGTCGGCATCGGAGTCAGCGTGAGTTCGGCGCCGTCCGCCCCCACGGTGAGGGTTTTGCCTGGTCGCTTCCCGCGAGTGTAGTCCCACGGCAGCGTCTCCCAGCGTCCCGACGCCATGGGCAGGCGGACGGTCACGCTCGCGTCGGTCGCCGGAGTCTTCGGGTCCGGTCCCAGCCCGTCGTCGGCCCAGGCGAAGACGAGATCGCGCCCAGCCGCGTCCCGGAAGGCGTAGCCGTGCGCCTTCTCGCCCAGAGGGAGTTCCCGCACGAAGCGGGTCCCCGTCCGCAGGAGGAGTCCCACCGTGCCCATCGCGGTCCAGGCGTCCTTCATGACCGCGCCTTTGCCGTCGCTCGGCAGCCCGGTGAGGTCCCCGATGAGGCCCATCTCCTGCCAACTGGGATCGTTGAGGCCGTACCAGCAGACCGTGACGAGTCCCGCCGCCGCCGCCGCCACGTTCACCTTGAGGACCGCCGCCGCCTGCGTTCGCCCGGAGGGACTGCCCGGTAGCCCTCCTGTTACGCCCGATTCAGTGCAGAGGAATTGAGGCGGCGCCAGTTTGCGCTGAAGGTATTCGGCCTTCATCCGCCGCAGCATGGGGAGCAGGCCATCGCCGTGATAGACGTTGCTGTCCGAGGACGGCCCGGCGTAGGAGTGGTAATCCACAAAATCGCAGTTGCGGTCGAGCGGATGCTTCCTGTCGTCGAGGAGCATGGCGAGGGTCTCCGGGAAGCAGAGTTGCATCCCGACTTTCGCGCGGGGATTGGCGGATTTCGCGGCGCGGTACGAGACCAACGCCAGCCGGGCGAGATCGCCGGTGTCTCGGCCCCACCAGTTGCGCCACATCTTTTGGTTGGCGACGGAAGGGCGTTCCGGCCAGGGCAGCCAGTCCGGCTCGTTCCAGACGGTGAACCATGTGACCTTCGGGGACCCCGGCGCGTCGTCTTTCCCGTCGGCGTCGAACCGCTCGACCACGCGGGCGACAAAGAGCGCCCATTCGTTCTTCGGGTTGAGGGGCGCGCCCGGCCTGCCGGTGTCCGTCCCGTCCGCGAAGACCGGCTCCCGAAGTCCTTCAGGCGGCTTCATGCCGGTTTCGGCGGTCCCGTCCGCGCGGCGATGTTCGGCGTCCTCGTTCATGAGGAAGAGGAGCGGGGTCCCGCCGACGCGGAGGAAGTCGTTCACCCAGCGGTCGGCGTGGTCGGGATACGGCCCCAGCAGGTCGCGCCGCACTCCGATGCGAGGCATGCGCGCGCCGGACCCGACGGCCCAGCCGCGCAGGGTCGCTTCGGAGACGTTGGGGGAGTAGGAGCTGTTGACGCCGACTTCGTAGCCGCGAACCGGCGTCGCTGCGAAGAGGAGCGCGAGGAGTAGCAGGGATTGGTGTCGGATTATCATCAGGGTTCACCTCCAGGGTCCACCCAGGTCCAACCGCCAGGGTCAACCTCCAACGCAGAGGACGCAGAGGACACAGAGAGCCGCAGAGAAACCCCAGGGGACTGAGGGGACTCAGGGGACTGAGGGGACTGAGGGGAGAGCGCTCAGAAGTCCGGGCGATTGAAACCGCTGCAACCCCCCCACGAAACCCGCCTGCGCGGGTTAGGGGGACGCTCATTGTCGGGTTGCGGGTTGAGGGTTCGCTCGTTCGCGGAGAGCTCCGGCGGGAAGGGAGTCGGCGGGAAGGGAGTCGGCGGGAAGGGAGTCGGCGAAGGCCGACTTTGTGCGGTTGTTGCAGCGGTTTCAACCGCCGGTCTCCTCCATGCAAAGTCCCTGAGGCCACGGGAGGCGTTCACATCGGCGTCGTGTCTCCCCTCAGTCCCCTGAGTCCCCTCCCTCTCCAGGGGTTTCTCTGCGGCTCTCTGCGCGGCTCTCTGCGTTGGAGGTTAACCCTCTGGGCACGAACCCCGGCGGCGCCTCACACCGCCGCCGCCTTGCGCTCCTTCGCCTTGTCGGCTTCCTGGGCGTTTTTCGTGGCGGCGTCGCGGTCGGCCAGCATCTCTTCCACCGTTTTGGTGTGGAGTCGCGCCGCGCCGCGCGTGTCCCGCGTCGGAATCAGGTCGCCGCCCGCCATGTTTGCCTTCGCCGTCTCGATGGCGGCGCCATACTGCGGCAGCCACTCCGCCTGCGCGACCAGCAGCTCGTCCACCATCTGCCAGATTTCCGGCGGGTTGCAGACCGCCCCCGTCAGCGGGTCCATCATCATCGCCTGGCGCAGCAGGGTGTCATCGCCGTGAACCGCCGCCTCCACGCTCAGCCGCTGCACCGAAATACTCGCGTTGCAGACCGCCGCGCAGCCCAGGGGCAGGTCGCCCACGATGGGGATGCTCATCCCGTTGCCGTCCACGTAGCCGGGGACCTCCACGATGGCGTCGGGCGGGAGGTTGGGGATGCAGCCGCCGTTCACCACGTTGAAGTGGCCGCGATAGACCCGCCCCGTCTCCAGCGCCTCCACGATGTAGCTGCCATGCTCGCTGCCCCGGTCCTCCGGGCGCACGGTGTACGGGTCGGCCTTCATCCAGTTGGGGAAGTCATGCTCGAACCAGTTGCGGCCTTCGGTGCAGACGCGCAGGTAGCCGCCCGTTTCGCCGTTAATCCAGCTGCCGAGGTCAATCCAGTCGTTGATTTCCTCCGGGCGCTTCCGATACCACGGCACATACTCGCTAAGGTGGCCGTTCGACTCGGTGCTGTAGTAGCCGAAGCGCCGCAGCATATCGATGCGGACCTTCTCGGTGGTGTTGAAGTCCGGGCACCGCTCGAACGCTTCGAGCAGCTCGCCGGTCATATCCTTCCCCTTGTGCCGTACGCCGATGTACCAGGTCTGGTGATTAATCCCGGCGCAGATGATGTCCACTTCGTTCATCGGGAGGCCGAGGGCGTGGGCGATCTGGTGGTGGCCGCCGTGAACGCCGTGGCACAGGCCGATGGCTTTGACGCCGCCGCCGTACTGATTGCAGGCCCAGGTGTTCATCGCCATCGGGTTGGAGTAGTTCATGAAGAGGCAGTCCGGCGCGGCGACCTCCTTGATGTCCCTGCAAAAGTCGAGGAGGACGGGGATGGTGCGCTGGCCATACATAATGCCGCCCGGCCCCAGGGTGTCGCCGACGCACTGATCCACGCCGTACTTCAGGGGGATGTCAATGTCGGTGGTAAACCCTTCGAGGCCGCCCACTCGGACGAAGGAGAAGACGTACTGGGCGCCTTCCAGTGCGCGGCGGCGGTCCATCTCGGCGGAGACGGTGGCGGCGAGGCCGTTCGACTCGATGTCGCGGCGGCAGAGCTGCAGCACCATGTCGAGGTTCTGCGCATTCAGGTCGTGGAAGGCGAACTCGGTGTCCTGAAGTTCCGGCACGCAGAGGAGGTCGCGGACCATCCCGCGCGTGAACCCGACACTTCCGGCGCCGATAACAGCGATTTTAAGGGGCATATGAGGACTCCAGCAGGTGTGTCCGAGTGAGGAGGAGCGGAGCGGGAAGGCGATCCGCGCTAGTTTAGCGTAGTGAGGATTTCAGAGATGCTGAAGGTGGCGCCGCAGATCACGGTGTCGCTCGCGCCGTAGTAGAGCGTCACGGTGTCGCCGTCCACCGTGTGGCCATTGGTGAAGACGACGTTGCCGAAGAAGCCGCGTTGCTCATACTCCTCCTTCGGTTCCATGATCGGCTCGCGGGAACGCGCCAGCACGCGAGAGGGATCGTCCAAATCCAGCAGCAGCGCGCCGAGGCAGTAGCGGCTGTCGCGGTCGGCGCCGTGATAGATGGCGAGCCAGCCCGCGTCGGTGCGGATCGGCGCGGCCCCGGCTCCCACGCGGCTTTCATCCCACTCGCCGGGGCGGGTGCGGAGGAGGGGCGTGTGGCGTCCCCAGTGGACAAGATCGGGCGAGGAGGCGAGCCAGATGAACGGCCCGCCGAGACCGCGGCCTTCGGGGCGGTGCAGGGCGTGGTAGAGGCCGTTCACCTTCTCCTCAAAGAGGGCGGTGTCCTTGTTGGGCGGGGGCAGGATAATCCCGCGCCGGTGAAACGTTGTCCAGTCGTCGGTGGTCTGGAGGGCGACACAAACGCCCCACTCGGAGACGGCGGTATACGTGAGGTGATACGTGTCGCCGATACGGCTCACGCGGCAATCCTCCACGCCGAACCGCTCCAGGGGACCCTGCCCGATGAGGCAAGGCTGCGGCTCCACGGTGAAGCGCCGCCCATCCTCGCTGGAGGCGAGTCGAAGGTGCGAGAGCGTGGTGAGATACGCCTGCTCGTGATGGGAGAACATCCGGGGGTCGGTGTACGTAACGCCCGCGTCGAGAGAGAATTCGAGGGCGGAGACGCCGCCGGGCGCCGCGTCGTCGCAGACGAGGGTACTGACGAAGCCGTCTCGCTGCGGGGGCCGTTCGGCGACGCGCATGAGGAGCCAGGTTTTGCCGTCCCACTCGAAGACGCCGGGATTGAGCAGGCAGGCGACCTCCAGGCCGGGCTGGCTGGGCGGAATGTCGGACGGCGTGAGGAGCGGGTTTTCGGGAAAGCGGTGAGCGATGTCCATAGGTTGGGAGGGAAGCGGCGGGGAGGGGGGGATGGAGAGAGTTCAAGGAAGCGGGGCGCGCGGGCGCTCCATCCCTTGTTTCGCCACCGCTGGCGCCTCTTCCCTGTAGGGCTTTCGGAAGCCTGAAGCGCCGCCACCGGGAGCGTTAGTAGCGCGGGTTTACCGGAAAGGCGCTAAGTGTTACTGATCGGATTTAACGACTCGCTCATCCACGTAAATGCGTTCTACCCAGCGGGGATGGAGGTGGTCGAAAACTTTGTCGGTCGTCATGAGCGTGAGGCCGAGCGCATGGGCGGTCGCCGCAATCCAGAGGTCATTTTTCTGCATACGCACGGAAGGCCTCAGGGCGCCGGAATGGAAGTCCGTTTCCGCATAGGACCGGAGAATTTCCGAATCATGGATATCGGCGATGACCAGTTGCCTCAGGAGTTCGTCCAGTTGGCGAACCTTTGATTGTCCCCAGCCAAATTGTTTGACAAGCGCCAGCAATTCTCCGTAAGTGACCACGCTGATAATGGGCTTCTCCGGTCGCGCCATCAACTGGTATCTGTTCTCAATCCATTCGCCCAGGAGGCCTCTCCGCGCGTAGGCGACACAGATATTGGTATCCAGTAAAAGCGGCCGGGAGTCCCTCAATCCATCGCCCTCAGCGCCTGAAGAAGTTCCTCTTCCGATTCATCGCCTGGCCAGTTCCCATATAAAGCGGTGGCTCCCGATGTCGCGCCCTGTGGCACACACAAATCCGTCCGCAGTGACCTTCTCATTCCGCGTGGAACAGGCATCCGGGACCAGTAGGAGGCTTCTCCTTCGGCGGATCGGATCGCGTCCGCATCCACACGAAGCAGGCGACCCGATGGACGGAAAATCGCAAGCCCAACTACGAGAATCCGCCGCCGAAACAGGTCACGGAGAGAGGCCATCTCTCCGTGGAGCAGCGCGCCAGGGACTTCCTGCCCATCATCGAGCTGGATTGCAAAACTTTGGGTACTGTCCCGGATCATATCCAACCTGCCGACGAGGCGCACCGGCTCAGGGGACGGGGTCTCCGCCTTCAATTGTTCAGCGTAGGCAAGCGTTTCCGGATTGAGGCGCGCCTTGTGACTCTCCTCCCTCTGTCCGGTAAACACCATCTCCTGATACGTTCCGCTGGCGTTCAGAACCCGCCCCAGTCGGTGAAGGCGGTTGAGGAGCGATTGATCGTATCGGGCGCTGTTGGCGTTCATGCCAGCCACGTCCGCCACCACTGCGGTCAGCAGATCAAGGCCGGTCTTCTCCGGGAGGGGACGCCCAAAGGGGTCGTCCGGGTACTCTATCTCGATCTGCTGATAAAGGTGAGAAGCCGCCTCGCCGAGCAAAGGCGCCTGAAAGTGCAGAATGGTCTCTCTGGCTCCGCTAATGCCTTCAAAGGAAAGGTTTGAGGCGCGGAGAAGCCATGAGGGAAGGTGTCCGCTGAAATGACTCCGGCGCTCGAACGCCATGCGGACGGCTTGGCGGGTAAGGGGGACAATAGACTGTAAAATCCTTCCCAGGGGTTCGGGCGGCGCGTGAACGCCGACATCCTCCGCGCTCTTCAGAATAAGCCGGTGTTCGACGGTTCGCATGCTACACCTCCTGACGCTTCAGACACTCTATCCCTCATGCCCCGTATGGGGGTCTTCCTAAGTTTACCCCTGACGGCGCCAAAGCCGAAATACCGTTCCTCCACCTTAACAGGGCTGCCGACTTTTATGATTCTGAACCCCATCCAAAAGAATTTAGTGATGCTGTGATGACTCCCCTCCTCATTCCGCTTCTGTTCGCGCCCCTCGCACCCGCCCTCGGTCAGCCGATGGACGTGGCGTCCTTTGGTCTCCCATTGCCCTCCGACTCCGGCGTCGCGGGCGTGATGTGGGAGGACCCCCGCAAGGTGAGTGAGGTTGTCGTCACCTTCGACGCGCCGCTGCCCGCCGACGCGCGGCCTCGCCTGGAGTACTGGGGGAGCCGTTGGCCCCTGCAGCGCGTCCCCGAAGACCGGGAGCCGGGCGGCGGCGATGTCGGCTGGTGGGAACTGGGCAACTGGTACCACGGAGGATGGCGCGCCGCCGACGCCGAAGCGGTGGTCCACGACAACGCCGTTACCTTCCGCATGCGCCCGGTGAACGCCCATGAGTATCCCGACCTGAAGGAGTACGCCGCGCCGTACCGCTCCACGCTCAAGGTCCGCGTCCTTCTCGAAGGCGGTGGAGAACCTCCTCCCCGCGTGAAGCGCCTCCAGGTCTTCACCGACTCGGTCTGGGCGGAGACGACGGTTCACCTGGCGCTGAAGACGAACTCCGCGACGCCGCCCGGCGTAACGGTGTTCAACGGCGCCCTCCGCGATCTCCAGCCGGACGGCCCCGGCGCATACCGACTCCGCCTCTGGACGACCCGAAACCCCGACCCCAACGCCTTCGACCGGACGCTGGCGACGGTGAAGCCCAACGGCGCGCCCCAGGGTGTCACCTTCGCGCCGGACGACCTGAAGGCCGGGCCGCTCTTCATCCCGTCGGCGGGCCTCGCCGTCACCCCTGGAGACGACTCGCGCGACTATTCCGCCCTCGCCGCCGCCCAGGAGAAGACTCGCGGCGCGTCGCTGTACGACCGCGTGAAGGCCCTCCCCGAACGAACGTGGCGCGCCGCGTGGAGCGCCATGCCCCCGAAGCGCTCTTTCCTCTACCTGCCCCTCGGCGCGGACGGCGGGCGGCACCGCTTCATGCTGCGCGCCGACGGGAGCGTGCAGTTCCGCACCAACAACGGCTACCTTGAAGCCATGCCCGGAAAAGACACGCCGCGCCTGAAGGGAGACGCGGCCCCGCTCGACGTGAGTTTCAATCTGCCGGAACGCCCCGACTCCCGCGCGATCCTCGATGAGACGCTCCCCCTCGCCCATACTACCTGGGTGAAGGACGGCCTTCGCTGGGAGCAGGAAGCCTTCGCCACGCTGCTCGACGGCGGCAGGACGGACAGCCCCGTCCCTCCCGCCGATGCGTTCGGCGTCTGCCTGCTCCGCTTCACGGTGACGAACCCCACCTCCGCCCCGCTGAAGGCGGCCCTGCCAATGACGTGGCGCGCCGGGGATGCGATTGAAACCCTCCGTGTGGACGAGCGCGGCTTCGTCCAGGCGGGCAAGCGCCTCCGCGCGTGGGCCGATCCCGTACCTGGCGCCGACGGGTGGGCCTTCACGCTGGAGCCGAACGCCCGGCGCATCCTCACGCTCAAAATCCCGTATGTCGCGCTCACCACCGACGCGGAGCGAGAGGCCCTCGCGCACCTCGATGTTGACGCGGAACACGCGGCGGTCGCGGGGTACTGGCGCCGTCGGCTGGACGAAAGTGCGCGCCTCATCACGCCGGAACCGATGCTCAACACCTTCTACCGCGCCCACGCGGGCCATCTGCTCATCAACTCGGAGCGCGAACCCGGCGGCGACCTCCGCTTCGCCCGCGTCGGCTCGTTCACCTACGGCGCCTACGGCAACGAGAGCTGCATGATGGTGGCGGACCTGGATCGGCGCGGCTACACCACCGAGGCTCAACAGGTCCTCGACGGCTGGCTGAAGTATCAGGGCACGGTGGCGCTTCCGGGCGACTTCAGCGGCCAGGACGGCGTCCTCTACGGCGCTGGCGGCTACGAGGCGGGCGGCTACAATCAGCACCATGGCTGGATACTCTGGGCGCTCGCCGAGCATTTCCGCACCACCCGCGACACCGACTGGCTGAAGCGCGCCGCGCCGGGCATCCTGAAGGCCGCCGACTGGATCATCCGGGAGCGCACCCGAACCGCCGACCGCGACGACCTCGCGCGCGGACTCCTCCCCGCCGGAAGCCTTGAAGACATCGCCGACTGGTGGCCGTGGCTCTCTACCAACGCCTACACCTGGCGCGGCCTCGACTCTGCCGCGTGGGCGCTGGAACGCCTTCATCACCCCGACGCCGCGCGCCTCCGCCGCGAAGCCGACGCTTACCACAAGGCGCTGCTCGCCGCCTTTCGCGCCGCCGCCGAACGCTCCCCGGTCGTCCGCCTCCGCGACGGCACGGCGGTCCCGCATTTTCCGTCGCAGCCGTATCGTCGGGGCCGCAGTTTCGGCTGGATCACGGAGACGCTGGAGGGCGCGCTGCACCTGCTCATCACCCGAGCGCTCCCGGCACATTCCGAGGAAGCCGACTGGATATTAAAGGATTACGAGGACAACCTGTACCTTTCCAATCAGTACGGCTACACCCTCGACGACTTCGATAAATACTGGTTCGGGCGCGGCGGCGTCTCCATGCAAGCGTGCCTGCTGCTGGAAGCCGAGCCGTTCCTCGACCGCGACGACGTAAAGCCCGCGCTTCGGGCCATCTTCAACGCCATCGCCGTCGGCTACTTCCCCGACGTGGCGATGCTCACCGAACACGCCCTCCCCGACATGGGCGACTGGCGCGGCGACCATTACAAGAGTTCCGACGAAGCGAACGCGGCGGGCTGGCTGCGGCAGCTCTTCGTGCGGGAGGAGGGCGACACGCTCCTCATTGGGCAAGCCGTCCCCCGCGACTGGCTGAAGCCGGGCCAGCGGTGTGGCATCGAGAGAACTGCCACTTACTTCGGCCCCGTGAGCGCCGTATATGAGGGGACCGCCGACGGCGCGCGGCTCCGCCTGGAGGGTCCGAAGCGCAACCCGCCCCGCCTCATCCGTGTCCGCTTCCGCCTCCCCGACGGCAAAGCGTTGCGTTCTGTGACGGTGAACGGCAAGGCGTGGCCCCGCGTCTCCGGCGAATGGGTGGACCTCCCCGGCGACATCGGCGCGGCGGAGATCGTCGCGCGTGCGGAGGGGTGAGGCGCGCGACGGCGATCCGTTCCGTTTCGGCAGGCGGTCACGCGGCGGCGCGGGTGCCTTCGCGGGCGAGGGCGTATTCCTCCAGGTCCACGGTAATGTATCGCGCGAGGCCGGGATGAACGCGCGCCACTTCATGGTAGAGAGCCTGCGCCACCTGGCGATAGGAGGTATGGCCCTGTCGCGCGGTGCGGAGCTTCACCACGTTCATCACCTGCCGCAGGTTCCAGACGCGGAAAAACCGATACCGCGTCATCAACGGCAGGACATACTGCGCCTGCGCCACATCGGATTCCGAGGCGACGATCCGTCGCCAGAGGTCGGCGCTGTCCCGAAACAGGTCAAGGAAGACGCCGCCGAATCCCCACGCTTCGATCTCCTCAGGGACGCAGGCGCCGAGGTGAGGGGTGAGGAGCGGGTCCAGGCTGGTCCCCATCCGGTGGCGCTGGAGGTCGCGGTAGGCGCCGTAGTCGCAGGTGAATTCGATGCGGTAGACGGTGTTCTCCACGGCACGCATCGGGGTGTCGTGCGGGCCGCAGTCCATGAGGTACTGCTCGATGATGAGCGCCCGGAGTTCGGCGCTGGCGGGCGCGGAAAGCCGCCGGAGGAGTTCATCGTAGGAGGCGTCGGCGTGCGGGAACAGCATGGCGGCGGCGAGGTGCGCCTCGGCGTCCTCCTCCCAGGAATGCAGGAGACACAGCGGCGGGGGGGCCAGAGAGTCGGCGGGGAACGGCGCCACCGGCCCGCCCGCGACGCCGTATCCCATCGCGGCGGCCCGTTTCCGCATCGTCGGGGGGAGCTGGGCGTAGTACTCGGACGCTTTGGCGTACTTAATCAGCGTTGGCGCGACCATGCCCGCCGCTTCCAAAGCGAGGCGGCCCAGCTCGCGGGCTTCGGGCAGTTCGTGGGAGGCGAGGCGGCCCAGGAGGTATTCCCACTCCCGCGCGTTGGCGAAGACGCCCAGGTTGGTCTGCGTGGCGACGGGCAGCAGGTAGCGGCACAGGTCGCACGCCTTGGTGGTAAGGAGGGTTTCATAACCCCGTTCGCTCTGTCCCGGCTCGCGCAGGTATTCCGCCCGGCACCGCTCCTTCACGGCCTCCACCGTCTCGTGATAGACGCTCATCATCTGATCCAGGTGAGCGGACACATCGGCGGTGAGGGCGGCGTCGCCAAAATCGGGCCGGTAGAGGGTGTCGCGCGAGAAGACGACGTAGCGGGTGCTTTTCTCCTGCGGGCTGGTGAGCCGGAAATCCTCGATGATTTTAGAGAAAAGGATGGAGACGCCCTCGAAGCAGAGGTGCAGCGGCGCGTCCTCGGCGGGCGACTTGTGGCCGTATCCCGCGATCCACTTCTCGGCGAAGGCGCGCGCTTTGGCCAGGGCGGTCTCCAGCTGCGCGTCGCCGGTTTCGACGGGCGGAGGCGTTTCGGCGAAGAATGCGTCCGAATCGTCGAGCATCTTCAGCAACATGCGTCGCACCCCCTCGCGGCTGCGGGAGTAGCGCGCAAACAGGTAGGCGCAGACTTCCGGCGGCAGGTTACGCAACGCGAACACGGGCCGGTCGGTGTGCGTCACGTACGGGGCGATACGCCGGGCTTCCTCAGGGGTAAGCGGGTCAGTCGGGTTCATCGGTGAGTCCTCCATCTTCCGTTATGGCCGACTCGCCGCCTCAACCTAACCCCTCTCCGCCGGAACGGGTTCCGCCGCATTCGGATTGGAAGGATGCGATCCCGACGCGCCATGAGTCGCCGCTTCTTCGTGGCGATACGCCTCCACTTCCGGCGAACGGATGAAGAGATGGACCAGGAAAGCCGCCGCCAGGCCGAACATGAGCGTGGAGCCGAGGAGTTCGCGCCGCATCCCGAAATGATCGGTCAGCCACGACAGCAACAGGGCGGCGAACGGCATCACTCCGGCGAAGGTGAGGGTGTTGAGGCTCATCACGCGGCCCCGCAGGTGATCCGGCACGGCCTCCTGCACAATCGTCGCGCTGAGGCCGCCGATGGAAGAGAAGCAGACGGAGTTCACGAAAATCGCCACGCACGAGAGGAGGAGGAACCGTGACCCGGCAAGGATCGCCATCGCCACTACGATGCCGCCCATCCCCAGGGAGATGCGAAGGACGCGACGCTCCTTCCGCACGCCGAGCAGCAGCAGCGAGCCGAGCAGCGCCCCCACGCCCGACGACGCCATCAGCGCGCCATACCCTTTGGTGTCCACCCGCAGCACCTCTTTGGCGTAATGCGGCATCATTACCATGAAGTTGGGGAAGATGAAGAACGCCATGAGCACCGAGAAGGCCATCAGGACCAGCAGGCGGGTTCGCTCGCGCACATACTGAAAGCCTTCGCGCATGGCGAGGAGGGGCGAACCCTGCGGCGCCCTTCGGGTGATGGGCCGGGGATGGATGAGCAACAGGCTGCCGATGACGGCGAAGAAACTCAATCCATTGGCGATGAAGGCGCTCGTGACGCCCATCGCCGCGATGAGGACTCCCGCCAGCGCCGGACCAATGATGCGCGACCCGTGGAAACTCGCCTGGTTCAGCGCGATGGCGTGAGGGATTTCGTCACGCTCCACCAGTTCGGGCGTCAGGGCCTGATTCGCCGGCATATCGTAAGCGCTGGCGACCCCGTTACACAACGCGAGCGCATAGATGTGCCACAGCCGCAGGAGATGAAAACCGTACAACGCGGCCATCGCAAAGGCGAGAGCCATCAGCGCGACCTGCGTGACAATCAGGATGCGGCGCTTGTCGAAACGATCCGCCAGCACGCCGCCGAACAGCGTGAGGGCCATCATCGGGAGCGTGTTGGCGACGTTGAGCCAGCCCAGCGCCATCGCCGACGACGTGAAGCCCACCACTACCCAGCTCTGCGCGAGGACCTGCATCCAGGTGCCGGTGAGCGAAACCGCCTGCCCGCTCCAGTAGAGGGCGAAGTTGCGGCGGCGGAGCACGCCCAGCGGAGCGCCGGGAGCGAAGAGGGGGCGGGCCATGAGTCATTCCCCTGGAAACGGGACATGGGAGGCGGAAAACGCCGACATCCGAATCGTTCAGGCGTCCAGGGAATGTGACTCAGGAGACTCCGGGGATTCAAGGGACTCAGGGGGCTATAGGGACTCAGGAAGCGCGCTTCGGGATGTCCTCCGCTCCCGGCGGAGGCCGTACGCGCGGGAAAGGAGCGCCATCGCCATGTTATTCCGGGCGAATGGGCAACACGCGGTCCAGGCCGATGAGTTGGATCACATTCAGCACGCCGCCGGTCGCCAGCACCACGAACGGTTTGGAAGGAGACGACAGCAGGCTGGCGCGCCGGTACGCTCCAACCACCAGGCCGAGACCCGTGCTGTCAATGATGCGCAACGGGCGCAGGTCGAGCGTATAGGACGGCAGATCGCGCGCCAGCCACTGATCCAGCAGGTCTTTCACGCTCTCAGCGTTGGAAAGGTCAATCTCTCCGCCCAGCACGAGCGTGTCGGGTTTGAGTTGTTTGGCGGTGAACACGGCTTGTGGCATGAGACTCCCTGCCCTGGAGACGCGGACGGTCGAGGGGCGCGGCTGTTCCAACTCCTCGTTCCCCTCATCCCTGACAAACCCCTTCCGAACATCGTTTCGCGGAAGCCCCAGGGGGACGGCAGGGACGCCTCGGAGGCGGGGAATTCCGATCCGTTCTTTAGCGGGACGGATGCGTTCGACCCCACTAGCGAGACGGATGCGTTCGACCCCACTCCACGGAGGCCAGCAGCGCGGCGGGAGTGTCGCCATACTTCGCCTGGATGGCGCTGAGCAGTTCGTCGGCGCGGGCCGGATCGTGGAGGGGACCCCCACAGAGGCGGGCCAGCGCCAGCAGGGCTTCCGCCGCCGTCGCGCCGCGCGTGTCGTCCGCCAGGCGCGATAACACCTCCCCGGCGCCGGTGTACGCGCCTTCGTTCTCCAGCAGCAGGGCGAGCTCAAACCGCAGCGATGGGTCCAGCGCATGAAGAGAGCGTCGCATGGCGAGCCATTGGTAGGCGCGCAGGGCGCGGGGCGCCTCACGACGGTGGACGGCCTGCCGCACGAGGCGAACCGCGTGCCGTTCGGCGACCAGCGGCTTCCCCGCCGCCTCGGCGCGCAGCGCATCCCGCAACTCTTCCGCCGTCTCCGCAGAGAGGTCTGGAGGAGGGCGATCCTCCGCATCCCAGGCCGATTCGAGGGCGGGCAGGAGGCTTCCCGAGTGGAGATAACCCGTCGTCAGGGCCACTCCCGCCCCGATGACGAACCCCGCCGCATGGCCCCAGTACCCTACCGTCGCGGCGGAATGGAAAAACATGGAGAGCGCGCCGATCAGCTGCGAGGCCAGCCAGCCGCCCCAGACCCACGCCAGAGGAATCCTCAGGCCCGTCTCCGGGGACGGTCGCGGTTCCGCGAGGACACGCACATGGGCGAACGGATGGAAGCCCGCGAACGCTCCGATGAGGACTGCCACCGCGCCCGACGCCCCGATGATCGGCAGGTCCTGATCGGGAGGGAGCAGGAGACGGATCACGGCCAGCTGAACGAGATTGGCGCCCACTCCGCCGAGCAGGAAGAGCGCGATCAGCCGCACCGGCCCCAGCCGCCGCTCCACCTCGCGGCCAACGAACCAGAGCGGCGCCGCATTGTACAGGAGGTGGAACCCGCCCGCGTGTAAAAACAGGGCCGCCAGCAGTCCCACGAGGCTGGGGCGCCGAGGAACCACGCTGTACTCCACCACCGTGGCGAACGACAACCCCGTCGCCCAGGTGAGGACGTACACCCCTCCCAGAAGCGTCAGCAGACTGAAGGTCGCCCACGGAAAGGGACTCTCGTCCCGCGAAGACCCTATGATGAGTCGCAGCCGTATCATGAAGCTAACGTTTCCGAATCAGCGACGGAGTTCCTTCCTCATGCGCCAGGGTTTGAGGCGGCGGCGAGGCGGGGTCACGTTCCGCAGGAGCTCTTCCACGCCAGCCGAACAGAAGGATGGCGTGGGTGTGGGGCTGTGTCGCGGGGGCGCCGAACTGCTCGTTCATTCTCCCTGGTTATTCCCAACCCTCGTCGCGGCGCCTCTCCTCAGCGCGTGTGGCGCGCTCGCTTGTCTGGCTATCTCATCCTCAGCGAAAGGCGAATTCATGGAATCGGTTGGAGTCGGCATCCTCGGCACGGGGCGCATCGCCCACTCGCACCTGCAATCGCTGAAAGACTTTCCGGGGGCGCGCGTCGTCTCCGTGATGGACATCCTCGCAGACCGCGCGAAGGCGGTGGCGGAACAGTTCAATGTGCCGAACGTGGACACCAGCGTGGAGGCCCTCCTTGCCCGGCCCGACCTGGACGCCGTGATCGTGGCGACCCCGCCTGTGGCGCACCATGCTCCCGTGATGGCCGCGCTGAACGCCGGCAAGCACGTCCTCTGCGAGAAGCCTTTCTCCCTCAACCTCGATGAAGCGAAGGAGATGACCGCCAAATCCGAAAGCGTGGGCAAACACGTCGCGGTGGCGTCGGCGCGATTCCGGTGCGGCGAGGCGTCGCTGCGAGCCATCGAGATGGTGCGCGACGGCGAACTCGGCAAGGTGTTCCACATCCGCTCGTCCAGTTTCCGCCAGCGTGGTCGGCCCGGCCTCGACTTCTGGCCCGACGCGCCCTGGTTCCTCGATAAAAGCAAAGCGGGCGGCGGCACGCTGATGGACCTCGGCGTGTACCAGATTGACCTCATGCTCTGGTTCCTCGGTTATCCCAAAGTGACCAGCGTGACGGCGACCACCTTCCACGGCGTCGGCAAAGGCGCCCCCGAAGGCGTGGTGTACGACGTGGAGGACCAGGCGAACCTGATGATCGTGACCGAGGGCGGCGCGTCGGCCTTCCTCGAAATCGGGTGGAGCACGAACATGGCGGGCGCCGAAGGCTTCTTCATCTGGGGCGACAAGGCCGGGCTGAAGTTCCATCCGCTCACCAAAATCGCCGAGCCGATGGATGGCGACCGCCTCACCGAAACGCCGGTCCTCCCCGAAATCGAGCAGGGCGCCGGGCAGTATGGCGACGTGACGCAGCAGTTCGTCTCCGCCCTGCGGGAAGGCCGCGAACCCTGGACGCCCGCCCGCGAAGCCCTCGTGGTGGCGCAGGTGATGGACGCCGCCTATCGCTCCGCCGACGCGGGGCGTTCGGTCGAACTGGCGTAACCGCTTCCCACGTCCTGGAATCTGACTCGGCGGTGAGAGGGCCTTGCTTTCCGCGCCTCACTCGCGGGAAGGAACGCCCTCTCGCCGTTTCCTCATCACCTTACCCTGACCCCTATGCCCCCTTTGCCCGACGCCGCTTCCAACCCAGCGAACCCCGCCGCCGATCTCCCTTCGCCGCCTCAATTCGTTCCCGTCGTTCCCCCCCGACCGGACTGGCTCACGCCGCTCCTCGTCACGACGCTGGCGTATCTCTTCCTGTACCACTTAATCTCCGCGACACCGCTGCTGCGCTTCCCTCCCGCCTGGGCGCACAGTAAAACACTGGGTTGGGTGGGGTATGTGATCAGCGTGGGGCCACTCACGCTGCTTCAGGTCCTCATCGTGCGGTATCTGTCGGCGTGGCGGGGGTCGGCGGCGGCGTGGCTCGGCGGGGTGGCGGCGGCGGCGGCCCTGTGGGGCTTCTACCTCTTCCTCTACGGGCGCTCCGTGCGGGAGATGCTGATCGCGCTGCCGCTGGGGCCGTGGATGAACCTCGCGCTCATCGCGGCGACCGTGCTGCTGGGGATGCTCGTCTCGCGCGTCATCCGGGACCCTCAGATGCTCCTGCCGGTCCTCATCGTGGGCGGACTGGTGGACTACTGGGGCGTCTATTACGGCACCACGCAGCACTTCATGAAGGCCGCGCCCCAGCTGGTGGAGACGGTTTCCGCCAAAGTGCCGGCCCTCAGTTTCGGCGGCATCCCCGTCACCAACACCATCGGTCCCGGCGACTTCGTGTTCCTCGGCCTCTTCTTCGCGTGCCTCTATCGGTTCGAGATGAACGTCGCGGGCACGTTCCGGGCCTTTGTGATTCTGCTGTTCGTGGCGCTGGGCGTGGCGACGGTCTTTCCGATCCCGGTGCCTGCCCTTGTGCCGATGGGGATCGCGGTGCTCGCGGTGAACGCCCGCCGCCTCAAACTCAGCCGCGCCGAAACGTTCGCGCTCGTCTATCTCGTGGCGGCGCTCGTCATACTGCTGACAGGGCTGGCGCTCTGGAAGCCGTTCGGGAAGTGACCCGGCGCCGCCTCCCGACACCACTGCTCCATCTCCCGCCCCCTCTTCCACGAGCGTCCCCTTCCTAACGAGACTTCCCATGCGACTGCACGTTCAGTCCAATCCGCAGGGCGGCCCCCAGGCCGATCTGGCCCTGACGCCGGAGGAAGCCGAAAACCTCGCCCACGACCTCCAGCGCGCCGTGCGGAACGTGCGCGAAGGCCAGGGGGAACGCCTTCTCTACGTGGGCGACCCCGTGCGGCTGGTGGTGGGCGTGCAGGACACCGCGCCCCTGGAGGCCCTCAGCGAGGACACGCCGTCGCTGCCCCTCTTCCCCGGCTGGAACGAACCCCTGCGCCCCTTTGAGACGGTGGGCGCGTTCGGGCGCGCGGGCTTTGTCGTGGCGCTCTGGCTGCTGGCGACCTTCGTCTTCTTCACCTTTGTGTGGGGAGCGCTGCCCTCCATCAAATGAGGCGCCCCTCCCGCGCCTCCGGGGAAGGGTTCCGCGCGCCGAAGCGGAACAGGATGCCTGCGCCGAACTCTTTCCCTCCTCTCCCGTCAACCGCGAGGCCGCCGTGGACCCCATCGTTCAGGTTTCCATTGATCTCACTACGCTGGAAGAAGCCCTGCCGGTGGCGGACTGCGCCGTGCGCGCCGGAGTGGACTGGCTCGAAGCGGGCACCCCGCTGCTGCTCGGCGAGGGCCTGCGCGCCGTCCGCGCCCTCCACGAACGCCACCCTGACAAGCCCATCGTCGCCGACCTGAAGACGATGGACGGCGGCTACCTGGAAGCGGAGATGATGGCGAAGGCGGGCGCGTCCTTCGTCGTCGTGATGGGCGTGGCGCACCCGGCGACTATTAAGGCGGTCGTCCGCTGCAAGCGCGATTACCCCATCCAGGTCATGGGCGACATCATGGCCGCCCCCGACCGCATTGAATGCGCCCGCCGCCTCGAAGACCTCGGCGTGGACTACATCATCGCTCACACCGGCTACGACGAGCGCCACGAGCATCTCGGCGCTACCCCTCTTGACTACATCCGCGACGTGGTGGCGGCGGTCAGCATTCCCGTGCAGGCCGTCGGCGGCCTCTCCATCGAGCAGGCCGTGCAAATGCCGAAACTGGGCGCGCCCCTCGTCGTGATCGGCGCTCCGCTCGTCATCGCCGATGAGGAGTTCAAGCCCAGCGCGGACGATGACCGGCTGGAGGCCCTCCTGCGAAGCATCGTCGCGCAGGTGAAGGGGGGCGCCGCCGCATGAATCTGCCCCCTCGCGCGCCCGGCGCCGCCCGCCTCACGCAACGCGCCGCCTTTGGCGAAGCCCTCCGGCGCGCCGACGAAGCCCTCCGTAACCTCACCCTCTTCACCGGCGTTATGGACGACCCCATCGGGCGCCTCTACGTCGAACTGGTGGACGCGCTGACGCCATACTCCCCCGATGCGCCCTCCGGAGAAGGCGTCGCCCCGGTGCGCGTAGTCTCCGCGTCACCCTCCGCCTTGTACCGCCGCCTCTTCGCGCTGCTGGCCGACGCCGCGCCGTCCACTCCCGGCGGAGAGTTCGGGGACGCATGGCAAAACCATCTGGTGGAGCGCACCCTCGCCGACGCCAATCCGTTCTCCCGCGCCGCCGAAGCCGGGGGCTGGAAAGCCGTCGCTCTCCCCGTCCGGGATGCGGCGGAAGCGGACCTGGACCTGTTGCGGCGCCTGTATGAGTTCAGTGGAGAACCCTTGCGCGAGGCCGTCACCCGCCGCGAACCCGACGTCCTCCCGCTCCCCTCCCTGGCGAAACTGGCGCCCGCTCCGACAGACACGCCGGACCCGGATCGGGCGCTCCGTCACCGCTTCCACGAGGAGACCGACGCCTCCGATCTCGCCGAGCCGCTGGCCAACGCTGTCCACCGCCGGGGGCTGGGACTCTTCCGCGATTTCCGCGCCTTCCGGTGGGAGGCCCGCCACGGCGAAGGCCGCCTCGAAGGCATCGCCGCGCCTGACCCCATCCTCCTCGACGACCTCCTCGAATACGACCGCGAGCGGCGCCTCCTCCTCGAAAACACCGACTACTTTGTCGCCGGGTTGCCCGCGAACAACGCCCTGCTGTACGGCGACCGGGGCGCCGGCAAGTCGTCCACCGTGAAAGCCCTGCTGCACCGATACGGTGACCGGGGCCTGCGCATGGTCGAAGTCCGCAAGGAGCATCTGGAAGACTTCACCCGGATCGCTCAACTCCTGCGCGGGCGCCGGGAACGGTTCATCCTCTTCATAGACGACCTGAGCTTCGAGGAGCATGAAACCCATTACAAGGAACTCAAGGCCCTCCTCGAAGGCGGCCTGGAAGCCCGGCCTGACAATATCGTCCTGTACGCCACCTCGAACCGTCGCCATCTCGTGAAGGAGCGCCATTCCGACCGCATCCACGCCGTGGAAGACGATGAAATTCACCTGAACGACACCTCCGAGGAGAAACTGTCGCTCAGTGATCGCTTTGGGCTGACGCTGACCTTCCTCGCGCCCACCCAGACGAAGTATCTCGCCATCGTCGGCGGCATGGCGACGCGGCGCGGCGTCACGCTGGAGGAAGAGGAACTCACGCGACGGGCGCTCGCCTGGGCGACCCAGCGCGGCGGACGGAGCGGGCGGGTGGCGCGTCAGTTTATTGACCACCTGGCGGCGGAACAGGCCCTCCTGCCTGGAGACTCGACGGATACACTGGATGCGCCGGAACCAGCCTGAAGCGGGGAAACGTGTCGGTTTCAGGGAGGAACCCTGCACGAATGCGCCAATCTATTAAATAATGGAAGTGGAACCGTCGGCATTGAAACCGGCTGGCTCTCGCCACCCCCATTCCGAGCGACCCCGTGACGCTGAGACACCGCATCTGCTCACCCCATAGGAGATTCCCTGAGATGAAGACCCGGAGCCGAAGCCTCATTCTGGCCTCCTTCGCCTTACTGTTCGCCACGGCGGGCGCGCGCGCCGCTTCCGTCCCCCGCTTCGAGCGCCAGTTCCTCGGCATTCGTCTCATGTCGCGCGGCGTCACCGTACTCCGCAAATACGGCAGCCCCACGCGCGTCCTCAACGGGACCAACGTCAAGCTCATCTATCAAATCCTCGCCCTCCCCACCAAGGATTTCCTTACCATCGCCGTGGACAATCTCGGCGGGGATGCGACCGGCGGAGCCGCCAATCCGTACGACGCCGCCAGCGGGGGACCCGCCGCTCCCGTGAATCCTTACGCCAGCAATATGGCGACCCAGGGCGGCGGCGCTCCCGGCCTGGGCGACACCGCCGGGCAAACGGTGGAGAACAAAATCCTCTTCTGGGTCTACCAATACCCGGCCAAAGGCATCACGAACGTCTTCATCCTGGATGAGGAAGGCCGGGTCATTGGAATCGCGCAGGCGGGTGGTAAACCGGCGGCGCGCACGGCGAGAGGCGTCGGCATCGGCAGCCCCTATTCCAACGTGGTGCGGGTGTACGGCTTCCCCGATCAGCACACCACCATTCAAACAGCGGGAGCCACTCCGGTCGGGATGCTCGGCATCTCCTACGCGGAGTCGCATGGGACGGAGTTCGCGTTCCTCAATCGCAACCTGCGCGGCTACCCGAAGTACACCACCAAAGGCCCCTGGTGCGTCGGCGTGATCGTCCTCGCCGCCGGGATGTGATCCCGCTCGCATCCGAACAGGAATGAATCTCTCCTCCTTTGAGGCTCCCATCCTCTGACCCCAATGGTTCCACCGCTTCCGCGATAAGGGCGGCTCCTCCCGACGCCGGGGATGGAACCGCCCTTCGCTACGTCTGGATTGCGCTGGCGGGAGTCGCCGTCTGGCTCCTCTTCTACCACGACCCTGCCGGGCAGGCGGTACCCAACGGTCGCCTCTGGGCGCTGTTTGGCGGCGTGACGGCGGTGGAAGCCGTTCGCGCGGTACTGGTCAGGCGGGCGCCCTCGCACCCTGTTCATCGCGTCTTCCCCTTCTTCGACGCGCTGGCGATCAGCGTGGCGGTGCGCCTCACCCACGGCATCGAAAGCGAACTGTGGCTCCTGTACGCCTTCCAACTCGTGGCTGGCGCACTCGATCCCGAACCCCGCACGCTCCGGGTTCTCGGCGCCCTGGTCGTCCTCTCCTACGCGGCGGCGGTTCTCCCCGATCTCACCGCGCGGGACTGGAGCCTGTTCCTCGCGCATCTCCACTTTCCCATCTTCTCTTCCGGCGCGACATTCCCTCCGGAATCCGGCGTCCCCGGCTACGAAGTCCTCTCCAAACTCCTCACGCGCCTCTTCTTCCTCTTCGTGGTCGGGCGCATGGCCCAGGCCGTCGCGCGGATGAGGGCCATGCAACAGAGGGAACTTGCGGCGCTGCGCGAACAGCTCGCCGTGGCCGGGGATCGGAGCCGCATCGCCCGCGACCTTCACGACAGCCTCAATCACACCCTCATGGGCAGCGTACTACGCCTCGAACTCTGCTCCCGCCTGCTGCGACAGGACCCGGACGAGACGGCGCGGATGCTGGACGAGGAGAAGGCCGCCCTCCGCGAAGCCCTCGACGCCGCCCGCGACACCGTGTTTCATCTCCTCCCCGCCGAGTTGGAAGACCGCTCGCTCACGGAACTCCTCCGCCGCTGCGTGGAGCGGTACCGGGAGCGCACCGGCCTCACCATCACGCTGGAGGGCGAGGAAGCGCCGGAAGTCCGCCCGGCTCTCCGCGTGGCCGGGGTCGCCATTGTTCAGGAGGCGCTGGCCAACGCCGTGAAGCACGCTCGTGCGGGGCGCATCGCCGTCACCGTGGCGCGGGAGGGGCATCGACGCCTTTTGATTCGCGTGACCGATGACGGGGCAGGCTTCACGCCGGATGAGGCGCCGTCCGGCGGCATGGGCCTCACCGGCATGGCGGAGCGAGCGGCGGCCCTCGGTGGCTCCGTGACGATCCGCTCGGCGCCGGGCGCGGGCGCGACGGTGGAAGCGGTCTTCCCCCTGTGACTTGCTTCGGAGGCGAGGGAGGCGTCATACTCACGCGGAAGATCGGCTTATCTCCTGCTATTCTGCCCGGTGAACCGGGGATGAAAGGATCGCGCATGGCTTCAACCGATACGGCGCCTCATCTCACATGGCACGCGCACACCGTCACCCGCGAGGAACGCGAGCAAAACGGCGCCCACAAGGGCTGCACCCTCTGGCTCACCGGCCTGAGCGGCTCCGGCAAATCCACCCTCGCCAACGAACTCGACACCCAACTTTGGAAGCGCGGCGCGCGCTCCTTCGTGCTGGACGGCGACAACATCCGCATGGGCCTCAACAAGGGCCTCGGCTTCTCGCCGGACGACCGCCGGGAGAACATCCGCCGCATCGGCGAGGTGGCCAAGCTGTTCACGCAGGCGGGCGTCATCAACGTGACGGCCTTCATCTCGCCCTACCGCGAGGACCGCGACACCGCGCGGGCGGCGCAGGACCCCGGCGACTTCATTGAGGTGTATGTCGCCTGCTCGCTGGAGGAATGCGAAGCGCGCGACCCGAAGGGCCTCTACCAGAAGGCCCGCGCCGGTCAAATCCCCGAATTCACCGGCATCTCCGCCCCGTATGAGGAGCCGCTGAACCCGGAACTCGTCGTTCACACCGATCAGCATAGCGTGGAGGCGTGCGTGGAGCAGATACTCGCGCACCTCGTGGAGCGCGGCGTCCTCCCGAACGAGTGATTCGCCTCGTGTGAACGTGAGGCGCGATGCCCGGCTTACTACAGGGCGGAGGGGGGCGGCGTGTCCGGTTCGGCTTCGTCGGGTTGCGGCCCCAGATGGAGGTAATCCACCTCCACCGTCAGGCCGGAAGGGAGTCGGAGTCCCACCGCCGCCAGGGGGCCACTCCACGCCTTATTGTCGCCCAGGGGGACCGGATAAACCCGGAAGCCGTTGCCCGCCTTGAGCGTCACGCTCTGCGACTGGACGCCGGGACGATCCGCCCTTGCCCAGAAGACGGTCACGCGCTTCTCCTCGTCGGGGTCCACGTTCGCCATCAGCCGCAGGGTTAGCCAGGGCAGGGCGTCGGCGCGGAGGGCGAGCGGTGGGGAGAGGATCAGCGCGTCGAGGCGCGACGCGGGCTTCACCCGCAGTGTCCCCAGCGACCAGCGGAGATCGTCCAGGGCCGACGCGGCGATCCACCCTTCGGCGCTGCGTTCAAAGCGCCAGGTGGGGCCGGGCAGGGGGGAGGGCGGCTCCGGGGTCTCCTCCTTCGCGCCGGGGAAGCGCGGCTCGTCGGACAGGGGCCGCTCCGTGCCCGGTTCGGGCTGGCGGGCGAGGTCAATCACCTGAACCGACTCCACCTCCACGCGAGCGGGCTTGGAGAAGGCGAACCGGATGCGCCGGAGGGGCGCGCCCTGCCAGAAGGGGAGGAGCCGAAACGTCCGCATCCGGCGTCCGCGCCCCACGGACACGCTGTTGAGCGGCGCCTCCTCTGCGGCCTTCTCGTCGGCTTTGGCGGGCGGCTTCTCGTCGGCTTTGACGGTCGGCTTCTCGTCGGCTTTGACGGGCGGCTTCCCCTCAGCGGATTTCGCGTCGGCGGGAGGGGGCGCTTTCGGCGGCTTCGCGTCGGCTTTGGCGGGCGCGGCGGGAGGGGGCGCCTCAGCGGGCTTCGCGTCGGGCGCCGCATCTCCCACGCCGCTCACGGTGAGGAGGGTGTCGCGGTCCACGCGGAGGCGGATTTCCACGGCTTGATGCGCGGTGGGGGCAAAGGTGACGGGGGGCGAGAGGAGCGCCGCGTTCGGCCCGACCGCGCGCCCAGTGAGCGCCTTGCCGGATTGCGCGAGCTCGGTGAAGTCCGCGCCGTCGGCGGACCAGCCCGCGAGGTCATTCGGCGCGCCAAACGTCCACGCGACGAGGGGCGGCGGGGCAACATATCCGGCGGCCGGGGACGTTGCGCCCTCCGCCGCGCGAACGGTTCCCCCGGCGAGGATGAACAGAGCCAGGGCGGAAAGCGATAGGCAGAGCAGCGGCGCGCGGTTCATTCGTTCTCCGGTCATAACAGGCGATGACGGAACCAGGGGGAATGAGGGATCGAGTTTCTCCCTGATACCGACGCGCGGCGAGGCGTTCAGGTTTCCATTGGAATGGAACGGGCATCGTCCCGCCCGAAGAGTCAGGGGGACACCGGCTTCACGCTCGCGTTGAGGGTCGCCGCCGCCTCGGCCTGATCCTCCGCCTCTTCCTCGGCCTCCCAGGTCTGCTGAGACCCGCGCATCCGGATCGCCACCGTCGTCGCATACACGAACGCGATGCTTCCGCCCGCCCGCACGGCCCACGGCGAACCCCAGCGCTCCGCCGCGAACCCCGCCATCAGGTTGCCGAGCGGCATGATCCCCTGGAAAATCATCATGTAGGCGCTCATCACGCGGCCCCGCAGCCGATCCGGCACGATGAGCTGCACCAGCGTGTTCGTTGTGGCGTTTTGGCTCACCGCCGACAGCCCCACAAATGCGAGGCAGACGAACGCCACCGGCAGCGTTTTGGCGAACGAGAACGCCACGATGGAGAGGCCCAGCATCATCGCGGCGACCGCGACAATGGACGAGCGACGAATATCGAGTTGCGCGCGGGCCAGCAGCAGCGCCCCCGCCAGCGCCCCGAAGCCGTTCGCGGAGAACAACGCCCCCATCCCCGCCGCGTTGGTCCCGAACACCTCGCGGGCGAAGGCGGGCATGAGGGTGCCGTACGGCAGCGCGAAGAGACTTCCCACGGAGACGATGGACATCAACGTCATGATTCGCTTGTGCCGTCCAATGTAGCTCAGCCCCTCGGTGAGGCTTGTCCAGAGATTGGTGTCGGTCTGTGGCGGGTGCTGAGTGAACCGCAGCCAGGGCAGGGGCAGGATCACGGCGAGAAAACTGAGGCCATTCAGGAAGAAACACCAGCCCATGCCGCTCCACTCGACGAGGAAACCCGCCAGCGCCGGGCCGAAGATGCGGGCCAGGTTGAACGCCGCCGAGTTCAGGGCGATGGCGTTCATCAGGTCTTCCTTGCCGACCATATCCGTCACCATCGCCTGCCGCGCGGGGAGGTCGTAGGAGGTGACGACGCCGCCGATCAGCGACAGCAGCGCGATGTGCCACACCTGCACGGCGTGCGCCCAGACCAGCCCGGCCAGCACGAAGGCCAGCAGCATATAGAGCGCCTGCGTGAAGCCGATGATCCTCTTCCGGTCGGTGCGGTCGGCGAGGACGCCCCCGAACAGGGAGAGGAAGAGGAGCGGGAAGGCGTTGAGAAAGGCGATCATGCCGAGCGACGCCGCGCTGTGCGTGATGTCGTACACCAGCCAGGGACGGGCCACCATCTGGACCCAGTTGCCCATCTGTGACACTAAATTCCCCACCCAGTAGATGCGAAAGTTGGGGTTGCGTAAGGCTCGAAACATGAAGAGAGGCGGACTCCTGTCTCTCTATTCTGCCTGGGAGGGCGCCGGGCCTTCAACCAGGCGTCGGGGAACGGTTCCATCCAGGCGACGGGAGCGCTCTCCGGCGAGAAGGTCGCCCCCCTCCTCCAGCAGCAGTGCCGTGCGTGGAGCGAGCGCGCGGAACGAAACCGTGTCGTCCCTCATCCGCGCGACGAGGCGCCGCAGGTCTTCCGGCGTATCGCAATCGGGGCAGGGAGGCGCGAGGTGAACTCGCAGGCCGAGCGCTTCCGCCTCATGGATCGTGCGGGCGAGGACTTCGGGGCCGCTCCACGGGATGCCCTCGAAGAGCGAGGGATGCATCCGGCTCAGCCCGATGGCGTTGTATCCGCCGTCCGGCGCGGGAACCAGCCCCACGTCAAACTCCCGCCGCACGAGGCCGTCCGCCAGGGTCGCCAGAGTCTCCGCCGCCAGCAGAGGCGTGTCCGCGCCGACCAGCAACGTGGCGGGGAGACCGGCCTCCAGCCCCGCGCGCATGGCGTGCGCCAGCCGCGCGCCGAGGTCGCCGTCGCATTGAGGGTGCAGAGGGACGCCGGGCAGGAGACTTCGGAAGTCGGCCGCCCGATGGCGCGGGGTGAAGGCGACTCCTCCGAGGAGAGAGGGCGCGGCGGCGGTCAGCGACTCCACGCGGTCCAGCAGGAAGGCCCGCGCGAGGTCCGCCGCCCGCGCCGGGGTGAGCGGAGGGCAGAGGCGGGTCTTCACGTGGCCCGGCTCCGGCCATCGGGCCATTACCCACGCGAGCGGGAAAGACGGGCAGGGCGAGTCGGGAACCCGAAGAGCGTCGCCGTCAGACGGGTTCGGGTTCACGGCGGGCCATCGCCACCACGCTCACCCTCGCCGCCAGCGCCTGCGCCACGCGACGAAACGCCTCCGCCTCCGGCCCATGCG
>JBBRGS010000003.1:0-50533 GCA_038240635.1 Armatimonadota bacterium
CGCCATCACCCGCCTCATCACCTCGGCGTCGCAGGACGGCAAGCTCTACGTGTTCAACTCCGGAACCGGGATCAACATCGGGACTTACGACTCGAAAGCCCCCATCCAGGCCGCCACTTATGTGGACTGGGCGGGCGGCACGAATCCGAACGTCGCCTACCTGGTGAACACTCTCGGCGAGCTGCACACCGTGGCCCTCCAGAATGTGGACGTGACGACCGCCGGTCAAACGCTCGCCGGGCAGTCCATCGGGACAGGACCCGCCAACGCCAACACAGCGGTCATCCTCACCGGAACTCCTCGGTTCGCCTACTTCTCCGCTCCGGGCGGGTTTGCGGGCCTGAAACTCGGCGATACCTTCAGCTCACCCACAACGGCCACCATCACGGTGGGAACGCCTTACCCGGCGTACTCCCCGGCGGCGGCGGTCGGCGCGGACACGCTGGTAGTGACTCTCGCCAACGGCGCAACCCTCGCCCTGGGATTGCTGCCGGAGGGAACGGTCGGCCAGTAGGATAACTTCGAACCATCTGCGCCAATTGCGAAAGGGGGAGGGGGCTTCGGCTCCTTCCCCTTTTCGCGTAAGTCATAGAGCGGTACACTGGGCCAAATAACCCTATAGTTGGCCGAAGTGCGCCAGCCCCTTTGAACTCGTGAGGCGACCGTGCAGCGCATTGTCAGCGTGAAATTTCCATTCAGCCCGAAGTCATGGCATTTTGACGCGCAGGAACTGACGCTCCACCGTGGCGTTAAAATTGTCGCCGAGTCACTACGTGGCGTGGAACTGGGTCAGGTTACGACTCCCCCGCGCGAGACGGGCGTGGAAGAGGTTCCCGGAACTCTGAAGCCAATCGTTCGTATCGCCACCGTGACCGACGTGTTGCGCGCCGATCAGAACGCTGAACTGGAAGCCTCGGCGCACGACTACGCGCAGGAACGGATCCGCTTCCGCAACCTTCCCATGAAACTGGTCGGCGTCTTCTGTGGGCTGGACGACTCGCGGCCCGTCTTCTTCTTTACCGCCAACGGACGAGTGGACTTCCGCGACCTGGTGAAGGACCTGAACAGCCACCTCCATGCGCGCGTGCAACTACTTCAGATCGGCGCAAGAGACGCCGCGCGACTCATTGGTGGCATCGGCCCATGCGGACAGGAACTCTGCTGTTCCCGATGGATCACCCACTTCGACGCCATCTCCATGAAGATGGCCAAGGATCAGAATCTCTTTCTCAATCCGTCCAAGTTCTCCGGCGTCTGTGGCAAACTCATGTGCTGCCTCCGTTACGAACACGAGACCTACCTGCTGACCCGCGCCGCCATGCCCTCCATTGGCGCGCCGTTCCACACTCCGCATGGACCGGGCAACGTCATCGAACATGACATTCCGCGTGAAAGCGTCTGGGTGGAGGTACCCGATTACGGCATCGTGACCGTTCGCACCCCTGTGACGGTGGCGCCCACGCAACCCCGTTGTCGCGGCGGAGGTGGCTGCTCGGCCAGCGAATGTGGCAATTGCGGCGCGGGAGATTGCGCGTCCTGCGGGACTCACGCCGTCGGGTGAGACCAGGATCAGGTGGACAAATACCCAGATGGATGATCGGCCTCATCCCGCTATGACGAAACTGTGTAGCGGAGAGCTTCATCTTCCTATGGAATAATGAGGAATAAGGCCGAAGGAGAGGGATAAGTCAGGGGGCTACCTCTCAAATCCCCGTGAAGCAAACAGTGGAAGAAGGCGATACGTCGCCAGGAAGCGGACACATGAAAGCCGCCTGGGTCTTTGCGTTGGGGTTACTCCTGTGCGTGGTCGCCACGAATCTCTTCGTGCGCCCCCCTGCGACCGGCGGCGTCATGCAACTCCCTCGTCCAGCCGTGCGCGTTGGCGAAACAGGTCCCGGCGCGCTGCTGATCGGCTATCGCGCCACCTGGACGCCTCAACACGCCAATCAAACCTTTGGCGTCAGTCGCACGCTGCCCCTCTTCGAGCCACGTCTCCGTCGGTTTGCGGATTTTCCGGTCCTGATCCCCACAACACTCCCGCAGGGGTGCCGCCTGGGGGAAGCGGGGATTTACTGGGACCCTCAAACCGACCATCGCATGGTTCAAATTCCCCTGCAAGGCGCTCATTCGGGGATGATCACGGAGCGACGCCTGAAGCGGCTCGATCCGATGTTTCCGGCGGGAGCATGGCTCACCACGGAGCAACCGTCCCCCAACGCGGTGTATCGCCGCCTGCAAGCGAACGCGGGAGGGGTCGCCGTGACGATCCTCAGCGAGATGAGTCTCACCGATGAGGAATTGATCAGTATGTGGCGCTCGCTCAAGCCCCTTCGGTAATACCGGTCCAGCCTCGACCGCACATCAAACTTCCGGGCAGTCAGCGATTAGCCAATAGTGGCGCGCAAAGTCTCCCGCGCGGCGGCGAGATGGGCGGCGTAGTATCCGGGGGGGCCATTCCACGGTTCCTGCACGACCGCCCAGCCGGAGAAACCGATCTCATCGAGGACCGCAGACAGGGCTTGCCAGCAAAACGCCGGGGCGTCGGTTACGGAGGCGAAGGAAAGATAGTTCACCCGGCCGCCCCAGCGTTGCAGAAAGGTCGTCGCCGATTCGTGGGCCGACTGCCCGGAGGGACCCGCAAAATGAGGCGCCAAACCGAGAAGTTCCGCAGGAATCTCTTCAGCAAGACGCGCCAGATGAGCGTCATCCGCCAATAGATTGCGGGGATGAGGGCGGTACGTCGCCCGGATGCCTGTATCGGCGCACGCCTGCGCGACGCGATGAAGCATCTCCAGGGGTGCGGCGGGGGTTCCATACGCCACTCCTTCGGACGACTGAAGCAGGCCCGGCGACAGGACGAGAAACTCCGCGCCCAGCGAGTCGAGCGTGTGAACCAGCGTAAGGAGCGATTCTTCCAGAGCAGACCATCCCCCTTCGGAGGCTTCCAGCGCGGCGAGGGCGGACACCGGGGCAATCTGATGCTCGTAGCAGGCGGCGCGAACCCCGGCGATGCCCGCTTCGGTCGCCAGTTCCACCGCAGCGAGTTCGATGCCGGAATAACCGGCTTCCGCGATGAGTTGAACCCGTCGGCTGAACCGGCGGAAGTCGCCTTCATGTTCGCCGGTCGTGGTCGCCGCTATTTGCATATCGTACATCCCGCACCTCCGATTTGGGTCGCCCCGCGCTTTCCGCTTCCTGGCCTCATCAGTTACCATGAAGGACGGTGTGGCGTCAGGTCAAGCGGAGGCGCCTCCCGCCGAGCCATTCACGAAGCGGTGCCCTGGGAATTGTCCTTGTCCGCCGTCCTCCGCGTTGTCCAGGCAACCGTCGCGGTTTCTGAATGGTCCCCAGAGGGACGCCCTCCGATGTGGACCATCTCCGAACCGGAAACGATTCCCGCGCCCCTTCAAAGCGCTGTTAAGGACCGATATGGAGAACTCCCAACCTGTGACCCCCCCCGTTTCCACCTCCGGCCATCCGTGGGCGATGAAAATCGCGACGGTTGCGGGGATCCCGGTCTACCTGCACTTCACGTTTCTGCTGCTGCTGGTCTTTTTTGCGCTTGGTTCCCCGATGAATCTCGTGTTCATTGTGGCGCTGTTCGCGTGCGTGGTACTGCATGAACTCGGCCACTCCCTCATGGCGAAGCGGTATCAGATTCCCGTTTCCGACATCACGCTGTACCCGATTGGAGGAATCGCGCGGATTGAGAAGCAACCTGAACCCGCCGCCGAACTCTGGATCGCTCTTGCGGGACCCGCCGTCAATGTGGTGATCGCGCTCCTCCTGGGCGCAATCCTCGTGACGACGGGGAATTTCGTTTCCCCCACCTCCGCCGATCTGCAGGGCGCGCACGTGTGGCAGCGCATCCTGGGCGCGAACGTCTTCCTCGCCTTGTTCAACCTGATCCCCGCCTTCCCGATGGACGGGGGCCGGGTGCTGCGGGCGCTGCTGGCCCTGCGGATGCCGTTCGAGCGCGCGACGGGCGTGGCGGCGCAGGTGGGGCAGTCGCTCGCGCTGGTGGCGGGGCTGGCGGCCATTCTCACCGGCCAGTGGGGCCTCATGCTGATCGCCGTGTTTGTCTATCTCGGCGCCGGGCAGGAGGCGATGATCGCTCAGCGTGAGTCGCTCGTTCAGAATGTCAAGGTGCGCGAGGCGATGATTACCGACGTGCGAACGCTGCCCCATGGCGCCACTTTCCGCGAGGCCGCCGACCAACTCCTCGCCACCAGCCAGAAGGACTTTCCGGTCATGCTGGGGGACCAGGTGGTCGGCCTGCTGTCGCGGGACGCCCTCCTGCGAGGGCTGGCATCCGAAGGCGCCGACGCATACATCGCGCAAACCATGGAACGGGACTTCCCTCGCGCTCGGCCCGACGGCGATCTGGCGGACCTGCTGCCTCAGACGCAGACCGGCCTGGGCAGCGCGCTGGTCTTCGATGGCGAGACGTTCCTGGGGATGGTGACGCCGGAGAACGTCATGGAATTCCTCGTTATCCGTCAGATCACGCAGGCGGGTCGCCGCAAAGTCCAACCTCCGACGATCCAGGGAGAGCCGTGAACGCGCTCCGCTATCAGCGCGTGACGATCCCTCGCGCAATCTGTAGCGCCAGATCGCGGGAGGAATCGACGATGACGACCCATTGCCGCCGCTCCGCAATCCACGAGACTGCCCACTGATGCGCCATCGCGCGCGCCGTTCCCGTCGTGTGGCCCAGATTCACCTTCTCCCCGTGCAGCGCCGGGGGCGGGCTGGAGAGCGGCAGACTGTATACCGATAACAGGTCCACGCCATCGGTGTAGGCGCACCGAATCCCTTCATAGGGGGCATCGCTGCACTTCTGCACCCGGTAGCCGGAGTGAAGCCGCGAGGGGGGAAAGGAGCGAGTGTTGTGATCACCTTCCCACCGTTCATCGCCTTCGGGTTCGGTGCGTCGGACCTGTTGGGCGGGGAAGCGCGGATGAAAGCGCGACGACGGGATCACCCCTCCGATTTTGATGTCATTGAACTGAGTGATGCTGGCGGGGGAGCCGTCCGCATGATACCGTTCATGCTTGAGCGTCACGGCGGTCGCGGCATCGAGCCAGAGGACGCGGTGTGGTTTTCCCCCATGGCGAGGTTGCAGCCGTAGAATCCGACACGAACGTTCCGCCGTCATGTGCGTTTTAGGATCCAGCACGACCTGATAATTCTGGAACAGCAGGGGCAGGTTCAGGGCGGACATCGTCCCCTGAGGGGAGATCACGAGGCGCTTCGTGCGAGGGTTATAAATCCGTACCTGTTTGCCGTCCGATAACCAGGTTCGACCCGCAAGCGTCTTCGGCGCGAGGTAATCGCGGCGCTCATGCATTCCATCGCGCGCTACGTTCGCCATAGCCGATTCGGTGTGGCCATCGGTCCACGTGATGGTGAGTTCGCGGCCCTCCCAGGTGACGTGAGCCTGCGCCCATTGACTTCGGCGGAGGAGATTGGCGGCCTGATTGGCCTGCTTCGCGGTGAAAGCGGGCGCCCTGAGAGGAACCGCCCGCGCCGCTGGTGCGTGAGAAGAGGAGGTTGAGGAGCTTGAGGAGGAACGCGCAGGCGAGGCGGGCGGTCTCCTGGTCGCTCCACACCCCGTGGAGAGGACGGCCCCCAGGAGGAGAGAGAGGGCGAGTGTTTTCACGGAATGGATTGAAAGCACGCGCCTCTCTCCTCGACAGGGGTATGAACTCTAAGGCCGGACGGAGCGATCCGCTCACTCGCCGGAACGGGCGTCCACCATGATCATCCGCACCGGCCCCTGATCCACCAGAGGCTGAGCCGCTCGCGCCCTCATATGCGCATCGATCAGCGCGTCCACATGATCCGGCCCATACAGCGCGGGTTGCGGCGCGGGATCAGGGATCGAGAGGAGGACCGCCGCCAGCATCGCGAGGACCGCCGGGGCGAGCACCAGGGCGGATCGCTGGGGCATGGAGAGACGTCGCCACCAGGGGAGCGGAATCGCCTCCTCGCGCTCCAGCCGGCGGTAGGCGGCCTCCCAAAAATTGGCGCGAGGGCGGGGCGGGGGCAGGTCGCGCAGCAGGGCGCGGGTTCGCTCCATGCGGCGCAGGTCGGCTTCACAGGGTCGGCAGACTTCGAGGTGAGCGGCGACATGGCGCATCTCTTCCACGCCGAGGTCCTGATCCAGATAAGCGGAGTGAAGTGAGAGTGTGTGAGGTCCGCGCATGATGAACTCCTTCCGGCGCCGATGTGAGCGCGTTATGCGCGCTTCTTCCTATGTCGGCGGTATTGCCCGCGTCCCCCCGAACGCATTTTGTGAAATAAGTCAGGAATCAACCGCGTATTGGACGGCTTTGTCAGGACAGAGGTTTCTGTGGAGCGCCCTGCACTGGTTTCTGTGGATCGTCCAGGGCGTGAATTTACAGAGTTTCCATATACGGCTGGAGTTTGCGCGCCAGGATCGCGCGGCCCCGATGGATGCGGGAGCGCACGGTGCCGACGGGGCGGCCTACCATGCGGGCGATCTCCTCGTAGCTGTACCCTTCGAGGTCGCACAGAACGACCGCCAGGCGAAAATCTTCGGGTAACTCCTGAAGGGCCGCCTGCACCTGCCGGTCGGTCTCCCCGGAGAGGGCTTTGGCTTCGGGAGTGGGCGCGGAATCGGCGATTTCCCGATAGAAGCCTTCGGACTCGCCCGTACCCATCGGTTGGTCCAGCGATTCGTGCCGCGTGTTCGACTTGCGACGCAGGCGGTCAATGTAGGTGTGCGACATGATGCGGCAGACCCACCGATCAAAGTGAGTGCCCGGCTGAAACCGACGGAACGACTGGAACGCCTCCAGCAGCGCTTCCTGCACCAGGTCCTCCGCGTCGTCCGGGTTGCTGGTCATCCGGTACGCCACGCGATACAGCTGGTCCTGGTGGCGCTCCATCAGCGTCTCGAACAGGCGCGCCTCTTCACGCAGCAGGGGCGCGTTTCTCTCCGATGCCACCGCATCTCCCTCTGATCGAACGCTCCCATGAGACGAAAAGACCTTCAGAGCCTGATCCACCGCCACCGCCATGCTCATGGTGTCCCTACTCCCGTGCTGCGTCCGTCGGCCTTTCGGCGCGTATCCTCCCTGGAGGTGTTCCTCAGAGAGATAAGCGCGAGAGAAAGGCAATAGTTCCCTGGACGCGAGATGAAGGCGTTCCCGACGCGCAGGGGGTTCACAAACGGACGACGCCCCCTCTCCAGGCGAGAAGGGGCGATTCAGGAGACGGGTTGCTCAGGGAGGAAGGCCCCCGCAATTAGTGACGCATCAGCGCTTCGGCGCGCCGGGTGAGTTCGGCGACAGCGCCGGCCACCAGGTCGAACCGGGCTTCCACGCTGCGCCAGTTGACCACGCTCCACCAGGCGTCCACGTAGGCGGCGCGATCATTTTGGTATTTGAGGTAGTAGGCGTGTTCCCACACGTCGAGCACGAGAAGCGGCAAGACTCCCCACTCGGTCAGGTTCTGATGCTTTTCGGCCTGAGAGATGAGGAGGCGGTTGGCGTTCGGTTCAAGGGCGAGTATCCCCCAGCCGCTCCCTTCCACGGATTTGGCCGCCGCGCTGAAGTGCGCCTTGAACTTATCGAAACTTCCGAAATCCCGGTTGATGGCGGAAGAGAGCGCACCGCGTGGAGTCCCCCCGGCGTTTGGCCCCATGTTTGTCCAGAAGATGGAATGAAGGAAATGGCCCGAACCGTTAAAGGCGATCTCGCGCTCCCAATGCTTCACCATGGCGAACTCGCCGTTGTCGCGGGCGGCGGCGAGGGCGTCGAGGGCGGCGTTCAGCCCTTTGACGTATCCGGCGTGATGCTTGTCGTGATGGAGCGTCATCGTTTTGGCGTCAATCGCCGGTTCGAGCGCGTCCGGAGCGTAAGGCAGCGGGGGGAGAACATACTTCCCATCGGCGTGGATCAGGTACGGATTACCGTCGGGGGCGGCGGAAGCGGGGGTGGAGTCCGCCGCCATCGCCAGGCCGGAGAGTCCTCCCAGCAGGGGAGTGGCGGCGAGCGCGGCCAGCAGATCGCGGCGGGATACATTATCGGGCATGGAGCGTCTCCCTTCGTATAAAGGAGTGAACCGCTTCCTCCGAGAAGCAAGCGGTACGAGCAGAGTTGTGAGAACGGAAGCGTTCTCCGGCCATTGTAGCAGGCGGCGCCGGAGGAACGCGCGAAGAAGCGTTCAGAGGTCCGCGCCATGACCGCTGTCGCCGGCCAGGCTGTCGGCGTTTTGACCGCGCCGAGTTCGGGGAAAACCTTCCGATGCGCCTCACGCGCCTCATGGGCGCCACCAAACCGATCCACACGTCAGGGCGCCTCCCGCCGATCCTCTCCGGCGGAAGCGCATCCCCTCGAAAGGAGAACCGATATGCAGTGCGACTATTGTGGTCAGGAAATCCTCGGCCTGCCGCTGGAAGTGGACCTGTCGGAGGCCGAGTTCAGCCCGGAGAGCGACCTGCCACAGGGCCAGGCGGCCTTCTGCTCGGAAGCCTGTCTCAACCTGTACCTGGACGAGGCTGGCGTCTCTCTGGAGACAGACGTGGACCCCGAAGAGATGGAAGAGGACGCCCTGAGAGATGAAGATGAGGCGGGTTACCCTCTGGCTTTCGGCTGAGGCGTTCGCCGGATGGCGCCAGGGAACCTTGACGAGGCGGAGCGACAGGTCCCAGGCTTGCGGAAGCGCACCGACTGGCGCCGTCCGGTGCATCCGCCTGAACAAGGATGTCATCGCATCGCGGCGAACCGTACCCCATCGCCCTTTGCGCGATCCCACACCGCTACCGCGCTTCCTTGACCGGGGAAGGACGCTCCCGTGCCAACTACATACCGACTTCGCCCCCTCGATTTCCGCGATCTGCTCGACGATACGTTCGATCTGTACAAAGACAACTTTGTCCTCTTCGCCTCCATCGCCGCGGTCGCTTACCTGCCGGCGCAGTTCCTTCTCAATCTATCGCTGGCGCCTCTCACCGCCATGAGCGCTTACTCCAGGTACGGCGGTGGGCCGGGGTCGGTAAATCCCGCTTTGGCGTTAGGTTCTGTGGCGCTGACCGTCCCGTTCACCGTTTTGTTACTCTCCATCGCCGGGTATTTGGCGGCCGGCGCGCTTACCCGCGCCGTCTCCGAGCGGTACCTGGGGCGCACGATCACCCTCGGCGAGGCGTACCGCGGCGTGTGGAACCGGTTTGGCGCCTTCCTGATGACGCTGTTTCTGACCTACCTCCTGATCGGGGTGGGCATTGGGTTGTGCATCGGCGTCCCGATTTTTTTGATCACGGTAGCCGCCATCGCCCTCCGTGCCGTCTTTGAATCGGTCCTGTTCGCCCTGGTCGGCGGCCTCATGATGGTTGTCATCATGGCGATGGCGCTGGTGGGCGCCCTCTGCGTCGCCTTTATGTTCTCATTCGTTATCCCCGTCTTTATCATCGAAGGCCGCTCAGGGCCGGACGCCATCAGCCGCAGCGTCATGCTGTTCCGCTATCAGTTCTCAAAGAACCTGGGGACCTTACTCCTCATCACGATACTGGTGACGATCCTCACCGGCATGGTGACATGGCCGGTCTCCATGATCGCCGCCGGAATGGGATCGGGGTTTCTCCAGGCGCCGATGCTGCTGATTCGTTCCTTCTGGGGCGGCGCCGCGCAGGCGGTCCTGCAGCCGATCTCCCTCTCCGTCATCACGCTGCTGTACTACGATGTCCGCATCCGGCGCGAAGGATTTGACCTCGAAATCATGGCCAGCGAACTCGGCGGCGGCGCGCCCCACGCCGCTGACCCTTACGGAGCCGCCCAACCGTATGGCGCAGGGCCTTATGGCGCCGCGCCCCCGTCCGGAGCCGCCGACCCGTACGCCGCGCCCCCGTCTCCCGTCGCGCCGGATTCCGCCCCGCCCCTGAACCCGTATGATACACGGCCCCCCGCCGGATAGCCCGCCTTACAACGTTCGCTGAATCGTGGATTTAGCGGCTCTGACCGGAGTGTTGACGGACGAGTTCGGCGAGCAGTTCCACCGTACGCCGCGCCTCCCTCCGAAGTCCCTCAACCGTCTCCGACGCCGACCGTTCGCTGCCGCCTGACGCGTGAGCTATCGCCGTCAGAGCCATCTCCGCCGCCTGGGACGGGTCCGCGTCCACTGGCAGCGAGCGTTCTTCCGCGTTCAACCGGGACATCAGGGCGTCCACCTTGGGGTCATAACTCCACGCCACCACGGGAACGCCCGCGTTCGCCGCCAGCAGGAGCGCGTGAAGCCGCATCCCGATCAGCGCATCGCAGCCCGCGATCCCCGCCAAAAGGTCCTCCAGTGATTTCGGCGGAGGTAGGAGGGAGAGCGGTGGCGCGTCGGGGAGGCGCTCGGCCACGGTTTGGAGGAGGCGTTCAGCGAGGTAACGGTCGCTCGGCTCATGCATTGGCAGGAGCAGCGGCGTGGCCCCTCGCCTCAGCAACGCTTCACACAGGGCGACGCCCCACCCGGCGGCGTCGCGTTCCGGCCAGTCGCGCAGGGCGAGCGCCACCGTCGGCCCTCCGCCTGGAGCCATCCGTTCCCTCGCGCGCTCCACCTCCCCGCTCGTCCACTCTTCGCCGAGGAGGAAGGCGGGATCGGCGGTGATCTGAATGGAGCGCGTCACGCCGCACTCCCGCAGGAGCTGGGCCGAAGCCGCGTCCCGCACCGCAAGGAGGTCCACGCGATTCAGGCTGGAGGCCACCCATTGACGGGAGCGAGGACGCAGGAGCGGACCCATGCCCTGAGCCGCCACCGCCACCGGCTTTCCGGCGAGTTTGGCCAATTGGATGACGCCGAGGTAGTAGCGCAGCGACGCCACGCTCGTCACGTCCTGAAGGAGGCTGCCGCCGCCGCTCACGAGGATATCGCATCCCCAAATCGCCCGAAGCATCGCCGGTCGCATCCGAGGGACGGCGCGAACCCCGTGCCACGCTTCCGTCGCCGCCGGGTTCGCGGAGAGTACGGTGATGCGAGCCGCCAGTCCCTCCTCCCGCAGGCCCCGCAGCAGTCCGGCCAGCACGGCTTCATCGCCCGCGTTGCCCAGGCCGTAGTAGCCGGAGAAGAGGAGCCGGGGGGCCGCCCGGTCGCTCGTCGCGCGGGTTGACATCAGATGCCCGCGCCCATGGAGCGCGCCGTCTCCTCCTCAGACGCCGCAGGAGATGTTCCGCGCGGCAGAAGTCGGTAAAGCAGCAGACCGAGCAGCGCGCCGACCCACAGCCCATTGAACACGCGGACCACCGAGATATATAGCGGCGTGTGAATGTGGCTGAATGTGTTCACGAGCGACACCTGGCCAATCCCGCCCACCAGCAGCAGAAGCGCCAGCCCCCCGCGCGCGAGTCTCCAGCGCACTCCCGACGCCTTCGCGCCCCGAACCTGAGCCGCCGCCCACATCAGGCCCAGCAGCATCGCCGGGTGCCCGATGAGAAACTCCTTGGTGCGAGGCCGGACGTACAGCGCCCGGTCCAGGAGAGACCGGAACCGCATCTCCAGGGGGGAGACGGCCACGCCGGGGTCATTGCCAGTGCGGAGCAGCAGCATCGCCACCGCCACCAGCGCGATCAGGCCCGCCACGAGTTGCCACACGAGCAGAGGCTGCGACACGACCCTGCGAACCCGCCTCCGGGCGTCCGCCATCATCTCATGGCGGGTCCGATAGTCCACCACGAAGTCGAGAGCGAGGACGATGGCGAACAGAAGGAGCGGCAGGAGGTGAGCCACTTTGATCCCGGCGAATTGCTGCGCCTTCATCATGTATTCGCGGGAGGAGAGCAATCCGACTTCATACACTACGCCGAGGGCGCTCACCCCCGCGACCGCAAGATACGCCACGAGGGGCGAGAAGGCGCGATCCTCCTGCCAGCGGCGGCGCACAAAGGCGTAGACTCCGACCATCGCCAGCGATGGGAAGAGGATGGCCGCCTCCAGCGCCACGAGTTTGCGCCCCGCATTCAGGGTCAGGAACAGCAGGGCCACGTGAATGATGCCCCACCCGCCCAGCAGCGCGGAACAGACGCCTTCGCCGAGTGGAATCAGGAAGGTGAGCAGGAGGACCCCCGCCGCCGCCGCGCCCAGCCCCATAACCGCGCGCAGGATGCGGTACCGCCACAGGTCGGGCACGGGTTCGGGGTATGCATGCGCCAGCCCAGGGGTGAGGCCCACCTTCCGCAGGCCGGTCGTGAGGGCGTTGAGGAAGTCCCACTGGTCCTGCCAGCCGTTTTGTGTCACCCAGGGCAGCAGTCGGACGAACGCGACGCGGATGTTGCGCTCCTCGGCGGCGCGGACGTACCGCTCCAGCATGTCGGCGGGCTGAATCTTGTTCATCTCGGTGGGCGTGATGCTATGCACCCGGAGGTAATCGCCCTGGAGAGCGAGGGTAATCTCCTCATCGCCGCGCTGCTTGCTGAACTCCACGCTGCCGTAGGTGAGATGATGGCGCTGGAGCAGGGCGGCGGTCTCCTTCACCTGCGCCTTGTAGCCCAGCGTCTCCTCGCCTCCAAAGATCACTTTGTAAATGCCGAGCTCCGACAGGCTGTTGAGACTCCATTCAATGTTGGCGGGATTGGCCGCCTGATAATTGACAATGCGCGCCACCACATCAAACCCGGCCCCCTGAAGCCGTTTCACTTCGGCGGGCGGCAGGCCCACATTGAGGGTGCGTATCTGCTCGAAGCTGCCCGGCCAGATCAGCGCGGGCTGGCCCGATGGACTGGTAACGGTCGCCAAAGGCACCTTTAGGCTCAGTTTCGGCAGCAGATGCTGGCGCACCCGGTTCAGCAACGCGGGGTCAATGCTGGAGATGAGGGTGCGCGCGCCGCCGTTGGGAAGCGGGTCGGCTTCCACAATCAGATAGCCGTCGTCCCGCAGCCCCGCAATGGTGTCCTCCCCGACGGCCATCCCGTAGACGCCGTGCGCTTTGAGGTCCCGCAGCAGCGCGTCCAGGGGCACGTTGGAGAAGGTCGCCATGCTCTGAACCTGCCGCCAGTCCGCCACGAGTTCCACCTGGGTTTGCCGCGACTCCACGCTCCAGCGCGCGAGGGCGATGTAGAGTCCCGCGAGGGCGCCCAGGCCGATGAGCAGATGGAGAACGAGGCGCAGCGAGTGATTCAGGGAACGACGAGGCGGACGTCTCAAGCGGGACCTCTGGGAAGGAGAGCGAGCGGGTTCAATCGTTCGGATGCGGGCGTGCGAAACGGTATCGCCAGGTTTTACAGCGGTGTTGCGGCGGCGTCGATATTGCCCCTCGTGGAGTGACGACCCCACGGGCGACTTAGCCAGGCGAGCATCGGCGCCAGATGTCGTTTCAGGATAGCATGACTCCGGGCGCGCCGCCGCCGCTACGCCCTCCGCCGAGGCGTAACCCGTCTTTTTTGCGGGAACCATGCCACCAATGGTATAATCGGCCTAATTGCCGCACGCGCGATTCACCATCCCAGGATGAACTCAGGAGGACGAAAGCATCGCCTTCGCCTTCCTGGGATTCATCCTTCTTCGTTTGCGGCATGGTCTCCCCCTCGTTAACCCCTGACAAACACTCGCCCGCCGGTCGCGCGAGACCTTACCCTTTGGAGGAAGTGTCCATGCTGTTCCGCCGTCACCACGCGGTGGCCCCTTGCCCTGCGGAGGTCGGTCGCCTCGCCCTGGCCCTTGCGGTGTCGGGCGGCCTGTTCGTCTGCGGAACGGTAACCTCGCTGGCGGCGGGCCACCCCGCCCCCCGGCCCACCTCCTCCGCTAAAAAGACGGCCGCCCGCCCCAGCCCGAAATCGCCCCGCACGACGGCCCAGCCCCGCACGACGGCCCCGCCCCGCACGACGGCCCCGCCCCGCGTGGCGCAGCGCGAAGTGCCCATCAGCCCGCCTCCAACCACCCCTACCGCTCGATTGAAGCAGGCGACTCAGCACGCCGCCGTTCCCCCCTCCGAGTTCATCTCGGTGGACGAGATCAAGCCGGGGATGACGGGGTACGGCCTCACCGTCTTTCGTGGCAACACCATTGAGAAGTTCGGGATCACCGTCATTGACATCATGCGGAAGAACGCCTTCACCTTAGGCCGCGACCTCATCATGGTGCGCCTGAAGGGGCCGGTCTTTGAGAAGCGCAAGGCGAACGGCATCGCCGGGATGAGCGGCAGCCCTATCTACATCAACGGGCGCCTCGCCGGAGCCTACGCCTGGGGCGCCAGCAGCGCCATCGCGCCCAACGAGCCGGTCGGCTGGGTGACGCCCATCGCCTACATGCTCGAAGCGTGGAGCGACAAACTGCCGCAAAAGCCGCTGTATACCTCGCTGGACGGCGGCCTTAACGGCGCGGGCGATGCGGCGACCATGGCGGGGCTGCCGGGATTCTCACCCGCCGCCACGGGCGTGGACCCTCTCGTCTCCCAACTCGGCCTGGGCGCGGGTCTGGACGCCGGGGCGGATTCGGCGCCTCACACGCTGAACGTCGCCGGGATCAGCCCGATGGTCCTGCAACGACTCAATCGCAAGTACACGACGATGGGCTTCCGGTTTCAGCAGGTCGTCAGCGGCGGCAAATCCACGATGGCGGATAAGGCGCCGCCGATTCAGGCGGGATCCGCGTTCGGCTTCGCGCTGGCGACCGGCGACGTGGAGTTCCAGGCGTCCGGCGGCACCGTCACGTATCGTAAGGGGAACCGGGTCCTCACGCTGGGCCACCCGGCCCTTTCCGACGTGTCGCCACTGGTGCCGTACGGCCTTGGCCCCATCGAGGCGCCTCTCACCACTTCGTATGTGGTGGACATTCTGAGCGGCCTGCTCCTTTCCACCAAGTTGCAAAACAATGGCAGCGTCGTCGGCACGCTCACGCAGGACACCCTGTACGGCACGGCGGGCATCATCGGACGCAAGCCGAACCTCGTGCCGGTGACGGTGAACATCGTCAACCACACCACCGGCCAGCAGCGCACGGTTCGCTCGGAAGTCATGCGCCACCCGCTCCTGACCAGCGGCATCATTGAGGCGGTGGCCGACGAAGCGATCCTCCGCACCCACACCTTCCCCGGCGACGCGATGGCCGAAGTGAAGACCACCGTCAACGCCGTGGGGATGAAGCCCATCGTTCACCGAAACAGCTTCTACGCGCCGTACTTCATTGATGTCTTCGCGCTACAGGACCTGGACGACCTCCTTACCCTTCTCACCCGCAACGAGTTTGGGCCGGTGGACATTCAAAACGTCCGGCTCGATGTGGAGATTCGGCCAGGCCGCAAAACCGTCCGAATCGAACGCGCCTTCCTGGACCGCGACAAGGTGGAGCCGGGCGAAACCGTGCAGGTCGGCGTCGTGCTGCGGCCCTGGCGCAAGGACCCGTATGTGAAGACTATATCCATCAAGGTGCCGGAGTCGACCCCCAACGGCCGCACCCAGATCGTCGTGACCAACGGCGCGACTCCCGTCAACATTGCGCCTACGCCGCCCCCCTCCACCACACCGACCTCGCCCTCAAGCGTGACGAGCGCCGCGTCGGTCGGCCCGATGTACAGCAATGTGCAGCAGATGATTGACCGGTATCTGGAGCTGGGCAGCAACACGGAACTCGTGACGCGGCTCTTCCTCACGCAAACCGGTGTCAATGTGCTCGGTGAGCGACTGTACGACGTGCCCGCGCCCATCGGCGAGGTGCTGCGCTCCGCCCGCGCTGTCGGCTATCGCCCCGAACGAGACGCGGTCAAGCAGGTGGATGATATGGGCGAGTACGTCATTGGGAGCGCCATCCTCCCCCTGACGATTGAGCGGAACAGCTACCAGGAGCAGGGGAAGACGACCGCCCGCCCGGCGCCAAAGGCCCCCACGGCTCCCGCTCTCTCCTCCACCACCGTCATCCCGCCCTCCAGCTCGCTCTCCTCCTCCGATATGAGCGAAGAGACGCCAGCCACTGAGCCGGTTTCCGCCACTCTCGCCGCTCCCACCGCCTTCAACCCGTCGGGCGTCAGCCCTCGCCTGCGCGCCCTGGGCATGATCGGCGGCGGCGTTCCACTGCGGCGAACCGGCGTCTGGACCCCGTGGCCCGCATCCGTGGCGCGGCCCGCTCAGGACGACTCGAACGTGGACGACCTCGCCGCCGATGACCCCAAAGGCGTCGGCTCCGCGAAGGTCGCCGATGAGAAGACGGACGACAAAGCCGCCGCCGATAAATCAGATTCGGATAAAACTGACGCTAAAACCGATGACAAGAGCGCAAAGAGCGACGATAAGTCGTCCGACAGCGCCTCCAGCGATAAATCGGATGACAAGACGAAAGGCCCCGGCCGCACGGCGACTCTCTGGACCCAGAAGACGAAGGCCCAGTTTGAGCGCGGCGACGGCACGGGTGTCGGGGTGACAACCCTCGGCGACGTGCGGCTAGCCCTTACCCTGCGCCGCGTGCAGCGCCTCGACCAGGACGCGCAGGTCTGGTGTATGGCGGAGGACGGCAAGGGGGGCTTCTGGCTCGGAACGGGCAATTCCGGGCGCATTTATCCTCTCGGCGCGGACGAGAAACTCGGCGCGCCCATCCCGACGCAGGAGTTGACGATCAAGACGATGCTCCGCGCGCCGGACGGCCAGGTGTACGCCGCCGGGTGGCCCACGGGGACGGTCTATCGCATTGAGGGCGACAAGGCGGTGGCGTTCGCCAAAACCGACGCTCGCTTCATCCTTGATATGAAGGCCGACGCCGCCGGAAACCTGTATCTCGCGGCGGGACCCGGCGGGCGCATCCTCAAAGTGACGCCCGCCGGAAAGGTGAGCGTCTTCTTCCAGTCGCCGCAGCCGCACGTCCTTGCGCTGGCGATGGACAAGGACGGCAACCTGATCGCGGGCACCTCGGACAGCGGCGCGCTTTACCGCATCGCCCCCAACGGGAAGGAAACCGTGCTGTTTGACCCGGCGGACAACGCCGTTTCGGCCCTTCTTGTGCGGAAGAACGGCGACCTGATCGCGGGGACCTCCCCCAAAGGCCGCATCCTCCGGGTCGTCCCCGGCGGCACCACCCGCGTGGTGTATGAAGCGAACGCTCCCGTAATGGCCATGACTGAGGACCACGACGGCAACCTGTTCGCCGCCACAGGCAAGGACGTGGTGAAGATCGATTCGGACGATACGGTGACGATCCTCGACACCAAGGACGTCAATCAGACGCTGGCGCTCGCGTGGCGTGACGGCTCCGGGTTGTGGGCGGCGAGCGGCAATCTCGCGGCGGTGTACCACGCCGATCCTCAGAAGGAGACGGGCGAATACCTCTCCCCGGTCCATGATGCGCAGAATCCCGCCCAATGGGGCCGCGCGAGCTGGCAGGCGATCCAGCCGGACAAAACGCATGTGACGCTGCAAACGCGCACCGGCAACACCTCCGAACCCGATGAGTCCTGGAGCGCCTGGTCGTCGCCTTATTCCAACAGCCAGGGAACGGTGATCCTTTCGCAGCCGGGCCGCTACATCCAGTTTCGGGCCACACTCACCTCCAGCGCCGGCGAGGTCAGCCCCGTTCTGAAGAGCGTGACACTCTCGTATCTCCCGGTTAACCGGCCTCCCACGGTCGCCTTCAGCGCGCCCACCGTCGCCGATCAACTGAACGGCAAGCAGACGCTGAAGTGGACCGCATCTGATCCCGATAAGGACACGCTCAGCTACGACCTGTTCTACTCCGAAGACGGCGGAAAAACGTGGAAGCCAATGAAGAAAGCCGAGAAATCGGATAAGTCCGAGAAAGCCGACGCCACCGCCGACACGAAGGAGAAGCCCAAAACCGATTCCCCGAAGAAGCCCACCGCGCCAAAACCTCCCGCGACGGAGGAGAAACCCACCACCGCCGAAGCGCAGGACCTGATGAGCAAAATCACCGGGGAGCTGGATAAGGACACGACCCTCTCCGCCGAGGACCGCGCCCTCCTCGACGCCGTGCTCCCCAGCGTCGTTCGTGACGCCGCCAACCCGTCGCCGGAGAAGGAGATCAAGCCCGATCCGCCCACGCCCGGCTCCGATGTGGACAAGCCTCTCACCGAGACGAGCTTCTCGTGGGACACGACCGACGTGCCCGATGGCGACTACTTCCTGAAGATCGTGGCGACCGATAAACGCAGTAATCCCGGCGCTCCGCTTGAGGACGAGCAGGTTCTCGGTCCCGTGACGATAATCAACGTGAAGCCGAAAGCGGAACTGTTCGAGTCGGGGGCGGCGGTGAAGGATCGCGTTCTTACCGTGGAAGGCCGCGCCGACGGCGGTAAGGCGCCCATCGCCACCGTCTCGTATCGCGTGGACAAAGGCGACTGGTCGGCGGCGCTGGCTACGGATGGCCTGTTCGACTCGCCGGTGGAGTCGTTCCGCGTGGAAACGGAGCCGATGACGCCGGGCGATCACACGGTGGAAGCGCGCGTCACGACGACGGGCGGGCTGAACGGCTCAGCGACGATGAAGATCACCGTGAAGTAGGGGCGTCGTCTCGGAGCGGCCTTCTCCGTAACCTGGGGGGAGGCTCGCTGGCGTCGCAGACTTTCCATCCCAGCGCGTATTTGAATCAGTGAGGGATTACCGCGTGGTCCATTACTCAGCCTGCTTTAATGGATTGAACCGTACGGCGAGCTTGAATCGCTCCACATCGCGTTGACGGTGAGGGAATCGTCGAAGCGTGACCTCAGGCCGAACGATTTGGGCGGACGCCGCTTCCGGCGTTCGCCCTCCTCCGCTATTTCCTTCAGAATTTGTCTCCCGCGACCGTTCCGAGCGGTCTCTGACCGCTGTGGCAGAGCGCACCCGTTGTTATGGGGCGCCGGATTTCACCCCCTGGAGTGGATCGGGACCTATACGTGACAGGCGGCGCCCCATGGAGGGGTTCGCTAAGGACAGGTCGGTTGCTCATTTCGGGCCAGCGCTGAATTCCTGTGGTATACTGATACACGCGGAGAGAATAGATTTCAGCCTCGCTTCGCCTGCCGCGCTTTCGCCGTCGTTATCACATCCGACTTCACCCGTCCGGTTGCTTTCAGAGATTTCCCCATGCAGCCCATGAAATCTTCTCGCTTCAGCAAAACCTTTCATCCACGTGCCGTCGCCCTGAGTTTTCTGATGGGATTGCTGGCGCTTCTCTCTCCCCTGGCGCATGGCCAGCTGCTCTTCGCGCCCGGCAAGACCTTTTTTACCGGCGGCAGCCCACGCGGCATAGTCACCGCCGACGTCAACGGCGACGGTAAACTCGATCTTCTGATCGCGGGCGGGCCGTCGGGGGGCATCATCCTGTTGACTGGAGATGGAAAAGGCGGATTTGGAACGGCGACTCCTCTCGCTTCCGGCAATTCGGAAGCGCTGGCGGCGGGGGACTTCAATAAGGACAGGAAAGTGGATATTCTCTCCGTTGATGGGGCTGTCGGAACGGGTGGAATGGCGCTCCTTTCCGGCAACGGCGACGGGACGTTTCAGGTCATCACGGTCCTTCCCACTGGCTCCACCCCCATCGCGGTCGCCGCCGGGGATGTGACCGGCGAGGGCACACCGGATTACTTCTCCGCTAACCTTCTGGGGAACAGTGTTACCGCCGTCCTGACGAGGACGACAAGCGTAACGTCCACCAACCTTCCCGTGAGCAGAGGTCCCGCGAACCTCCTGGTTGCGGATGTAAACGGCGACGGCAAAAACGATCTTCTCACAGCGTCTCAGAGCGAGGGCGTGGTCAGCGTCCGGCTGGGGAAGGGTGACGGGACGTTCACTACCGCGCCCGATCTTCCGGCGGTTTCCGGCGCGACAGGACTGGCGCTCGGCGACTTCAACGGAGATGGGAAACCGGATATTGGGGTGGGCGGCGGTTCAACAATCGCGATCCTCCTGAACAAAGGCGGCGGCTCGTTCGACTCTCCGATCTCCACGGAAGCGGGTCGCAATATCCACGCGCTGGCGCCCGGCGACTTTAACGGCGACGGTAATCTGGATCTCGCGGTGGCGGATCAGGCCGACGGGTTTTTCGTCCTGCCGGGTACCGGCGGCGGCTCCTTTAATCCCCCCCTAAAAACTTACGCCGGGCGAACGCCTTATGGCCTGGCGGAGGGAGACTTTAATGGCGACGGCAAAACCGACCTCGCCATCACCGATAGCAGCGCTGCGAGCGTGACGGTACTGCTTCAGCAGACGCCAAATCTCAATGCCCCGGTCTTTTCCGCTCCCATCCCTTTGACCACCGGGGCGGGCGCCAGCGGGTTGGCGGTTGGAGAATTGAACGGCGATGGCAAAGTTGATCTGATGGTCGCCAACACGGGGGGGACCCAACAGGGCGGCAGCGTCAGCCTTCGATTGGGCAAGGGAGACGGGACGTTCGACTCCAGAGGGGACAGTCCCTTCAGCAGTCACCCTGATGCGGTAGCGTTCGGCGATTTCAACGGCGATGGGAAAGCCGATCTGGTCCTTGCGGTCATGGTGAACGGCGCGGGGAGCCTGCTTCTCGGTAAGGGCGATGGAACCTTTACCACTGCGACGGAGTTTACTTTGGGTTCCGGGCCGCATCACCTTGCAGTCGGGGACTTCAACGGCGATGGGAAACTCGATCTCGCCTCCGCCAATAACGGGGCGAGCACGATTACGGCGCTGTTAGGAAACGGCGACGGCTCCCTGCGGCCGCCCCAAACATTTCCGGGCGGCGCTCTGCCGTATGGCCTCACGGCGGCGGATTTCAACGGCGACGGCAAAACCGATCTCGTCGCAATCGATCACGCCGACAACGTTAAAAATGTGCTGATCCTCCTCGGCGGGAGCGACGGGATCGCCTCCGGTCTCTCCGTAGCGGGAGGTCGCAGCCTCTCAGGTCTCGCCGTCGGCGACTTCAACCGGGATGGCAAGCCCGATATCGCCACGCTGGACAGCTATTTCCGCACTCTGAGCATTCTGCTCGGCGCTGGAAACGGCCAGTTTCCCACCACAAAAACCTTTGGCGGCGCGGGGGATCGAGCGATGGTCGCGGGCGACTTCAACGGCGATGGCAATCCTGATCTCGCCATGACCGACTCCAAGGGCGTAGTGGATCTCTTCCAGGGGTCCGGTGAGGCGGGGTTACAGTTTGTCAACGCCTTTGCTGCGGGACAAGACCCCGACGCGCTGGCCACCGCCGATTTCAACGGCGACGGAAAACCCGATCTGGCCGTCGTGGACAGGGCCGAAGGCGGCGTCCAAATCCTGCTCAATCAAACGCCCTCCTCCGGTGGAGGGCTGGCCGGGGACGCGAACGGCGACGGGAAAATCAGCGTGCAGGATGCCATCATCGCGCTACAGATCGTCGTCGGCATCATCCCTGGCAACGATCCCAGGGTTCCGAAGGCGGATGCGACCGGCGATGGGAAAGTCACCATTGCCGACGCCATTCTGATTCTGAGAAAAGCGGTCGGAATATAGAATAGAGCGGAGGAACCGAGGCCGGGGGGCGGCGAACCCAATCAAAACGGTTCGTTCTCGTCTCATGGGGTTTGCGAGGCGGCCTGATAAGTGACAGCTAAGTTCCGGTCGTTGTGAGACAGACGGGCGATGGCCTTCAGACGCTCAATCTCAGGGGGCATGTCAAGGACGCTGAGTTCCCGGTTGTCGAGGGCGTTGATCACCCGCTCGGCGAGGCGGATGGCGGCGAGAACCAGCAGCTCGTTCTCATACTCCACGTAGACGTGAAAGCGGCCACGAGGGTCCACGCGCCAGTTCCACTGGGTTTCACCGGCCAGCCCGGCATGAGGCGACGCTTGCCCTTGCAACTCGATGATGAGATGTTCGAGAAGGTGGGGGATTTCGGTGGACTGGCACTCCTGGCGGAAGGTCCAGCCCTGGTGATTGTCGCACTCGTGGCTCTCCAGGTGTGGGAAGAGCCGGAACAGCCTGCGGGGGAGGTGGGGCGCCTTGTCCGTAGTGCAGCGGTCGGGATCGGGCATCTCCACCGTTAATTTGACTATCTTCTTCTCAAGGAAGATGACTTCCAGCACCCGCATGGGTTTATCCTTTCTCTCCAAAAGAGAAAAATGAATCGGGATAATAGCCGCCAGGGCCGCCATGACGACGGAAAGGGCGCCGGGATGACCCAGGTGTGTGAAGGGTTGAGGCTGGCAGAGAAAGTCTCGTTAGCGAAGGCGCTACCACCCTATCAGAAACGGCGGCCTCTGGCAAGCCTGTGACAGTAGTGTCACATCAGGGTGTCAAATTCAGGGAACCTATACGCCTTGAGAGCGAGGGGCGCCCGGAAGTCCTTCGGTAGAGCACGGCAGCGGCGTGGAACCGGCTGGCTGGATCAGCGCCCGCCCTGCTCCATCGCTTTCAGGGCTTCCGTCTCGGTGTCGAACATGAGGAAGATCGTGTTGAGGCGCGTGATCTTCAGCATGCGGGCGATGACCTGATTGCACCCGATGAGGGCGAGAGCGCCGCCTTCGGGCCGCAGCCGTTTCTTCGCGCCGAGCAGCGCCCCGAAGCCGCTGGAGTCCATGTAGCCGACATTCTCCAGGTTGATGAGGAGTTGGGTGTGCCCCTCTTCGATCACGGAGGCGAGCTGCTCCTTGAACTGGGGCACGGTGTACACGTCCACTTCGCCGCTGATGTCCAGGACGGGGATGTCGTGTTCCACGCGGCGGCTGATCTCCAATTTGGGGGGTTCCATCAACGACGCTCCCTTTCTCGTATCCATAAACCCTCTTTCCATATTCTGGCGACACTTCGGATGGGTTAACTGAACTATCGGTTGGAAGATGTACGCTTGTTTACGTTCATGAAGCGAGAGGCAGAGGCATTCCGAACGCCTCCATCCAGCCGCGCAACAGCCGGATACGGGTTGCCTCCTCCGACGACGGTGCGAGGGGACGCCCGCGACCGTCCAGCATCAGCCCCACGACTCCGCCCCTGACGGTCGCCCGCATGAGTTTGCCGCGCCCGGCCCCCACATCGAAGCCCCGCGCGGGCGTGAGTTCCACTTCGGCGGTCTCGCCCACGCCCAGCGGCATGACCTTCACCTCGCCAATGCGCAGAGTCTCCCGCCGACCGTTCATGCTCACCGCGCAGACCTCCTCCCCCGCGCGGGCGGTCCCTACGGGAGCGATGCAATCGCCGAGGAGGATGAGGCAGTCGCGCTCGAAGACCTGGGACGCCGCTTCAGGCAGGACGGTGGAGAGCACGCCGAGCTGTGGCATCATGAAGATGGAGTCGACCGCGAGGGTGGTGACGCCTTCCGGCTCCCATGCGTCCATCATCATAAGGGCGGCCTGCTGGCGGAGGGGCGCGTGGCTCAGGACGCCGCCGCTCCCCACAATCATATCGAGGGCCATCATCTTTACCAGCGTCTGCCCGGTGCCGCCCTGCGTGAGTGCTTCTCCAATAGTACGCGTCTGCTGCACGCCCTTCAAGCCCCTGGCCAAAGATTTGTGGTGTTCAAACGCCAATCGGAGGGCTTCGCGGGCGACCGCCTGTTCCACATATAAATCATCCAGCGTCTGCGGCACGGTGGTCGGGCGGATCATCTTGTTGCGAAGGCGGTTGCGAAGTTCCTCTTCGGTGATGGAGAAGGGAATCCAGCGCATAAGGTTCGGGATGCCCGCCTCGGTCATCACGTTGCAGATGGAGTACGACATCCCCAGGTTGGCGCTGACAGTGCGGTTGAAGACCTCGGAGAAGACGCTGAACACGTCGGTAGTGGCGCCGCCGATGTCCACCGCCAGCACGTCAATCCCCCGCTGCGCCGCGATGGTCCGAATAATCTCCCCGACGGCGTTGGGCGTCGCCATGATGCCGCGACTGGTCCACGTGAGGAGTTTGCTGTAGCCGGGGGCTTGCTGCATGACGTGGTGAAGAAACAGTTCGTGGATGGCTTCGCGGGCGGGAAGGAGGTTCTCTTTCTCCAGAGTGGGCCGCAGGTTGGGGACGATGTGGAGGTCCACGCGGTCATCCAGCGTCTTCGCCACAGCGTCCGCGGCGCCCTGATTGCCCGCGTAGATGACGGGGACTTTGGCCTCGCCACCCAGGCGCGGGCGGGGGTCGGCGGCGACGATCATTTCGGCGATTTCGACCAGGTGGGAGACGGTGCCGCCGTCGGTGCCGCCGGAGACGAGCAGCATATCGGGGCGAACCTGCCGGATGCGCTCCACCTTCTGATACTCGCGGCGACCGTCGTCCACCGCCACGGTGTCAATCACGATGGCCCCGGCGCCGAGGGCGGCCCGGTTCGCGCTCTCCGCCGACATCGCCTTGACGACCCCGGCGACCATCATCTGAAGGCCGCCGCCCGCGCTGGACGTGGAGAGATAGAGGTCCACGCCGACCTGGGGGCCGGTGGAGGGGACGATGATGCCGCCATCGGGGTCGGGGGCGAGGAGGGTGAAGCCGGAGAGTTCCTCCAGTTCGCGGACGGCGTTGCGGACGCCGACGGTGACGTCGTCGAAGGGGGCTTCGACGGTGGTGGGGGCCTCGCCGCGATGGGTGAGGCGATACTCGGCGCCGACGCGCTGGATGAGGATGGCTTTGGTGGTCGTGCTGCCGCAGTCGGTGGCGAGGATGGAGTGAACGGCGTCCAGGGTGGCGTCCTTCCCGGGGAGTGTCGGCCCGCGCCTCATCTTATCACTTAAGGGGAAGGGCTTCAAGCGGAGGGGAGAGGGTTTTCAGGACCGTCCCCAACCCGCTACACTCCTGATAAGCCCGGTCTTCCTCTATGCAACGAATGAGAAGGGTAACGCTCCGAGAAATTCCGCATTGAACGACACTTCACATAAGCGCGGGATGACGATTCGGAAGAGGAAGGGAACAACGCGCCGACTCATGGCGTCATGCGATTGCCGGGATCAGGCGGCCCATCGTCCAGGGAGCGGGAGCATGAAGAGGACCCCACGAGGTTTCACGCTGATCGAGTTGCTGGTGGTGATCGCCATCATCGCCGTGCTGGCCGCCTTGCTGTTCCCCGTGTTCGCCCAAGCGCGCGAGAAGGCCCGGCAGGCGGCCTGCTCCAGCAACCTTCACCAACTTGGCATCGCGTTTCAACTCTACTGGCAGGATGAAGGTGAGGAGTTCAATTTTTATGGGGTGGGCGATCCCACTCGTGATGATTACGGAGTTTACGGCAAATGGCAGTGGGCGATTGATCCGTACCTGAAGAGTCAGGAGGTCTGGCGTTGTCCTTCCAATCCCAACTCGGACTGGAGCGCCAGAATCTACAAAGATCATCCCGAATACTTTGCTTACAACAAGCGGCCGCCCAAACCGACCTCCTACGGGATTAACTCCTGGTTAATTTATGATGACGGCAGATGGGTCGCCAATGGCTTTTACTTTAACTACAGTCAACTACGTGACCCTTCGTTCAATATTTTAGTGGGGGAAATCTTGATATTTGATGTAATATTTCCTTCCGGGTACGGAGATCACCGAGATTTTGGGGATGCAGAACCTGACCCAGACTGCGGAATCATTCTACGTCACGGGGCTGTGACCAATTATCTTTTTTTTGATGGGCACGTCAAAGCCCTGCGTCCCGTCCAGACAGCCCTTCCCAGGCAGAGATGGTTCCCCCCGGAACTCCACCTTGACAGAGGCTCGGATATTAAGGTTCAGCAATTGCTTGATTTTTATGTGAGTCATACTTGGTCCAAAGCCTGTCGCTAACCTGACCAGCTTTCCTCCCCCCCACGGAGACCTTCCCTCCTCCTCCTTCTCATCGTTCCATTCGTATCAAGCCGGGAGCGCTCCAGGCTTCCTTCCAAAGAACCGAGAGACGGTCATGAAGAGGACAAAACGAGGTTTCACACTGATTGAGCTGCTGGTGGTGATCGCCATCATCGCGGTCCTCGCCGCGCTGCTGTTCCCCGTGTTCGCTCAGGCGCGGGAGAAGGCGCGACAGGCCGCCTGTTCCAGCAACCTTCATCAACTCGGCATCGCGTTCCAGATGTACTGGCAGGACAATGATGAACAGTTCGGTTTTTACCAAGGGGATGACCCCACGCGAGACGATTATGGTCTGTTTGGAAAATGGCAATGGGCAATTGATCCATACGTCAGGAGTCAGGAGGTCTGGCGGTGTCCTTCCAATAATTCGAGCGGTTGGTCACTCCAATCGCTCGAAATCCACCCCGAAGAGTTCGCTTACTCTCATCGGCCTCCTAAGCCGACGTCTTATGGATTGAGCGGTTTTTTGATAGCCGGCGGAAATTATGGGAAGGAAGCCCTTTCATTCAGTGACTTCTCAGACCTTAACTCCTACATCCTGGTGGGGGAAGTCTTATACGGAGATACCCTGTCTCCCCTTAATTTTGTGACGCGGCCAGTAGTTGAGGGGTTGGATCCAATCTGTGGCAGTGTCTTTCGGCATGGAGCCGCCTCCAACTACCTCTTCTTTGACGGCCACGTCAAGGCCCTTCGCCCGATCCAGACGATTCTCCCCCATCAATGCTATGTTCCGGAGGAAGCCTATAAGGGGTCCAACACGACAGCGCAAGAATACGCTGAGTATGTTGTGAAGTCTAAATGGTCCAAAGCCTGTCGCTAACCCTCCACCCTTCTGCCCACGGAGCCCCCCTCCTCCACCTTCTCATGGTTCCATTCGTATCAAGCCTCCTCCAAAGAACCGAGATGGCGTCATGAAGAGGACCCAACGAGGCTTCACACTGATTGAGCTGCTGGTGGTGATCGCCATCATCGCCGTGCTCGCCGCCCTGCTGTTTCCCGTGTTCGCCCAGGCGCGCGAGAAGGCGCGGCAGGCCGCCTGTTCCAGCAACCTTCATCAACTCGGCATCGCGTTCCAACTCTACTGGCAGGACGAAGGCGAGGAGTTCAACTTCTATATAGTAGACGATCCCACTCGTGATGATTACGGCGGATTCGGCAAATGGCAGTGGGCGATTGACCCGTATCTGAAGGGCCAGGAGGTCTGGCGCTGTCCCTCCAATCCCAACTCGGACTGGAGCGCCAACTACTATAAAGCGCATCCGGAGTATTTCGCTTATCATAAGCGGCTGCCAAAGCCGATATCTTACGGTATTAACTACTGGTTAGCTGATGATAACCCCAGTTGGTCAGTGAATGGTGGCCTTGACTATGGTCAGCTTCGCAACCCTTCATCCTATATTTTGGTAGGCGAAACCTTGTATGGCGATGGGATAGACCCTTATGCCTTTGGTGATGTTCGAAACTTCGAAGATTTAGAACGTGATCCGGTCTGCGGATACATTTTTCGGCACGGCACTGTGACCAACTACCTATTCTTTGATGGACACGTCAAGGCTCTGCGTCCTGTCCAGACAATCCTTCCCAATCAGCGGTGGTGGCCCCCCGAACTTCGTCTCACTAGAGAATGGAGTAATAAAGACTCTCAGAATGTTATGGTTGGTTTTATGAATCGCTGGCCGAAAGAATGCCGTTAAACCTTTGCTATCCTCTCACCGGAGACCTCTGATGTCAAACCTTCTCATCGTTCCGTTCGTATTGAGTTTCCTCGCCGGGATCGCCAGGTCGGGCGCCGCCTGAGGCCTCTCCATGATCGGCGATGAGGCGGAGTCGCAGTGCCGCCCTCCCGCGTTGCCCCGCTTCCCGTTGAACCGCTATACTTTTCCGGGCGGCGCGCGAGGCGGAGCCTTTGGTTTGACTCGTCTCCCGGCTTTTCTCCGCTTCTCCTTTGTGATCCCACCTTCTTCCTTTTCCTATTCCTCCTTTGCGAGAGAGCGAGGCGACTCTTGAAAATCCTCATCACGGGCGGCGCCGGATTCATCGGCAGCAACGTCGCCGAGCGCATGCTGGCCGACGGGTACGAGGTCGTCGTGCTGGACAACCTCTCCACCGGCCTGCGCGAAAACCTCCTCGACGGCGTGAAGTTTTACGAAGTGGACCTGTGCGACGCCGCCGGGGTCCGCGCCGTCTTCGAGGCCGAGCGGCCCGACTACGTGGCGCACCACGGCGCCCAGATTGATGTCCGGCGCTCCACCCGCGAGCCGCAGTATGACGCGCAGGTGAACATCATCGGCGGGATCAACGTGCTGGAAGCGTGCCTCGCCTTCCCCGTGAAGAAACTCCTCTACGCCTCCACCGGCGGCGCCATCTACGGCGAACCCGAATACTTCCCCGCCGACGAACAGCACCCCATCCAGCCGATCAGCCAGTACGGCATCTCCAAGCACACCCTGGAGCATTACCTGTTCCTCTACGGCAAACTCCACGGCCTGAACTGGACCGTCCTGCGCTACGCCAACGTGTATGGCCCGCGCCAGACGCCCCACGGCGAGGCCGGAGTCGTCGCCATCTTCGCGGGCAAGCTGATCACCGGGCAGCAGCCGGTCATCTTCGGCTCCGGCGATATGACGCGCGATTACGTCTTCGTCGGCGACGTGGTGGAAGCCAACGTCCTCGCCCTCACGAAAGGCGACGGGGAGATTTACAACATCGGCACGGGAGTCGCCACCTCCGTCCAGGAGGTCTTCGACACGGTGCGGAACGCCGTGGGCGCGACCGCCATCGAGCCGACTTACGCCGAGGAACGCCTGGGCGAGGTGAAGCACATCACCCTGAACGCCTCCAAAGCGAAAGCGGGCCTCGGCTGGGAAGCGAAGTCCAATTTCAAGGAAGGCGTGGCCCGCTCGGTGAACTTCTACAAACAGTACTTCGGCGCACACGGGATGTAACACCGCCGCTGCGACCCTCGCCCGGAAGGAGGCGGTCGCCCGTTCGCCGAACACCGAGGTGGGCGTTCACCGCGCCAATCGGGCCGCAGCCTTCTTCAGGAACCCCGCCGCATGACCGTTCCCAAAACTTCCTCCGACGCCGAAGCCTTCTGGAACCGGGTATACGCGGGCCGTACCATCGCCGTCACCGACGATGATCGCCCCGTCATCGAGACGGCGCACGCGACCTTCGGCGACCTGAATGGCAGGCGCCTCCTCGATGTGGGGTGCGGCAACGGCAGCAGCTCCATCTTCTTTGCCGAGCGCGGCGCCTGCGTCACCGCCCTGGACACCAGCCAGACAGGCATCACCGCCCTCCGCCGCTACTGCGACGAACACGGCGTCACCGGCGTGGAACCCCTCTGCGCCTCCGCCTTCGACATCGCCGACCTCGGCCCGTTCGACTTCATCTACGGCGCGATGATCCTCCACCACCTGGAGCCGTTCCCCGACTTCGTGGAGGTCCTCCGCCGGGCGCTGAAGCCGGAAGGGAAAGCGTTCTTCTACGAGAACAGCGCCATGAGCGGCCTCCTCATCTGGTGCCGCGAGCGCCTGGTGGGACGCTTCGGCATCCCTAAGCACGGCGACGACGAAGAGACGCCTCTCACCCCCGGCGAGGTGAGCGCGCTGCGGAAACGGTTTCACGTCGAAGTCTTCTACCCGGAATTCTTCTTCGTGCGCCTCGTCTCTATGTACCTGCTCAAAGGCCGCTTCGACGCGCAGGTCCGGGCGTTGGATCGGGCGCTCTTCCGCGTGAAGCCGCTCCGGCGCTACTCCTACCGGCAATGCCTGAAACTCTCCGAGGGGCCGGGCGACTGAAGTCGCGGCAAGAAGGACGCTAAGTCGGCCTTCGCCGACTACCTTCCTGGCCAGGGGTACGGACTAAAACGACTCGAAAACCTACTTTCGTGGATCGGTTCTCACCGATGCTCCAGTCCGCGAAGGCGGACTACGTGCATTAGGTGCTGCGACTTCAGTCGCCGGGAGCTTGTAAAGTTCCGGGAGTGGGCAGGGTTCCGCTGGAGCCGCACGTCATGCTATCATGCCCGCGCGCCAGGACAGTGTCCGACCCGCCGCCTAACCGAGCGGAAAACTTACCGATACCGCGTCACTACGCTCCATTCGACTGAAGCCACCGAGGAGCCATGCTCGACACCGACCAGTATCTCCAGCTGCTGAACGACACCCTCGCCCGCGTGGACCGCGACGCCGTGTCCGCCACCGTCGCCGAACTGGAGCGCCTCTTCACCGAAGGCCGACGCCTCTTCGTGTGCGGCAACGGTGGCAGCGCCAGCACCTCCAGTCATCTCGTCTGTGACTTCCAGAAGTCGCTCATCGCCCCCAATGGGCGCTGCCTGAAGGCGTTCGCGCTCACAGACAGCCAGCCGCTCATCACCGCCTGGGCGAACGATTTCCATTACGATCAAATCTTCTCCGGGCAGCTGGGGGTCCTCGGAGAGGCGGGAGACACGCTGCTCGCGATCTCCGGCAGCGGCAACTCGCCCAACGTGCTGAACGCCGTACGCCGCGCACGCGAGATGGGGATGACCACCCTCGGCTGGAGCGGCTATCAGGGCGGCAAACTTGCCGGGATGGTGGACTTGAACGTGCTGGCTCCCGTTGAGAATATGCAGGTCGCGGAGGATGCGCACATGATCATCGGGCACATCGTCTTCACCCGCCTGCTTCAGGCGTTGCCTCGGCTGGCGGGCCTCGACGTGGAGGAGAGCATCGCGGCCTGATCTCTTACCCTTATGGGAAGAGGGATTCTTCCATCCGGGAGGAGAGGTTTTTCCATCCGGGAGGAGGAACGCTTCCGCCGGGCGAAAAGGGGAGCAAGCTCGGTAAAGGGGTTTGTCACCCGTATGTCCAATAAAGTGACAGGACGCTTTACCACTCCCGGAGTGAGCGGCCTGAAAATCGGAAGCGCGGTTCCCGCGCAAGCCTGAGAAATCGTTGACAGTGCCATGACGAGTGTAAAATCGGCGCATTCCCCTGAGCGGTTAATGACAACGGACGGGCCTCAACGGCTCCGTTGGTGGCGAGCCACCCATTAATACAACGCGGCAATCGGCTCCCCGAAGGCGAGAGCGCCGCGCGGGACGTCCGCCGTTCCTTCAGACGATGTGCCCCGGAGGCGCCACTCGATGATTCAGACGCGGTTACGCCAACGCTCCCCCCACGCTCTCGCGCCTTCCAGCGCAGCCGCAGCGCTCTCTCACCCTCCCCTGCAGGACGGAATCGTTCTCCCATATATTCCGCCCAAACTCCAAAACCGCTCGTTTCGCATCGCCAAGCGGACCTTCGATATTCTCTTCTCCGCGCTCGGCCTCCTCGTCCTCTCTCCCTTCTTCCTGCTGATGGCCGTCGCCATCAAACTGGACTCCAAAGGCTCCGTCTTCTTCCGACAATCACGAGTGGGGCTGAGCGGTCGAACCTTCAACTGCTACAAGTTCCGCTCCATGCGCACCGACGCCGAGAAACTCCAGGACGAACTCGCGCACCTCAACGAGCGGAACGGCCCCGTCTTCAAAATCACTCACGACCCGCGCGTCACCCGCCTGGGCATCTTCATCCGCAAGTACAGCCTCGATGAGTTCCCCCAGCTGTACTGCGTGCTGCGGGGCGATATGTCGCTGGTGGGGCCGCGCCCGCCCCTCCCCAAAGAAGTCGCCGTCTACGAGCCGCACCACCTCCGCCGCCTCGAAGTCAAGCCGGGCCTCACCGGCCTCTGGCAGGTCAGTGGCCGCGACCTGAGCGATTTCGAGCAGTGGGTGCGCCTGGATGTCCATTACATTGACACTCTCAGCCTCTGGAACGAGCTGGTGATCCTCGCCCGAACGCCGCTCGCGGTCCTCTCCGGCAAAGGCGCCTGCTGATCCCCGCCGAGTCCTTCGCTTCTCCGCGATGCGCGGCGCCGAGATCCATGCTGACCCCTGCCGTTCCAGCCGTGCCAGGGCTTTCCACCGCCGGAGCCATTCCCGGCTCCCCCTGAGGCGCCAACCTCTCCGCTTCCTCCGCCTCAACGCCCTCGGAACACCGCGCCACCCTCCTCCATGACTTCTTCTTCTCCTCATCGCGCCGCCACACTCGCCTGCACTTTCGGCCTCGGTCTGCTTGCCGTCGTCGGTGCGGGCGCCGCTCAGGATTCGGTTCCGACGCCTGCGCCCGTCCCTGCACAAGGTCCCGCTCAGGAGGTCGCTCCTCCCGCTCCGGCGCCCCTCGCTCCTCCCGCCGCGCGTCCCCCAACTCCCTTGTCCGGGTATGTGCAGGAAGTCTCCGGCGCGACGGCGCGTCTGAGCCTGCGGGATGCCGATGGCGTGAAGCCCGGCGATGAATTCTCCGCCCTCCAATATGGCTATGAGATCGCGCGCCTTCGGATCACCGCCGTTACGAAGACCGATTCCGTGGCGGATATCCTCCTGCAACAGCCCGGTGTCATCCTCCGCCGCCTGGACACCGTCGTCCCCACGACCGCCCTTCCCAAGCCGTCCACCACGCTGGAGCCGCTGCCGCCCCCGCTTCCCGGCCAGGAGGTGAAGCCCTCCCGCCGAAAGCGCCGCCGCGCTCGAAGCCGGGACGCCGAAGCGGGTACCCTCGTCTCGCGGGCGGATTGGACCTATCCAGCCCTCTCCTCCCTCGTGGAACGCGAACTCCTCTCCGGCGTGGCCGCGCGCGAGTTTCACGGCGACCAACAGCTCACACGAGGCGAAATCCGCGAACTCATCGCCGAAGCCCTCGAAACCGCCGCCGAACGCCGCCAGGATGTGATCACTCCCCCGCAGTCCACCGCTCCCGCCGCCGACGGCTCCGTTTCGCCCTCCCCGGCAGCGGCGATGGAAGGAGCGCCCTCTTCCGGGTCTGAAGCGTCGGCGGGCAACGACGCTTCCCCCGCTCCCCGGTCTCCCTCCGTCGGGTCGGATCGCCTCCTGTACCACCTCGCCCAGGAGTATGGCCTCGACCCCGGTATGCCCGTCCCGAAGCGCGGCCCCGCCCTCACCTCCACGCATCGGTATCGTCTCGTCGCTGGGGAAAAGCCGCATTTCACCACGGGAACCAATCAGGCGCTCATGAGCCTGGGCCGCGACCAGTACGCCGTCGTCTCTCTCTCCCGCGAGCGCCGCGAATGGTACGGCGACCACGATTACCCCTGGCTCAACGAGGCGTTCTATCATACTCACTGGCTCGGCGTGAACTGGGACGTGGGGCAGCGCGCGCTGCGTTGGGGGCCAGGCTACACCGGCTCCATGATCCTCGGTGATGTGGCGCCCTCGCTGCCAATGGTGAGAGGAACACGCGGTTTATCGCTGGGCCGGACCTTCGGCTACTGGAACGCCGAAGGGTTCGCCAGCCGCACCACGGAGTCCGGCGGCGCGCGGTACCTGCTGGGGCATCGCCTCTCGCATGCCTTCAGTCCGAGCGTCTCCTTCGGCCTGTCGGAAACCTCCAAGGCGGCCAAAGCGCCCAACCCGCTCGCCCTCGTCCTGCCGTTCCAGCTCTATCAAAAGCTGTTCGAGAAGTCCACAAATGTGATCAACATCCAGGTCGGCCTTGATCTCCGCGTCGCCGGTCGCCATCAGGAGGGTTACGGCGAACTCTTCATAGACGACATCACCGCGCCGAAGGGTCTGGGGCAGGCTCCTGTCCCCCGGAAGATCGGCTTCCTCGCCGGCTACCGGTACGCCAACCTGTTCGGTGACGAAGGGACCGATGTGCGCGTGGAGTACGCTCAGACCGACTCGAACGCCTACCTCCACCGTAACCCGACCATCTCCTATTTCAATCGGGGCATCCCGCTCGGCCACCCAATGGGTCCCAACTCAAAATCGTACATGGTGCGCGCCGACCGCCGCCTCACCCCCAAACTGGAGGTCACGGCGGCGGCGCAGGTCCTGCGGCCCAAAGGACCCATCACGCCCACCACCGCCAAAGGGACGGCGTTCACGCTGGCCGCCGCGTATGACCTGCGCAATGACCGCTCCCTCACCCTCAAATTGAGTCCCGGCAGCCGCGTGGATCGGTACACCGTCGAGCGGAAGAGCAGCCTGGAACTGATCGCCGACTGGAATTTCTGATCGCTCGTTCCCCGGCGGAGCTGCCGAAGAGCGCTCGGCGCCTCATCCTCCCTCGCGCCGCAGGAGCAGGGCGGCCATGCGCCCGGTCAGGCCGTCTCGGCGGTAACTGAAGAACCAATCACTCTGGCACGCCGTGCAGAGTCCCGACACCGCGATTCGATCCGGCGACACGCCCGCCTGAAGCAGCTGCGCGCGATTGACCGCCACCAGATCGGCGAAGGCGCGACCGCTTATGCGATGGATGGCTCCATCCCACCGCTTCAGCGCGACGGCGACTTCCGGGCCGACTTCGTAGCAGCACGGGCCGATGCATGGCCCCAGCGCCGCCCGCACCTCGCCGGGACGAGTTCCAAAGGTATCCGCCATCGCCCGAACCGTTTTCAGAGCGATCTCCGCCGCTGTCCCGCGCCAGCCCGCGTGCGCCAGTCCGATGGCATGGGTGCGCGTGTCCACCAGCGCCACCGAAGCGCAATCGGCGAAGAAGAGGACGAGCGGCGTCTCCCTCGCGTCGGTCACAAGGGCGTCCACACCGGAGAGTTTGCGGCCCGCGTCGGCTTCCGTCACCACGGCGACCGCGTTCCCGTGGACCTGTTCCGCCGTCACCCAACGATCTGGAGGGATGCCCAGCGCATCGGAGAACCGCGCTCGATTGGCCGTCACGCGCGCGGGATCATCTCCCACGTGATCCCCCAGGTTGAAGGAGCGCCACGGCTCCAGGCTGACCCCGCCGCCGCGCGTGCTGTAACCGTGAACGATTCCTTCAGGCGAGTCGGGGAAGAGTGGCAGCGTCGTGAGAGAAGAGGAGGCGTTGGAGTTCATTCAGGGCATTCTCCGCTGAAGCGCCTTCAGGTGTGTTCACGGGCGTAGCGGACCAGCGCGTGGAAGTTGTCCGGCGGCGTGTCGCGCGTGACTTCGCAGCCCGCCCCCACGATGTAGCGGCGACCGGCCTGCCGATGACACTCCCCGACTGCCGCATATACCGATTCAGGGGTTCCATCCTGCAGGACGCGCACGGGGTCCAGGTTGCCCAGCAGGGTCTGTTCCGGCCCCATGGCGGCGCGGCCTTCGGTCATCGGCGAGAGGAAGTCGAGGTCCACCAGTTCGCAGCCGAGGCGCCCCATCCCCTCGAGGATGCGGCGCGTGTCGCCACAGATGTGAAGCCGCGCGGGAACGCCCATCGCGTGGATGCCGTCCACCAGCCGCTGCTCGAACGGCCCGATGAGATTAGCCCAGGGGCGCGGCCCGGCGAGGGATGCGGCGGCGTCCCCGATGCCGATCTGCTCGGCGCCCGCGTCCACCTGCGCCTGAGCGAAGCGAAGTTCCATCTCCACGACGAACTCGAAGAGGCGCCGCACGAAGTCGGGCCGGTCGTGGAAGTCGGTCATGAGGGTGTTGATCCCGCGCAGGTCGGCGGCCTCGGCGGTGGGACCCTCCACCCAGCCTTCCACGAGTTTCGTCCCTCCCACGCGGCGCTGACTCAGGGCAATCGCATCAAGGCGATTCTTCATGCGGCTGCCTGGGCGGAGAGGATCAGGCAGCTCCAGTCGGTCGAGGGCCGCCGGATCGGCCAGCAGGGAGTTCGATTCGATCATGGAAGGCACGGCGTCGGGGTAGAAGACGACTTCGGCGCCGAGGTCCGCCGCCTCCACGCACGGGTCGGACATACTGTTCACGTAATCGAGATCAAATTCCTCGGCGACGCGGACCTGTCCCTCCACCAGCGTGCGGTAATCGGTGGCGTACTCCTGGTACGGCGCGCCGATTCGCGCCGCCGCAAATTGCATGGTGATGGCGAGGCACGGCAGGCTGTCCACGGGCCGCCCCGCCTCCATCGCCAACACGCGCTCCCTGCCGGTCATGACCGCCTCCTGTTTCCCATCGCCTGTGACGCCCCACTGATGCTCAGCGCCACGTCGCCACGCGCGCCACGAGGGCGTTGGCCTCTTCCGGCGAGTTCGCCCACGTCTGGAGCATGACGCCTTCGGGTCGCAGCGCCTCCATCATGGTGTCGAGTTCATCGGGGTCCACCACGATATGCATACCCTTTCGGGCGGCCTGAATCCTTTGAAAGACGGGAAGGTGGTCCGACGCCCGGCCTTTCCCCTCGCCCCAGACGAATTGGATGGCGTCGAGTTTGGGGATGTCCAGCAGCGCGTCGAGGTGCGGGAGAGCGCCCAAGCCATCGAGGTGGTAGATGGAGCGGTCCAGCCACTCCACTTCCTCGACGATCTCCGGGAGAAAGAATTCGCGGAACATCTTCGGGCTGACCATGATCGCCACGTCGCACGAGGGGATATAGTAGCGCCCACGCGTGAAGAGCGGCAGCCAGCTGGTGGTGTGGAACTGCCCCGCCGCGTGTAGCAGCGCCTCCTGCGCCTCGTAGAAGGTGTAGAACGACGGCCGCAGCCGATCCATGAGCGCGTGAACCGCCTCCGGCTCGGTGATGAGGTCCATGCAGAGCAGTTGTGGCTCGCGCAGGGACGCGGCGAGGTCTCCACCGGGGTGCAGGTCGGTGATGCCGACGAGGAATTTGCCCGCGCCGACCTCCAGCGCCAGCCGGGTCATCTCCAGCATCGTTTGAAAGTAGACGTTGTCGGGATGGAAGGCGACGGACGCGAGGTCAATGCCGTCGGCCATGGTCGGCTCGCTCCACGACGTGGTTTCGCCAAACTCCAGTTCCGCCCCGTACGCCGCCGAGAGGATTTCCGGTCCCAGGTTGGGATGGAAGTTGGGCAGCAGCTCACCCGCCCACCAGGTGTTCCGCGCCGCGATGTCCGCGCAGGCGACCTGAAACTCCACATCCATCCAGCGGTCGCGCAATGTGGCGTGTGATTTGACCGGGTAAGGCAGCGGATTTGGCCGTGGCGCGGCGACCTGGAGGCAGGGGCGGTCGAGTAATTCGCGGTTCCACCAGGCGTCGACGCGCGCGGCGGCGCGAGCGGCGTCCGGCTTGTATTCAAGGGTAAGGTCCATTGCGTCTCCTGAGCGGCGGACTGCGGGTTAATGCGTTCAGGGTCAGCCGCTAATGCAGAGGAGACGAAGAGCGCAAAGGGCCGCAGAGAACTCCTTGAGGGAGGTCGGAGTGAGCTGAGAGAGTGTTCGCCGTAAGCGCCCTGGGGTGAGCCATGTGAGAGGAGGACAGGTATGCATCAGCGTGAGCCGTGGAATATTAGACGTAAACACCCGTGGGACGAGCTGTGGGAATTGAGGCGAAAGCGCCTGCGTGGTCGTGCCGTGGCGCTGAACCCCACGGCTCTCCCCTGAGTCCCCTGTTGCCCCTCCCACATGGAATCATTCGTAGCTCCCCAGCCGCTTCGCCAGCCCGACGATGTGCCGGAACCCTTCGAGGCTCACGCTCTCCGGCACCGAATGATCGGACGAGAAGATGTAGCCGCCCGACTCCTTCACCACCGGCAGGACCTTCCGCATCTCGGCTTCAATGGCGTCGAGGTCGTCCCACAGGACCGCGTTGATGCCCCCGTGAAGCACGAGGCGGTCGCCATAGGTTTGCTTCAGGGCGATGGGGTCCATCCCGGCCTTCACTTCGAGCGGGTTGAGGGCGTCCAGGCCGATTTCCACCAGTTCCGGCACGAACGGGTTCACATCGCCACACGAGTGGAGGTGCGCCTTGACCCCTTTGGCGTGCGCCCACTCAATCGCCCGTTGATGCACGGGCTTCAGGACCCGGCGATAAGTCCGCAGGGAGAAGAATTGCGAGTGCTTGTACCCCATATCGTCCGGCCAGAAGACGCTGTCGAAGGAGTATCCGGCGTCCCAGACCCGATCCAGCAGGGCGAGATTCACATCGAGGAAGTGATTGAAGATGTCCGAGAGCCAGTCGGGGTCCTCCACCAGCGCGATCAGCACGGTTGTCGTGCCCACCGTCCACGAATGGGTGATGTCGAAGCCGAACCAGAGTCCCGCCTGGAGCCAGCAGCCGTCGTCTCGCCATTTCGCGTAGTTCGCCTTCAGGTGGTCCCACGGGATGCGGTCGTCGGAGGGGGTCATGCGGGCTTTGGCTTCAGCCCAGGTGTCGCGGTCGTGGATTTTGAAATCGAGGAATTCAGGGACGCCCCCGGTGTGCTTCCAGTCCTTCAGGGTGGCGCCGTACGCCGTGGTGTGGACACGGTATTCGTCGGTCTGTTCCAGCGTCTCCACCGGGTAGCGCGGGCTGATGTCCACGCCGAGGTGCGCCACCTTGTCGAGATCGAAGTAGTCGCGGAAGTCCACGCCGTCGGGCATGCCTTCTCGGCGCCACCGTTCGAGGGTCGCGCCCCAGGGGTCATCAATGATCGGGATGCGGTCGGCGTCCCGGTGTTCAAACATCCGTTGAAAGCGTTCGCGAGAGGTCAGCGCCGTCATGAGAGGGTCTCCCGATGCGTGGGTCTGTCCCGTAATAGAGGGGGGGAAGGGGGATCGTGGGCTAAGCGTATCGGCCGTACTCGTGAACCGCTTCCACGAAGGCGACGATGTTCTCCCAGGGGACTTCCGGCTCCACGACGTGGGTCGGCGCGAGGAAGAGGCCGCCCCCCGCGCCCATCGTGGCGATGCGCTCCTTCACCACGGCGCGCACGTCGTTCGGAGTCCCAAACGGCAGCGTGGACTGCGTGCCCATCCCGCCCCAGAACGCGATGCGGTCGCCATAGCGGGCCTTCAGGGCGGCGCCGTCCATGCATTCGGGCTGAACGGGATTGAGGATGTCCACGCCGATCTCGATCAGGTCCTCCAGGAGGGGCGTCACGTCGCCGTCGCTGTGGTAGAAGATGAGGAGGTCGGGCTTCACGCGCTTCGCCGCCGCAATGACGCGCGCGAGCCGCCCCTTGAGCCACCGGCGCCACAGGGGGACGCGCATGAGCATCCCGCGCTGGCTCGCCACATCGTCGCCAAGGCGGATGATGTCGGCGCCCGCTTCGGCGTAGCGCGCGGCCTGGACCTCGCGCATGGCGGTGATGCGGTCGAGGAGCGTTTCGGCGAACTCGCTCCCTTCCAGGAAGTCCACCAGCAGCCGCTCCATGCTCCGCATATACCAGGCGATTTCAAAGATCGTGCATTCCAGCCCGGCGGTGGCGGCGAGTCCGGCGGCCTGGATGGCGGCGATCTGGCCGGGAAGATGCGCGTAGCGGTAATCGGCTTCGATGTCGGGCAGGGGGTAGTCGAGCGCGTCCTGACGGGTCTCCAGCCGCAGCATGGGATAGACGAAACCGGAGAGGTGAGAGTGCTGCGCGTCGCGGCTGTCCGTCGCCTGGTGGCCGATGCCCCATTCATCCACATGGGTGCGCGGCGGGAGATCAGGGTGATAGGCGGAAAAGTCGGTCGCCTGGCGCGTCCCGGCGATGTGGACCCCGCGCACGTCCACGCCGAAGTAGTCGTCGGGGCTGTCGGCGCCGGTGCGCTGGCGAAACTCCTCCAGCTTCGCCGGGGAGAAGCCCTGCGAGAAGTCGAACGGCACGCGATCCGGCGTCCGGCGTCGCATGGCGGTCATGACCCGTTCCCTGCCGGACATTGTGGTGGAAGAGGCGGCGCTCATGGATAGGCCCCCTTTCGGTTATCGAGATCGTCGTCAGACGGGAGAGAAGCATCGGGATTGGTGTCGCCGGAGGAGACGTCCGGCCTCGGTTCAAAAGCGATGATCGACTCGTTGAAGGTGGGGATAATGCGCCGCCCTGGAGGGATGACGAGGAATTCCTCTTCGGACCAGTCGCCGTTCACCAGGTGGTAGATGAGGCGCATGTCGCCCCGTTCCCTGCGGAAGGTCCAGCCGCGCGATTCGGCGTCCGCGCGGGCTTGGCGTTCATAGGCGTCGCTCGGCTCGATCCCCATTTCGATGAAAGTGAAGCCGGTGTAGTAGCGCGTCTGGTTGCACAGGGTTTCATACAGGAAGGCGGCGTTCTCCTCGCCGTACTTCGCCACCAGCGAGGCGTAGTCGCTGTCCATGCCGGTCGCCCTCTGGATGGAGAGCTGGCTCAGTTCGCCGAGGTCGTCGCCGCGCTCCATCCAGCCGGAAGTCTTGAAGTAGACGCCGGGGTTGTCATAGAAGTAGGTCTCGTATCGCTCCTTGCCGCCCAGGAACAGCGTGATGCAGTCGTGGGCGCGAGGCAGCACCAGCGGCGCCGACCCCGCCTGAATCCCCGCGAGGCCGTTGTTGCAAAGGCCATACCCCAGCAAAATCGCGTCGTAGTGGGTGCCCTCGTGGTCGTCCACCACATCCTGAATGCGGGAGCGCATCAGGTTCGCGCCCATATCGTGAAGGCCTTTGGGCAGGAATTCGACATCCACAATGTGCGGCGATTGCGAGACGGCATGACACATCTCACGGTAGAAGACTTCACAACTGATTAACTTGTAACGCATTGAACTCTCGTTTCGTTGAAAAAGTAGAGTGGACACAGGCTTACGGCTTACGCCCTACGAAGGCGGCGGTGCGGCCCAGCAGGTCCATCTGGATGACGCCGGTGAAGCCCGCCCCCTTCATCCAGCCGATGATCTCCCGGTCGGTCCAGGCCGATCCATGGTCGGTGTTGGCGAGCATATTCAGCGAGAAGAGGGCCGCGTGCAGCGGCGCCGTCCGGTCCTCCTCCAACGCGAATTCGTGGATGACGAGGCGACCGCCGGGGGCGAGGGCGTCGAACGCCTTACGGATGAGCGCGGCGCACTCCTCCCGTGAATTGCTGTGCAGGACCTGCGACATGAGGGCCAGGTCGTACCCGGAGGGCAGGGGGTCGGCGTTGTAGTCGCCTGCCACGATGTCCACCCGGTCGCCGAGGCCGCGCGCGGCGATAAACTCCCGCGCGATGGCCAGCGTGTCGGGCAGATCCAAGATCGTGGCGGAGAGCGACGGGTTGCGGTGAAGGGCGGCGTAGCAGTAGGTGCCTGGCCCGCCGCCGATGTCGAGGAAGCGGGAGACGCGGCTCACATCGATGCGGTCCATCAGCGTTTCGGCGATGGGGGTCGCGTTGTCGTGCATCCCCTCAATGAAGTGGCGCGTGCGGTCGGCGTCCGGGGACGGCTCGGCGCGAGGGCCTTCCCGACGGGGTTTGCCAGCGCGGAGGACGTGAGGCAGGTCGCCCCATGCGAGCCACATCCCCTGACTGTGCCGCACGATGTTGCCCATGTAGCCCGGTCGGCCTGGGACGAGCGTCTCGGCGGAGAGGGGTGTGAGGCCGTAGCGGTGCGCGCGCTTCGTGAGGAGGCCCAGGGCGACTGCCGCATCAAGGAGCATGGCGGTGGCGCGCGGGTCGGTCCCCAGCAATTCCGTCACCTCCTCGGCGGTGTGATGGCCGTCCGCCAGCGCGGGAAAGACGCCGACATCGTTCGCGGTGAACAGCACGGCGGACTTCCAGAAGCCGTACATCAACTCGGAGAGGGCGGCCCGGGCGCGACCGGCGTCTTCGGAAGGGTGAAGTTCGTTCGTCACGGGTTCCTCCGTGGTATGGGGCGACAGGATGAAGGAAGATCAGTGATTACTCCCCTCGGTCTAAAGACCGGGGGCTTCTACGGATTGGATACCGACAGAATCTAATCCGATTCTGAGTATGTTCAGAGCCGCGTTGTGGTCTCGATGGAGTTCAAGACCGCCACAGTCGCAGGAGCGCCACCGTTCCGAAAGGAGTTTCTTCTTCCTGTGACCGCAACGCGAACAATCCTGCGAAGTGTAGGCGGGATTGACCGCTGTCATCGTCCTGCCAGCGTCTTCCGCTTTGTAGGTGAGGCAGACGAAGAACCCGCTCCATGCCGCGTCGTGGATGCTTTTAGAGAGGCAATGATTGTGAACCATCCGGTTGACACGAAGGTCTTCAACACAGATAGTTTGGTAGCGATTCACCACTTTGCGCGATTGCTGATGAATGAAGTCCCGGTGAAGGTTCGCGATGCGCTCGTGAACCTTCGCCACTCGCCTGCGTTGTTTCGCTCGGTCTTTGGAACCCTTTTCGGCTTTGGAAAGACGACGCTGAACCTTCGCCAGAGCCTTCTCTTCCCTGCGGAAGAAGCGAGGGTTCTCAACCTGCGACCCGTCTGAAAACGTGGCGAACGATTCCAGCCCCACATCAATCCCAACGGCTTCATCAGACGGCGAAAGAGGGGTCGCTTCAGTCTCCACCGAGATGCCGGCGAACCACTTCCCAGTAGCGGTTCGCCGGATACCGCAGGTTTTGATCACGCCTTCGATGGGGCGGTGGAGCTTGATCCTGAAGTGGCCCAGCTTCGAGAGATACAGTTTGCCATCCTTGAAGCCGTAACCGCTTTGGGGGAAGCAGAAGGAGTCGTAGCGGTGGAACCCCCGGAAGCGTGGATAGCCCGGCTTCTCCCCCGCCTTTACCCTGCGAAAAAAGGCTTTGAAGGCAAGGTCAATCCGAACGGCGACATTCTGCAACACCTGAGAGTGAACGCTGGAGAGCGAAGGCCGCTCCGCTTTCAAGTCAGGCAATCGCTCGTGTCGTTCGTAGAGCGAGAGGGGCGCCCGTGTTTCTTCGTATCGGTTTTTTCGCTCTTCCAACAGGCGGTTGTAGAGCCATCGACATTCGTTCAGGGTTTCCTGAAGAAGTCGCGCCTGCTTCCTGGAGGGATAGAGCCGATACTGGAAGGCTTTACGCATACTAACATCCTAGGGAAAATCTTTGGCTAAAGCCAGTAGTCGTTTCATCCACAGCCGTTAAAACGGCGTGGCTTTCACGGGCTAAAGCCCTTTTCTGTAAACGGTCAGGCTGCGTAGGTACACTCGCGGGCGGCGCGGCCGTATGCTTCGAGGTTCTCCGGCGGCACATGGAAGAAGTGGTCGCTGGGGGACATGATGTAGCCGCCTCCCGATCCGAACGCCTCGAACAGGTCGAAGACGTGCGCCCGAACCTCTTCCGGCGTGCCGACTTCCAGCGCCGAATTCTGGTCCAGCCCGCCAATGAGCGCCACTCGGTCGCCGATGCGCGCCTTCATCTCGGCGGGTCGGGCATCGCCCCCCATGCCTGGCGGGGTGAGGGTTTCGGAGGCGTCGCAGCCGTTCTCAACGATCAGGTCAAGGATCGGCATCATCCCCCCGCAGGTGTGATACACCGCTATGTGGCCTACGGCGTGGAGGGCGTCGTGCATGTGGCGGTCGTAAGGCAGGCAGAACTCACGGTAGTACTTCGGGGAGATGACGGTGGAGGAGGCCGCCCCGCCGCCCGTCTCAATCAGGTCGTAGGGCGCGCCGTCCAGACTCTCCTCAATGAAGCGGGCCTTCTTCTCCCACAGCGCGCGGAGGAAGGCATGAACCCAGTCCGGGTGGTCGGCGGCCTCCATAATGAGTTCCTGCGTCCCAAAGAGGCATGTGGCGTGCTGCCAGCATCCAGCCTGGTCGCCCCACACGCCGCCGCGCAGGATTCCGTTTTCACCCAGAACCTCGCGGTCCCGGCGGATGGCATCGTGATCGAGGGCGGGGACGGGGAGGTACTTTTCAATCAGCTCCAGGTCTTCGTGCCGTTTCACCAGAGGGGTGATGTTCCAGGTGGTAACGGCGTTCTGGCCTACCATGTTCTCCAGCGTTCCGCCGGGGGTGGCCACGGTGACGTGAATCCTCCGCTCGCCTTCAGGGGTATCGAGGTTGCGGTATTCCACCCGCCAGTTCGGGTCGTTCACCGGCAGACCGTGGTAGCGGGTGATTGAAGCGTCCAGCCCGAAGCGCAGGAAAGCCTCGAGGTCGCTGATACCGCCCAGGTGAGCGTTCAAATGGTAAGTCTGCCACTGGTGAACGGTGGCAGGGACGCGGTCGGGTGTTTCAAGGCGGAGGGCCGTCAGCAGGCGTTCGCGGGAAGTCATGGTAGGTGGGGGGAGGGCTGCGCCAGGTGGAAGAGGGATTCGACACGGAGAACACAGAGAGCCACGGAGAACACAGAGAGAAACCCGGAGAGACCCCGGTAAAACGAGGTGTCGAGCAAGGTCTTCAGGGAGTTCTCTGTGGCCCTCTGTGAATTCTCTGGGTCCTCCATGTCGAATCCTCATTTGCCCTGGAACGGATGGTTGATTATTTCGGGGCGGTGGGGCGGATGTTGGGCAGGCCCTTGCCCCAGACTCGCTTGATGCGGTCCAGGTAGAAGAGGTAGTTGTCGAGCGGGACGTCGGGCGGCACGCGGTGGTCGGGCGTGGGGATGAAACCGCCCTCCTCCACAAGGGGCGCGAGGCGATCCACTTCGCGGGCGATGTCGTCCTTCGACGCGGCGAGAGTCCGCTTGCTCACGCCACCGATCATCAGCAGGTCCCGGCCATACTGGCGGCGATAAGCGACCGGGTCGGCGCCCCACGTCCCCACCTCAATGGGGAACATGCAGTTGACGCCGGCCTTCAGCCACAGCGGCAGGAGCATCTTCATATCGCCGTCGCAGTCAATCACCACCACGTCCACGCCGTACCGCTTCAGCAGCGCCGTGATGCGCTCGTACTGCGGCACGAGGACCTGCTCGAAAATTTTTGGCGACAGCAGTGGCCCCGCCTTGTAGCACATGTCCTCCCACATCGAGCAGTACTCGAATTCGATCCCGGATTCGAGCGCGGGAGTGATCGAGTCAATGATACAGGTCGCTACCGTCTCCACCATCTCCACGAAGAGCGGGCGGTCGTCAAAGAGGAGCATGGAGAGGTGTTCCACGCTCATCCAGTCCCGTATCCAGCCGTAGAGACTGCCGCCGTTGATGCTGAGGGGATAATCGCGGGCCGGGTCCTTCAGGCGGGCGACGTGGGCGTCCCAGTCTTTGGGGTAGCGGTTGGGGTCCCTGCCGTTGAGGCGCCATTTGAACTCGCGCTCCCAGCTGTCGCGGTCCTTCAGGGTGTGGTCGAGGTGCCGGGGAATGGAGCCGAGGAACTTCCCCTCCTCCTTCACGACGCCTTCGCTGTCCCGCACAATGCGCGTCTCGCCCTTGTCCTCCAGGACCTCGAAGGGAAAGCCGGGACAAAGGCCGACGTGGACCGGCGCGCCCGCCCATTGGGGGTCCATGCCGAAGAAGACGTCGGGATTGGCGCCTTTGGGGTAGCCTTGCTCCTCCCACAGGACCAGTGTCTCTTCCCAGAAGCCGAAGTCCATGATGGGCGAGCGGTCGCGGGGCTGATAATGCATGGTGGCGCGAAATCGTTCGCGGGCGTTCATGGACACAGGGACGCTACCGATCATCGGGTTGGGGACGGAGGAGGTCATGCCGCTCTCGCTTTCAGGGCTTCATTCAGGGAGCTGATGAATTCGGGGCCGCTGCCGCAACAGCCACCGATGAAGGTCGCGCCCGCGTCTACCAGTTCCAGCGCGGACTGCGCGAAGGCCTGGGGAGTGACGGTGTAGATGGCGGCGCCGTCCACGAGCTGGGGCAGCCCAGCGTTCGGCTTCACCCAGAGCGGCAGGGATGTCGCCTCGCGGAAGCGGCGCACGAGCGGCGTCATCGTGTCCGGCCCAACGCCGCAGTTGAGGCCGACGGCGCTGGCTCCCGCGTCCGTGAGCGCTGTGGCGGCCTCCTCCACGCGAACGCCCATCATCGTGCGGTCTTTCTGGCGCCCCGCGTCAAAGACCATTGAGACGACGGCGGGCAGCCCGGCGTCCTGAGCGGCGCGGAGGGCGAGGGTCGCTTCCGCGAGGTCCGACATGGTTTCGATCACCACGGCGTCCACGCCACCTTCGGCGAGGCCGGCCATCTGGTCGAGGTAGGCGGTCAGCACGTCGTCCTCGGTGACTTCCCCGGCGGCCAGCAGCTTGCCGGTCGGGCCGACGGAGGCGAAGACGGCCACCTCAGTTCCAGCGACGGCGTTGCGGGAAAGGGTCGCGCCGAGACGGTTCACTTCGCGGGAGCGGTCGCCGAGGCCGTGGCGATCCAGCGTGATGCGACTGGCCCCGAAGGTATTGGTGAGGATCACGCGACTCCCGGCATCGACATACGCCCGCGCGACGGCTTCCACCTCGTCGGGATGGGTGAGGTTCCAGGCGTCGGGGCAGGCGCCGATAGGGAGGCCGCGCTGCTGGAGCTGAGTGCCCCACGCGCCATCGGTGAGGATGGGGGCCGCCGTCAGGAGGGCGTCAAACTTGTCAGGCATTCGGCTTCCTTCCGGATTTCAGGAGAGTAGTAGCGCCGGCAGGCGTGAAGCATCGCTTCGGTGTTCTCCAGCGGCGTGCCCGGAGCCAGGTTGTTGCCTTCGCGGAGGATAAAGCGGCCACTCTTCGCCACGCCGGTGTCCAGGATGCGGGTCACTTCGTCGGCCACCTGGGCGGGGCTGGCGGTGCGGAGCAGCTCGATATGGGGTCCGCCCTGGATCGTCACGTCCGGCCCCATGTTCTCGCGCAGGCGCCCGAAGTCCACCGGGAAGCCGGTGTCGAAGGTCTGGATGTTCAACTCATCGCGAAGGGTGGGGAAGTGGCGCGTAGCGTCGCCGCACAGGTGAATGGAGCGGGGGGCGTCGGTGGCGAAGGCGTCGTACAGGCGGCGGTGATGCGGCAGCACATGCTCGCGGTACATCGGGGTGGAGATGAGCGCGACGCTGTCGTCGGCCATGCCCCAGCCCTCCTGCGGCCAGGGGAGATGGAACCGGGTTCTCCACGCCTTCATGCGTTCAGTAGTGGCGGTGGTGATAAACTCGAACAGGGTCGCCAGCCGTTCGGGTTCGGCGGCCATGGCGGCGCAGACGAACTCGGGGCCGAAGAGATTGCAGGCCACCGTCATGGGGCCGTCGGTCCCGAAGCCGCAACCGGGGGGATTCACATGAATGGGGCGGTCGAGGAACCGCGCGTCGTCGCTGAGTTCGAGGAATCGCTCGTGGAACTCCAGCGCCCTGGCCATGACGGAGGCAAAGGGGTCCGGCGGGCCGTTTTCCATGACCCGCTCCGGGCAGTCGGAGAAGGCGGGGCGGGTATCGGGCACGTTGTCGGCGAGATACTCCACCGGGCACCCGAACCACGCGGCCTCGTAATAGTTCTGGAAGTCCACGCTCGCTGTCCACCGGTCGGGCAGGCCGAGTTCGGCGTCCTGCAGCAGATTGAAGCGGCTCCAGCGCTGGAACCGGACCTGCGCCTCCAGCATCACTTCGGGGCGTTCGGAGTAGGTTTGGAAGTCCAGGCCGTTGGGATTCGCGGCGGGATTGAACATGAAGTAACGGGTGTTGACGCCCAGAATTACCGGCGGACGGAGCGGCGCGCCCTTGTGGAAGGCGTCCCAGACGGCCTGGTTTTCAGCGTTGTGAGCCACCAGGTCAGCCTCTGCGAGGCGATCCGGCGTCGGGGTCAGGGTGAGGAAAGGAGAGGCGCGAAAGAGGTCGCTGGAAGAGGGCATGAGGAGTCTCTGGGACCCGGCGCGCTTTTCGCCGGGTTTCGCGGATGCGGAGCGCATGGGAGGACAACCGCGAAGGCGCCCTCCCCCTTCACGAACGGGGCAACACAGGCCCCCGCAGTTAACCCACCAACTCCCGCGCGGTGTGAACGGCGCCGCTGGCGTTGTCGCTGAAGCCATCGGCCCCGATCTCGTCAGCGTACCGCTGCGTGACGGGCGCGCCGCCGATCATCACCTTCACCTGATCGCGCAGGCCGGTTTCCTCCAGCAGATCAATCGTCTTCTTCATGCCCGGCATCGTGGTGGTGAGCAGGGCGCTGATGGCGATGACCTGCGCGCCTTTCTCCTTCACCGCCTGCACGAACTGCTCCGGACTCACGTCCACGCCGAGGTCAATCACCTCGAAGCCGCCGCCTTCGAGCATGGAAGCGACAAGGTTCTTGCCGATATCGTGAAGGTCCCCCTTGACGGTGCCGATGGCGACTTTGCCCGCCGGTTCCGCGCCACTCTCGACGAGGAGGGGACGGATCAGTTGCAGGGCGCCTTTCATGGCGCGGGCGGAGATCAGCAGCTCCGGCACGAAGTACTCGTTCGTCTCAAACAGTTTCCCGACCTCATCCATTGCGGGGATCATGGTATCGGTGAGGAGCGATTGCGGGTCCACGCCTTCCGCGAGGGCTTCCTGCGTGACGCGCTTCGCCGTGGGGGTGTCGCCTTCAAGAATGGCGGTGTAGAGGGATTTCAGGTCGGCCATGGTGAAAACCTTTCGGAGAAACCGGAACAAGCCCCCGGTTGCGAGGAAGGAGCATGCCCTGAACGGGTCCTCATGGAAGTTAGGCCCAAGCCGGACTCGCGCGCATGCTCACCAAACGATAGCGCGGTTGAACGGAAAACGGAATAGTTTTTTGATAACAAGGACGACATTGCGAGGAAGAATCTCCAGACGAGAGGTGAAAAAGGAAGCGGGTGGCCCATGGGGCCTGCTCACGCTGGCTGGCGCACGCCGATACTCGTCATGACCCAGGACCCCTATCGCCGGGTTACGTCATGCTTTGACGAAGCGCTCTCACTTTGCATGAACGGTTAAGGAGGCCTCCACATGGCGCCGTCGCTCGAACCCACCGAACCCAGGGCGTTGTACCTCGAAGGAGGGGAGGTCCGCTTCCAGCCGTCCGGGCGTACCGTCCATTTCTCGAAGGGCGAGGACATGCTCACTCTTGCTCGGCGTGCGCATGTTCGTTTGTATCAGACTTGCAATGGCGCGGGAACGTGCGGCAAGTGTGTCGTTACGGTGAACGATCCCGTCTCGCCCCTCACGGAGGAGGAGCGCACAGCCCTCACGGAAGAGCAGCGGGCCGACGGCGCTCGGCTGGCGTGTCAGGTCGTACCCCTGGGCGCCGTGGTGGTCACCGTGCCGGAAACGGGGGACCTGGACATTCTCGCGGAGGGCCTCCACCTGAATATGGCTTTGAGGCCGCGCGTGACGAAGGAAGCCGTGGAGGTCCCGCCGCCATCGCTCCACCGTCCCGCCGCCGATCTGGCGCGATTGCAGGCCCGCCTCGGCGAGCGAACAATCCTCGCGCCCCATCCGGCGATGCTTCAGTCGCTGCCGCTCGCCCTTGAGCAGGGAAGCGGCCGGGTGACGGTGGTCAGGGCGGGTGGCGTGATCGTGGCGGTGGAACCCGGCGACACGCGCGACAGCATCTATGGGATGGCGTTTGACATCGGCACCACCACCGTCGTTGGCTACCTGCGGGACCTCAACACGGGCGAACTGGTGGAAGTCGCGGCGTCGGTCAACCCTCAAACGGCGTTTGGGGCGGACGTAATCGCCCGTATCGAGCACGCCTCGCGCACGCCGCAGGGCCTCTCGGAGTTGCGCCGGGCCATCATTCAATGTCTCAATCGGCTCATCGCCGAGGCGTGCGGCGCGGCGAAAATCTCCCCGCAGGCGGTGTATGATCTCACGCTGGCGGGCAACACCACCATGCTGCATCTGGCCCTGGGCGTTCCGGTGGACAGCATCGCGCGGGCGCCCTATGCCCCGGCGGTCCTCCAGGCGCTGGAGATGCCCGCCACCGATCTCTGGCTGAAGGCACACCCTAGGGCGCGCGTGAGCCTTCTGCCGCACGTCGCCGCCTACGTGGGCGCCGACATCGTGGCCGACCTGCTCTCCTCCAATCTCATGCGCCGTGATCGGATGACGCTGCTCCTCGATTTTGGCACCAACGCCGAGATCGTCCTGGGTAGCCGAAAGCGAACGGTCGCCTGCGCGGCGGCGGCGGGGCCATGCTTCGAGGGCGGCAATATCTCGTGCGGCATGAGGGCCGCACGCGGGGCGATCTACGGCGTCCGACTGGAAGACGACCTGTTGAAGTGGGACACCATCGGCGACGCCGCGCCCGCCGGGCTGTGCGGCACCGGCCTGATTGACCTTGTGGCCCTGCTGTGCGATCACGGCGTCATCGATGAAGCGGGCAAACTTCTGCCGCCGGAGCGCGCGCCCCACGCCCCGGCGGACCTGCGCGACCGCGTGGAGGGCGAAGGGCGCCAACTGCGCTTCCGGCTCGCGGCGGCGGAGGAGTCGGCGGTGGGAACGGCGCTTTACCTCACCCAGCGCGACATCCGCGAGTTGCAGGCCGCCAAAGCCGCCATCGCCGCCGGGGTGCGCCTGTTGTGCGAACGCCTTGGCATCGACCCCAACGCCATTAGCGAGACCCTCATGGCGGGCGCTTTCGGCAACTCCATTCGCACGGAGAGCGGGATACGGCTGGGGCTGCTGCCGCGCGGGCCACACACGCGCTACCGCTCCATCGGGAACGCGGCGGGTGTCGGCGCGCAGATGGCGCTGCTCTCCGGCGCGGCGCGGCGACGGGCGGAGCGGATCGCCGAGCGGGTGGAGTATGTCGAGCTGTCGAGTGAGAAAAGCTTCACCGACGTGTTCGCCGAGGAGATGTACTTCCCCCCGAACCGCTGACGCTCCCTCCTGCCCCGATGTTACCCTTCGCGGGGATCGGGCTGCGCGAGGACGGCCTGGGTCTGCTGTTCCCGGAAGCGATGCAGCGCCTCCCGGATCGAGTCGTCGCTGAGGGCGAGGAGCGCGGCGGCGAAGAGCGCGGCGTTCACCGCTCCGGCGCGACCTACCGCGAACGTCGCCACGGGGATTCCGGCGGGCATCTGCACCATGGAGAGAAGCGAGTCCAGCCCGTTGAGCGACTGCGACGGCATGGGCACGCCGAGGACCGGCAGCGCGGTTTTGGCCGCCGTCACGCCGGGCAGATGCGCTGCGCCGCCCGCCCCCGCGATGATCGCCTTCAGGCCGCGCGACTCGGCGGTGGAGGCGTACTCGAAGAGGGCGTCGGGCGCCCGGTGCGCCGAGATGACGCGAACTTCGTGGGGAATACGCAGGCTCTCCAGCGTCTTCACCGCGTGAGACATCAGTTCCCAGTCCGATTTTGATCCCATCAACACACCGACCAGCGGTTCCATCGTTCGCTCCTTCATACGTCAGAGGGGGATGAAGAGAGGCCAGCCCCGTCATACTGTAG
>JBBRGS010000004.1:0-45784 GCA_038240635.1 Armatimonadota bacterium
AGGTCGGCGAGAGCGGCATGAGGCCGAGAAGCGCGGCGGCTCCTCCGGCGACCCACCGTCGGGACAGGAGAAGCGAATCTGGCTGGAGGCGACGGAGTGACAAACGAGCGGCTCCTTACCCGGCAGGAGACGGGGCGGGAACTCGAAAGGGATAGAGGTGGCCATAGGGTGAGACGGAGCGTGACGCGCTGCGTTTCGCTCCGGGTCAGGTCGCTGGCGGATAAGCGTTCCGGGAGCAGTCCCCTTTTTGTAATAGGTCCCTCTTAGTGTAGGCGAACGGGGCGGTATCGGTTCACCTCAGGGCGGAGGAGGGTCGGGCATTTCCCCCTGATACTACTTAGACGGCTAACTAGTTGTCAAGTTGCCTGGTTGTGCAGGAGCGCATACGCCTTCGCCGCTCTACGGCGTCGGGGTTCTCACGGGAACGCTTTTTTCCGTGTTACGCTCACTTGCGGGGAACCGTTCCGCTCCGCAACACTCTCTACGGAGTGTCACCCCGCCCGGACGCCCGTTCCTCCGTCGCCGCCTGTTTAGGAATCCCCCGTCATCACGTCGCCCGCCACCACCCTGTCACCCCACACGCCTCCCGCCCTGCGCTCTCGCCGCATCTCCCTTGCGCGACGGGTGGTGGGGGCGCTGACGCTCGTCCTCGCTGCGGGTGGCGTCTTTTACGCGCTCAGTCCGCACAAGAGCCTCCTTCGGCGCCGGATGCTGCCGGGGTACTGGCTGCTCGTCGCGCAAGGGAAGACGCTGTATGACCCCGACCTGAAGATTCTCCGGCATGGCGACCCCTCGCGACCGGAAATCGCTCTCACCATTGATGACGGCCCGCACCCGGAGAACGCCGTCCCGCTGCTGGACGCGCTGAAGGTCGCCCACGTCAAAGCCACCTTTTATGTGGTGGGGACCCAGGCGAAGGCGCACCCGGCGATCATCCGCCGCATGATCGCCGAGGGGCACGAAGTCGGCAGCCACACCAACGAACACCTCCGGCTGCCGTCGCTGACCGACGCGCAGTTCCAAAACACCCTCCGCAACGCCGACATCAACGTCCGCCTCGCCGCGAACGGCTACCGCATGACGACCCTGCGGCCTCCCGGCGGGGACCTGAACGCCCGCAGCGCCGCCCTCTCCCGCGACATGGGGTACACCTGCGTCCTCTGGTCCGACACCTCCGGCGATTACGAGGACCAGTCGCCGGACCACATCATGGACCGAGTGATGGACGGCGCGGAGAACGGCGCGATCATCCTGTTGCACGACGCGCACCCTGGGACGGTGAAGGCCCTCCCAGTCCTGTTGCGGCGGCTGAAGGAGCAGGGGTTCCGGTTCGTCACCGTCTCGGAGATGCTGCGGCGCCAGTCCATCCAGCCTTTAGACGATGCTGGGAAAAGAATGTCACGATAGTCTTGACACCGCTGGCGGCGCCAGTTATACTTCCTACTGAAGATGGTTAGAAACATAGTGAAGGAGATAGTGCTGAGCTAAGGAGCCTAAATACCAGGCAATCAGCAGAGTTGCCAGTGTTTTGGAGGCTGATGAACTGGAGGTGGAACTGCCCATTCAACGTGTAGAGACACGCGCTACCCCACTGCATCATTCATAGTGTTTGTTTCCGAGGAGTAATGATGAGTTCAAACACTTTTATAAAATATTGTAAATTCGCACTTCCGCTAATCCTTTTTGTCATGGTCAACGGTAGATCGGTTGCGGATATTGTGGCCGATCCAAACTTCACGTTCATCACAATTGTTTCTCCCAATGAGGGGGCGCACTACTCTCCAAGTTCACGAGTATCAGTCTGGTCAACCAACAAAATGAGGGCGGTTAATAATGGCGCCAGTACAAATTATTGGGATGTTAGCTTGGGTCGCAATTCTACAGACCCAGGTGGGCTTCCTATGGGACTCGATCTCTCTATATACAACCTGGCAATACCTGGGTATACCTATGTCGAACGAGTTTCAATCAATGGTTATTCCTATGTTCCCAACCAGGTAGATCCGGATTATTGCGTTGGTACCCACACAGGGTACTTCTACATTCTGAGTCACTGGGATTTTGATCCTGTCTATTATGGTGAACCCAAAGATCTGGTTCTTTCAAAAACCAGATTCTGGTATGTGTGGTAGCAATTAATGCGGGCTTGGGCTCTTCTTCCGATGAAGATAGCCCAAGCCGGACTCATTAAATTCGATTGAAGGGAGTATCAATATGTTCAAGAGACTGGTGTTTACATTTTTATTTGCTTCTTTCCCCTCTTGGGGCTATGCGGCGCCTCTCCCCCCGCCGCCACCATCCTCCGACGTGACCGTCACGCCTACCGCCAAATCCGAAGCCACTTTGTCTGAGGACGATAAGGCGTTCCTGCGCCAGCCGATCACCTTCGATGACCCCGCCATGACGATGGAGAAGTGGCTGCCGCTCTTCACCAAACGGTTGAAGATCAACCTTGCGGCGGGCGATCTCGACTGGGCGAAATCTGTAGACCTTCCCAGCCAAACCCAGCCCCTGCGGGACCTGCTGGATGCGATCGGCGAAAAATGCGGCTTCCTGTGGTCGTATCAAAAAGGAATACTGGCGTTGCGCTCTCGTCCCGCCTCCATCAAGGATGCCCTGTCCGGGGGCGTCACTCCTGAAATGATGGATTATCTTGGATTGTCCACTAAAGAACAGATGGAACAACTACAGGAAAGTTTGAAGAACGTTCTGGGTAATCTGACACCCGAACAGAAAGCCGTTTGGGATAAAAATGGAGCGTTGCTTGTCTCCGCCTTAACGTCGGAGCAACAGCGCCAAACCTATCTGTTAATGGCTGGCATCAGTTTTGGTGGCTTTCTGAACACCATGAACGGGATAATGAACCAGCGGGATATGAAAGTATCTCTTGGACATATGCCAAAAGAGGCAACCCCTACCCTCAGATTGAAATCGCAGCTCGCTCCAAATCATAATCAGGAAGTTTTTGTGGGCGGCCCGCTGATTGAGACGACTATTCCTCGTGATTACTCTGAACTTCCTGAGTGATTCTACAATCATTAAGTGTAACTACTCAGGCGCTACCTATAGGCTTTCTTTCCGCTGAACCCCTGGATGTAGTAGGTAAGATCGAACGGAAGTAAGGGTTAAGTTAGCTATCGCAAAGGTCACTGACGCGTTTCATGGACCACACATAGTGTTCAGACCGTAAAGCAACGCTGTATATAGCGCTTCAGAGGCCTGAGTAGTTACCATTAAGTTCATAACTATACGGAAGGTGAAGGTACGATGAAACCAACAGGTCAGCGATCTTTTCAAAGCCTCCTTATCGCATCAGTGATGTGTGGATATATGGGGGTCTGTGCAGCCGCCGCTCCCGCCGGGAAACTGTTGGCGCCCTCCCCCTCGCCCTCATCGTCCCCGGCCGTGTCAGGAACCCCCGGCGCTCCCCATGACGAAGGCCTCACCGTCACCCTGAAGCAGGACGCCCGACTGGCCAAACCCGTGACTCTGGAAGAAGGGATACATACGGCCACGGAATGGGGCGAGACTCTCAAAAAACAGACGAGCATGACGGTTGTCTGGCCGAAGTCCACCAGCGAGAAAAAAGTCCTGATTCAGATGGCTCCCGTCTCACTGAAAACGACACTCGATGCGTTGGGCAGGTCACTGCGGCTGCAATGGAAACTTAAGGGCGACGAAATACGGTTCGAGCCGCTTCCATCGGAGAGTGTGCTGGATGACCTAAACGCGATGTTACCGCAGAACGCCCGCGATCTGCTGGAACTGGGCGAGGAGGAGCGAGGGCTGCGCCAGTTTCAGGATGCGGGTAAGATTATTGACGGCCTGAACGGGTCGGACTGGGCGAGCCTGAAAGACGGCCAGCCGGTGGATATCAACCAACTCAGCGGCCCTATCCAGAAACTCGCCTGGGACCTCTGGCTCATCCCCAATCTTGCTGATCCCAGCCACCTCCCATTATTCACCCCACAGCTAGCGAACGAAGGCAAATACAAAGTGTGGCAGAATGGAAATCGTACAGTGGTGGACCTTTATGTCGGTGACGAACTGAAAATGCATCGTGAATTTCTTCCGGGTTCCCCTGATCTGCCATTTGATCCGAAAACCGTGCCACTCTCCCCGCCGTAATACAACTTAACGGAGAACCCCACGCTTAAAGCGGGACGGCTCCCTCAACCGCGACTTCTGCTCCCCGGTCTTCGGGCAGGGGCGAGTCGTTTCAGGACCGCGTCCCGGCCTCCTTCGCCGCCGTCTCCTCCTCCACCGAGGCCGCCCGTTCCGCCGTAGCGAGCCGCCGCCAGCGCGCGGGTCCTTTCGGCTCCCGCAGGAAGAGGAACATCAGCGCTCCCGCGAAGGCCGCCGGGACCGCCAGCGCCCGATACATCCCGGTGAAGCCCAGCGCGTCGGTCAATACCCCTACCAGCCACGGCCCCGCCGCCATCGCCCCCGCCGACACCGCGTTGAGCAGGCCCTGCCCCGCCGCGCGGTTCTCCTCCGGCGTCACGTCGTTCATATACGCCATCGGGACCACCGCCAGCACGCTGAACGTGAGGCCGTGAAAGGTCTGCACCGCCGGTATCCACGCCGGATTGACGATCAGGCTGTACAGCAGCAGCCGGATCGGGAGGGCGACTCCCGTCACCAAGAGCCACGGGCGACGGCCCCACCGATCCGACCAGCGCCCGATGGAGAGCATGAACGGGATTTCGATGGTCGCGCTGACGACAAATGCGAGATGAACGATCCGCTGATCGGCGTTCATCGTGTTCATCCAGAGGACCAGGGAGGAGGTCGCGCCCTGAAGGCTCCCCTGAAGCAGAAACGTCACCAGCAGGAGGAGGGGAACGCCTGGCTCGCGGAGGAGCGAAAACCCCTGCCACGGCAGCGCCCGCGCGGGCCTCGCCGCCGTTAGCCGACTTTCGGGGACGGTGAGGGCCGCCATCCCCGCCAGGAAGTACACCAGCGGCGTCGTGCGAAACAGCATCGCCGACGTGAGGACGCCCGGCGCCACCCACCCCAGCGCCATCATCACCACAAAGCCGATGGACCCCCACATCCGCAGTTTGGCGAACGCATGGGCGGCCTGCCCCGGCGGCGACTGATCCAGCACCAGCGCGCTCGAAGTGGTGATGGCGCTGTACTGCGCGAGGCCGCTGAATAAGTAGAGCGCGACGAACGCCCCATATGAGGCGAAGTACGGGAAGATCGCCCAGACGACCGCCAGCGCCAGCGATCCCCAGACGATGAACGGCTTGCGTCGCTGGAGGCGGTCGGACCAGGCGCCGACGAAGTTCTGGGTGAGAAACCCGGCGAACGCGGCGAGAAAGGCGAGCTGGCCGATCTGGGTGTAGGTGAACCCCTGCTCCCTGAGGAAGACGGGCACGAACGGGATCGTGAGGCCGAGGCCCGCCCACATGAAGAAGTACCAGAAGAGCAAGAGAGGGCTAGCCTTCCTGCTTCCGCTTCAGCATCTGCTGATACCGATACAGTTCGAGGGCGACGAGGGCGCTCGGCATCTCCACGAGGCCGCCCACCTTGTCGAGGATGCGGGCCAGGGCGCGCTCGTTCTTGTCGGCTTCGTGAGGCGCGGCGGCCTGGAGCTTCGCGCAGCCTTCCGCCAGCAGGGGGATGACCTGAAGCAGGTACTGCACCCGGCCCTGCGGCAGATGGTGCCCCTGCGCCCGGCTGTACATCGCGTAGAGCCGTTCCTGAAGGATGTCCCACGTTTGCGCTCGCCCCGCCTGCGGGTTCTCCTGACGGGCGCGGAACGCCTGCTGCGCGTCGGCGGCGGCCTGATCCCGCTTCTTGACGCGCTCCCAGTCGGTTTCATCGGAGCCATCAATGATGCGCAGGGTGAGCGGGTAGCCGAGGACTTCCTTAATGATTTGTTCGAGGCGCTGCCGGTTCTCGCTGCCGTTGAGGTGGCCGGAGTAGTGCCCGGCGGCGGAGGGCAGACCCACCACAAGAGTGTTGTTCTCGATGGTGATGGGCAGCACGGTCTCCAGCGCCTGCCAGAAGCTCGGCTGCATGATCCGCTTTTTCACCAGATTCACTACGTCACGCCACAGGTCCCACGGATCCACTTCCGAGGGAGGTCTTGTCTCCGATGGGGCGGGCAGGTTGCTCATGGGGGCTTTCGGGCGGTCAGGCGGGAGGGATGGCTCTGATGAGGGCGAAGGAAAAGCCACGCCACAGGCCGGGAGCGGAGCCTAGAAGAGGCCCAGTTCCATTCTCGCGTCTTCGCTGGCCATGGTGCGGGGGTCCCACCGGGGGGTCCAGACGAGAGCAATGTCCACCTTCTTCACGAAGGGGAGTTTGGCCAGCGTCTCCTTCACCTCCGCCATGATCTCGCCGCCGAGGGGGCAGGCGGGGCTGGTGAGCGTCATGCGGACGTTGATGTCGTTGTTGTCAATATCGAACCCGTAGATGAGGCCGAGGTCCACAATGCTGATCCCCAGTTCGGGGTCGGCCACGGGTTGCAGCGCCTCGAATAAGGCTTCTTCACTCCACATGGGGCGCTCCTTCTTTTTGATCTTAAGACTGTCGCCATGTTGCGGCGCGGCGGAACGCTACCAGTATAGCACAGGGGCGCCCGGCGCCCATGAAAGGCTGGAACGCCAAACGCCTCATTCGATAGCGAGGTGGGATCGCCATATTCTTATCGGCTGAGGGCTTCCGCGTCCTTCATCGCTTCCAGCAGGGTGTCCCAACTTAGCACGGCGCACTTGATGCGCGCGGGGAGGACCTTCACGCCTTCCAGCGCCTCCACGTCCTCCATCTCCTGTGGCAGGTCGGAGGCGGAGCCGGGGCCGAGCATCATGTGCTTGAATTGCTCGATGGCCACGCGCGCCTCTTCCAGGCTTTTCCCCTTCACGGCGTCGGTCATCATCGAGGTGGAGGCGCGGCTGATGGCGCACCCGCGCGGGTTGACGCCGATCTCCACGATGCGCCCCTCGTGCATGTTGAGGGTGATGGCGCACTCGTCGCCGCAGAGGGGATTAACGCCCTCCGCGTTCACGTCGGCGGGGTCCAGCAGCCCATAGTTGTGTGGATTGCGGTGGTGTTCAAGGATGATGTCCCGATACAGATCGTCAGACAGCGACACGACTAAAGACCTCTCTCGCCCGAAGGAGGGAAGCCGCCAGGGCGTCCACCTCTTCAGGCGTATTGTAGATGTAGAAACTCGCGCGGGCTGTGGCCGACACTTCGAGGAGGCGCATGAGCGGCTGGCAGCAGTGGTGCCCCGCCCGCACGCAGATGTGATCGCGGTCGAGCAGGGTCGCCAGGTCGTGGGGATGCACGTCTTCCATGTTGAAGGAGACCAGCCCGCCCCGCGCCTGGGGGTCGGTCGGGCCATAGATAATGAGGCCCTCGATGCGCGAGAGGACCTCCATCGCATACGCCGTGATCTCCACTTCGTGGCGGCGCACCTCATCCATGCCAAGCGCCTGAAGGTAATCCAGCGCGGCGCCGAAGCCGACGACATCGCCGATGTTGGGGGTGCCCGCCTCGAACTTCCACGGGAGCGCGTTCCACGTCGCCCGATCCAGCCAGACCTGCCGGATCATGTCGCCGCCGCCGAGGAACGGGGGCATCGCTTCGAGGAGCGCTCGTTTGCCCCACAGGACGCCCACGCCCGTCGGCCCCAGCATTTTATGCGACGAAAACGCGAGAAAGTCCGCCCCCAGATCGGCGACGTTGATCGCCATGTGCGGGGCGCTCTGCGCGGCGTCCACGAGGACGACGGCTCCCACGGCGTGCGCGGCGTCGGCGAGGTCGCGGGTCGGCAGGATCGTCCCCAGCACGTTGGACATCTGAGTGAAGGCGAGGAGTTTCGTGCGCGGGGTGAGCAGCGTCTCCAGCCCGGAGAGATCGAGGGTTCCGTCGGCGTTCAGTTCGAGGAAGCGGAGTTTCGCGCCCTTTTCCGCCGCGATCATCTGCCAGGGGATCAGGTTGGAGTGGTGCTCCATCGGCGTGAGGAGGATTTCATCGCCGTCGCGGAGGTTAGCGCGGCCCCACGTCTGCGCCACCAGGTTGATCGATTCGGTGGTGTTGCGGGTGAAGATGACCTCGCCGGTGTCCTCGGTCCCGATGAAGCGCGCCACTTTCCCGCGCGTCCCTTCGTAAGCCTGGGTCGCCTCCTCGCCGATTTGGTACACCGCTCGGTGGACGTTGGCGTTGTAGTTCTCGTAGTACTCCACCAGGGCCGAGACGACCGCGCGCGGCTTCTGCGACGTGGCCGCGCTGTCAAGGTAGATGAGCGGGCGCCCGTCAAAGAGGCGGTCAAGGATGGGAAAATCGTTGCGGACGGCCTGGACGTTCATGAGAGTCGGAGTAAGGGAGTCAGGGCTGGGAGGGTCGTGAAGGCTTGCATTGAAGGGAGCGCTCGAAATCGCGGCGGATGCGGGTGCAGGAACCGTTAATCCAGTTCCACCAGGATGTCGTCGCCCTCCACTTTGACGGGGAAGGTGAGGACGGGCATCACACAGGGGAAGCAGGTGGCGCGACCTGTGCTAACGTCAAAGCGCCCTCCATGCCGGGGACATTCGATCTCCACGCCATTGAGCTCGCCCTGGTCCAGCGAGCCGCCGTCGTGGGTGCAGACATCCTCGATACAATGGTATTCACCGTTCACGTTGCACAACGCAAGGGAGGCGCCGTCGAGTTCCAGCAGCTTGACTTTACCCGGTTCCGGGTCGCCCACGGTAGAGACTTTGAGCCACGATGCCATTGGATCCATCCCCTTTTCGGCTGTTGGAAGGAGTTGCTTAACCCGGTTAAATAATAGGTGATCCCGCGTGCGAATTCAAACAGGGTTCCGTTCCCACAACGCGACATCGCCCCGGTTTGCGCCCCCGCCGGGAGTTTGGGCCATAATCATCCATCCTCGCAACCGGAGGGGCGGTTGGATTGTCTTAAAACTCCCTCTCCGAGCCGTTGCGCTTTCCGGCTTCCCGCCGCCCCCAGGTGAACCGAATGACTTCCCTCACGACCCAACTCAACCGTAGCGCCGCCAGCGCCCTCGCCGTGAAGCCTCGGCCTCTCTTTCAGGCCCCGCTGCCGGAGGCGATTCGCGCGCTCTCGCCCGAAGAAACCGACGCGCGCATCACCCGCGCTCGCGAGACCCTGGGCAAACGAGCCGTCATCCTGGGCCACCATTATCAGCGCGAGGAGATCATCCGGCACGCCGACTTCCGGGGAGACTCTTTCAAACTGTCGCAACTGGCGGCGAACCGCAAAGAGGCCAAATACATCGTCTTCTGCGGCGTTCACTTCATGGCGGAAAGCGCCGACATCCTCAGCGCCGACTCGCAGACGGTCATCCTGCCCAACCTGAACGCCGGGTGCTCCATGGCGGATATGGCCGACATCTACCAGGTGGAGGAGTGCTGGGAGCAATTGGAGGAAGCGGGAATCGCGCGGGATGTGGTCCCCGTCACCTACGTCAACTCCGCCGCCAACCTGAAGGCGTTTGTGGGGCGTAACGGCGGGGCGGTCTGCACCTCCTCCAACGCGCGCTCGGTGCTGGAGTGGGCGTTCCGGCAAAAGCCGAAGGTCCTCTTCTTCCCCGACCAGCATTTGGGCCGCAACACCAGCTACCGCATGGGCATCCCCCTCGACGAGATGGCCGTGTGGGACCCCCGTCGGGAGCGAGGCGGCCTTTCACCGGAGACCCTCGCCGCCTCGCGCATCCTGCTGTGGAAGGGACACTGCTCGGTGCATGGCCGCTTCACGGTCGAGCAGATCGAGGAGGCGCGGGCGACCCATCCCGGCGTCCGCGTCATCGTACATCCCGAATGCACACTGGAGGTCGTTCAGGCCGCCGACTGCGACGGCTCCACGGAGTTCATCATCAACGCCATTCGCGCCGCCGAACCGGGGACGCAGTGGGCTGTCGGCACCGAGATCAATCTGGTGAACCGGCTGGCGCGTGAGCATCCCGATCAGACGATCTTCTGCCTCGATCCGGTCGTCTGCCCCTGCTCCACGATGTACCGCATCCAACCCCACTATCTGCTGTGGGTTCTGGAAAATCTCGTGGAGGGCCGAGTCGTCAATGAGATTCGCGTCCATCCCGAAGTGGCGGAACAGGCGCGGCTGGCGCTGGACCGTATGCTGGCCCTGGCCTAAATCCCTCGGTCAGCTCCTGGCCTGAGGGAAGACTTCATGCCGCGCGTTATCGTTTCGGCGTGCGTCGGGCGGGAGCCGGTTTCCGGGGGGCCGGGCGCGGGGAAGGGGACTTTGGCCTCGCGGCGGCGGGAATCGTCTCCCCTGGGGCCGGTTCGCGGGGCAGCGTGAGACGCAGACTCCGACCGCTGGCCGCGTCCACCCGCAGCCATCCCGGAGCGCTCGTCGCCAGGTCCGACGCCAGGCGGGACGCCGGATAGTAGCTCCGCGCGGAGAGTCGGGCCGTACCCGCCACCGCATCGAATCCCTCCGCGCTGACCGTCCCGACGCCCGGCGTGCGCTGGAGGGCGCTCATCACGCGGTTCAGGTCCGCGATCCCCGACAGGCCGCTCACCTGCGCGGTGACTTCGCCTTCGTGGGCGGCGATCCCCTGATTCAGTTGCGTCACGAAGGGGTCATTGAGGGCGGCGACCGCGTTTTTCAGGGCGGTGCGCGCCGCCGCGACCTGCGACGTGCTGGCGCCAGGTGTCGGGTCTCCGGCGGCGGTGGCCAGCAGCTCCCCGGTATCGGCGTAAAAGGCGGACAGTGTCACCTGCGCCTGCGCCGATTTGAACCCCAGGGAGTCATCGGCGGCGTCGGCGTTGGCTTCGCCGGTGATGAGGATGTCGCAGCCGAGTTTCGCTCCCAGGTCGCGGGCGGCCTGAGGGTCCGGAGCGGCGGCGACCTGGGCGGCGGCATCGGCGTTGGAGGAGGCGGGCTTCACCAGATTGAACCCCGCCTCCTGAAGCGCTTTGATGAGTTCGGCTTCGGCGATGGGCGCGGCGTTCGGGGCGCCGAGGAGTCGTTCCGGCAGGAGGACCGCCACGCGCGGGTTGTAGGGCGGGCGGGGGGGCGCCGCGTCCTGGGGCCGACACTCGGCATCGCCGCCGGGCGCCGGGCCGGAGACCTTCGACAGGGTGACTTTGGATAGTTCGGCGCCGTCTATCACCGACCAGGGCGTCTGTTTCTGCTTCGTCGCCTCCCTCACGGCGCGGGGCACTTCGCATTCCAGATACAGAATAAGGTTGGAAAGCGTGACCGCCCCGGCGCTGTTCGCCGCCGCGCCGCGCAGGCCGCGTTCCAGATAGGCGCTGAAGTAGCCGCGCCCTTCCCGTTCCGACTCCCAGCTCTTTTCCCTGGGGCTGCACGCGAAGAGAGTGATTTTCCGCTTCGGGCCGCCATCGTCGTTCACGAGGACGAGATCACGCGCCTGCCGCTCCGAAAGCGGGGTGGCCCGCGACGGGTCGGCGCCGGAGGTCACGCTGCGGGAACCGAGCGGATCGTTGCGGCACATATCGAAGGCCATCACCAGCGTCACGTCGGGAAGGCGACTCAGGCGCGACTTGATCTCATCAGAGGAGAGGGCTGTCGCCCGGAGGGTCGCCGCGTCCTTCGCCACGGTGTCCCAGGCCACCAGGTAGCTGACGCCATCGAGCCAGACCCCGTGGCCGCTGTAGGAGACGAACACGGTGTCCCCCGGCGCGGCCTTTCGGGCGAGGTCATCCACCGCCGCCAGGACTACCGCTTTGGACGGCTTGGTGTCGCTCACGCTGGTGAGCAGACGCACGTTCGACGCCTCAAAGGGACTCACGTCCTTCAGAGTTTTCGCCAGGGCCGTGGCGTCGGCGACCGCGCCGCTTAGTCCGCTGATCCCGCCGCCACTCTTGTAGTCATCAATCCCGATAAGCAGCGCCTGATTAGCGGCCCAGGCGGCGGGCGTCTGGCTCGCACCGAATCCCAGGGCGAGAGCGCCGGTGAGGAGACGGACCCACTGAGAGAAGTCAGGCAAAGGGAGAGCGCTCCGGGAGCGAAAAGCCCCTCGATGCCGGAAGCAAAGAGGGGCAAAGGGACGGACAGGGGCGATCAGTGATCGGCGGATGGGGGCGCAACCGGACCCGGCAGGAGGGCGTCATCTCCGACCTTCACCGCGTTGAAGCACTTCTCGTTCGGCATGAACCGTCCATCCGCGTCGTTGTAGCCGATTTCCACGAGGCTGATGGTGTCCGACACATTGAACAGGCGTCCGAGGCAAGCGGTTTCGCTATCGGCTTTATCGGTCAACTGTACGGAGACAGGGAGGCTCAGGGGGTGGGCTGCGCCCTGCGCGTCGGTAAAGGTGTCGGTGTGAGTGAAGCGGAGAACCGCCGCATCGCTTTTGACCAGTCCGTCCCTGCTTCCCTTGTCAATCACGAGGAAGTTTTTCGAGCCGACGGGCTTCATCCCGATGACTTTGGCGGTGAGCGATTCGGTGGGGGACGCCGGGGTATCGGATGGAAGGGTATGGGTCGGCGGGATGACGGAGCCTGAAGGAGCGGGAGCGAGGGCCAGGCGGCTTTCGACGAGTTTCAGGAAATCCTTCGTCGCGTCCTTGGCGGCCAGCATGATCACTTCCTGCTTCTTCGCGTCGTCCACATCCTTGAAGGAGACGTTCTCGGTATGAACGACGCTGGACTGTTTCTCCAGCAACTTTTCACCGGTGTCCACGCTTGTCAGCGTGTGATGAACGGCGACCTTGGCGGTCACTTTGCTGAAGTCGGCTTTGGCGCCTCGGCCCAGAAGGGGGACCTTGATGCCGCCGATGCCGAGGCTGTTGCGGGCGCGCTCCGCGTCGGTCACGTCGGCGACGGCGTTTTCGACCTCCCCGTAGATGAGGTACTGGGCGCCGGTGAGCTGGCCGATCTTCGCGGCGGAAGCGGGTTCGATGAGGCCGCCCGCGCCGATGCGAATTTCACTGGTGATGCGGTCCAGGTCCTGGCGCTCAACGAGCGTCACCTTGCCCCAGCTGTTCAGGTTTGCGCTGAGAGTGTTGGCGATCAGGAGGCCGATATTGGACGCGCTGAGGGTGTAGCCCAGGCCGTCCGCGCGGTACGCCAGGACGGCGACCCGAACCTTTCCGCCGGAAGTGGCTTTGGCGTTCGGCTTGCCGCCTCCCCGTGAGATGGCGCGAATGGCCGACAGGACATTAAGGGAAGAGCCGCTGGCGTCGGCGGGATCGGTCGCGTCGGTCGCGGAAGGCGATGGCGGGTCGGGAAGGGTACCCCGCGAAAGGGGCGCGGGAGGATGTGTCGCCTCAGTGGAGGGGTCCGACGGGGCAGGGGGGGCGGGAACTTCAGTGGAGGAAGGCGTAGGGGCATCCGGGGAAGCGGGGGGCGTCGGGCGGGCCTGTTCAACCGGAACGGCTACAGGGACGGCCTGCGTCGTCCCGATAATCCGATTGAGCGTGGCGATGTCGGCGTTCAGGTCTCGCTTCAGGCGTTCGAGGATGGCGGGGGACACGCCTTTGAGGGCGGCTTTGACGGTGATCTGCCGGGCGTGTTTCTCCACCCGGTCCACGACGCCAAGCCAGGCGGGATTCCATGCGCCGCTCTGTCGCAGCGCCGGCTCGCTGGCCTGGAGGGCACGGTACAGCGGCGTGGTCCGGGATGCGACGGTTTGCGCCGCGCGACTGATCGCCGCCGACGACGGGGGACCGATTATGGGGATCAATGGAGTGATGCCCGACATACTGGCGGAGACTGCCACGCGCGTCATCAGGCACAGGACGAGGAACAGGACCGTCCCCGGCGTCCCACGGACGCCCGGAGCGGCTTTAAGCCATTGAAAACAGACCCTCATATTCGTCTCCCCTCACACGGGGTTAGTTGGGCGCCCCCAAACCGTCAAACCTTCGGCGCAGGGCCATTGTACCATACGGAGCCTTGTTTTGAGGAAACAGGCCTCATAGATTTGGGAGTCGGGGGATCCGCCGGGGGGTTGACGCAAACAGAGGTTTGTTACACAATGCAGACGTTGTGTGCAGTGTGTGAATTGTGTGATGCGTCATACTGCGAGGAGGCGGGATATGTCTGATCAGATGTGCAGCCTCGATAAAATGTTTCTGGGCAATGTGACGGTGGGCGAGCGAGGCCAGGTCGTCATCCCCGCCGAGGCTCGCAAGGCGCTCGGCATCGAACCGGGGGACAAACTGCTCGTCTTCGCCCACCCCAGCGAGCACGGAGTGAGCCTCGTTAAGGTGAGCGCCGTGGAGCGGTTCGTGGAGATGCTGCGCGACACCATCCAACGCGCCGGGGAGCCGCACGACGAGGCGGGAGAGTAGATGGCGCTCTGAATCCCCCCGATCCCTCGAAGTATCTACTCTCTGTATGATCCTCTACGATCATCATTGGTAATCCTTAACCTTCATTCGCCTACAGAAGACCACCGCGCGATCATCGCGGCGCGGGGTCATGAGGAGATCACCGCCCATGAGGTTCGCCTCCCACCCGATTGGGGACTCGAAAAGCAAGGAACGGAGATGGAACGCCCGGCTGGAAGCGCTCGCCTTTATCGCGGGATCGCTCAGTATGACTTCTCTTGCCTGGCCGCAACCTCCCGCTGAAGCGCCCACTCCGCCCCCCGCTGACGGGATGACTGCTCCGGCCTCCAAGGTGTTGGGCTATGGCCCGGGGGCGGTGATCTCGCCCAACCCGACCGCCATCGCGCCGATCCGTATCACCCTGGCGGACGCGCTCAACATCGCCCTCACCCAAAATCCTTCTGTGGAGGCGACCTTCGAGCGCATCGAACGCACGAAACAGCGCGTGAAGGAGGTCTCGGCGGCGGTGAAGCCCCAGGTTTCGGCGGTGGGCACGTACACCGTGCAGGGGCCGATCTCCTCGTTTACACAACCCAGTTCCACGGGGGGCGCGCCCAACACGATCAAACTGGGCAACCGCTCCACGAAAGTCCTCTCCTTCGGCGCACGGCAGCTCCTCGACATCTCCGGCCAGAACCGCATCTCCCGCGACATCGCCCGACGCGGCATCACCGGCGCTGAACTGGACCTTGCCAAGGCTCAGAACGACCTGCTTCTCTCCGTTTACACCGCCTACTACGGTGTCCTCCGCGCCGATCAGTTCATCCAGGTGTCGCGGGAGGCCGTCGCCGACGCGCAGGAGCAGCTGCGAATCGCCGAAGTGCAGTACCGCGTGGGGACCTCCGCCCGCTTTGATGTGACGCGCGCGGCGGTTCAGGTGCAGAATCAGCGTCAAACCCTCGTGACGGCGGAGAAAAACGCCGCTTTGGCGAGAGCCAACCTGCTCAACACTCTTGGGCTGGACCCGTATACGGCTTTAGAGGTGGACGCCGTGCCGCTCCCCCTGCCCGCGCCATCCCTGCTGCCTGAGGTCGCTATGCCCGGTCCCGTGGCGGTTCCGCTCTCCCCCGCCGCGCCGGGCAATCCGCCGGTGGATATTGCCGCGCCGCCCGCGGAAAACCACGCTTCTCCGGATGCTGCGCCGCCCGTCGAACCTCCGCATACTCCCGAAAAGGAGGCGCCTGATTCGGTGGAGGAGGTTACTCTCTACCCACTCCCGGACAACCAGCCGCTTCCCACCCTCCCGACAGTGGAACCCAATGCCGAGACGCGCGTGATCTCAGACCTGCCGCTCGACCTCCGGGAAGCCCTGAATGAAGCGTACGTCCGCCGCCCGGAAGCGCTCAGCGCGGCCAACGCGGTCGCCCTCGCGCAGCGTAGCGTGGACCTCGCCCGCCGGGGGAAGCGACCGGAAGTCAATCTCTCGGCCAATTACTCGCTTACGCCCGATGTGGCCGGGTTCTCCTCCAACAAACATAACTGGAACCTGATCGCGCAGGTCTCCGTTCCCTTCTTTGAAGGCGGCGCCACCCGCGCCCGCGTGAACGAAGCCAAAGCCGATGTGAAGGCCGCTCAGGCCACGCTGGACACCTCGAAACAGGGGATCGCGCTGGATGTGCGGAGCGCGCTCCTTGACCTTCAGGAGGCCGCGCGTCGCCGCGAGACCACCGAATCGAACGTCGTGCTGGCCCGTGAAGCCCTCCGAATTGCGCAGGTGCGGTTCCAGGCCGGGGTTTCCACCACCGTGGAAGTGACCGACGCGCTCGTCGCTCTCACTCAGGCGGAGACGAATCGCGTGAACGCCGACTTCGATTACCTGGGCGGCGAAGCCCGCCTCCGCAAAGGGCTGGGCCGCCTGGTCCCCAACGACACCGCCGCCGCCGTTCAGGAGCGACCGGGGCCGCCGCCTGCGGTCGCTCCATCCGGGGCGCGGGGCGCTCACCCGTTGCCTTTGGGCGCGCCGCCGGATGTTACGATTCCCGGCGCCCTTCCAGCCACCACCCCTCCTTCCACCGAGCCGAACGCCCCTGTGGCGGCGCCTGCCAGCCCGGAGACGGTCCCTGTCAGCCCGGCGATGGAACCTGTTAGCCCGGCCTCACAATCTACCACGCCTGCGGCTGCATCCGAGCCGACGCCTGCGGCTGCATCCGAGCCGATGCCTGCGGCTGCATCCGAGCCGACGCCAGCGACCTCTCCTGACGCGCCTGCTTCAGGAACCTCCCAGGAGACCACCCCGTGAATCCCCAGGTTGAGACCCCCGATCCCTCGGTTCGGGCCGCCGCGCTTGAGAATGAGCGGTCGTCGGCGTCCAAACGAACCTTTTACATCGTGCTGGCGGTGGCCGCCGTCCTCCTCCTCGTCATGTTCATGCGGTCGCGCGGCAAAAAACCTGTTCCGACGGGCGCCGGAGCGGATGGCAAGGCGGCTCTGGTCGCCGCTCCCACTCCCGTGCAGGTCGCCCTTGTGAAAACCGGGGCCATTGACGAGACGGTGCAGGTGAGCGGCGAGATCGCGGCCCTCACCGAAGTGAACCTCGCCTCCAAACTGACCGCGCGCGTGGTGGACGTGAAAGTCCGCGAGGGCGACAGCGTGCAAAAGGGCCAGCTCGTCGTGTCGCTGGACACGAGCGATTTGGATAGCCAGGTGCGGAGCGCGCAGGCCCAGCTCCAGAGCGCCCGCAGCGCCGTCGTCGCCGCTGAAGCCCGACTGGGGCAGGCCAAAACCGGGCTGCGGCTGCAACAGCGCTCCTACGCCATCGGCGTGAACAACGCCCAGGAGGGGCTGCGATCCGCCCAGGCGCGGCTGGAACTGGTGCAAAAGGGCGCTCGGCGACAGGAGCGGCTTCAGGCCCAGTCCGGCGTGAACGTGGCGCAGGCCAACCTTGATGACGCCCAGACCAACTACGACCGCGCTTTCCGTTTGTACAATGAAGGCGCCACCGCCAAAAGCAACGTGGACACCGCCGAAACCCGCGTGCGCGTCTCGCGGGCGCAGCTGCAAAACGCGCGGCAGGCCGTCTCTCTCCTCCAGGAAGGCGCCCGGCCCGAAGAGATCACCCAGCAGGAAGCGGCGGTGGAATCGGCGCGGCAGGCGCTCGCCCAGGCCAACGACAATCAGCGCCAGGTCGTGATGAAACAGCAGGACGTGTCGGCGGCGCGGGCGGCTCTCAATCAGACCCAAAGCGGCGTGCGCGCGGCGCAGGCCGGAGTAGCCCTGGCGCAGCAGCTTCGGTCCAACGCCTTTGTGCATTCGCCGGTCAACGGGATTGTGGCGAAGCGGACGGTGGAGCAGGGGCAGATCGCCACGATGGGGACGCCCCTCCTGCGGATCACCGTGCCGGGCACCGTCTACTTCAGCGCCGAAATCCCGGAGCGGGACGTGGAGCGCTTGCGCGTCGGTCAAACCGTTCGGGCGCAGGTGGACGCCTTCCCCGGAGTCCAGTACACCGGTCGCGTGGACCGCATCTATCCCACCGGCGACTCCGCCAACCGCACCTTCACGGCGCGCATCACCCTAAACGACCAGGGGCGGCTCCGCGCCGGGATGTTCGCGCGGGGGATGGTGGAAATCTCCAGTCGCTCCAACGTGACCCTGGTTCCGAAAGCCGCGCTGGCCGCCGCCGGAAGCGTGGTTCCCCTGGGCGATCAGGCCGACAAGTCGTCGCAGGCCACCATCTTCGTGCCTCAGGATGGCAAGGCGATGAAGCGGACGATCACTGTGGGCGAGCCGACCGGCGACAACGTGGAGGTCCTCAGCGGCCTTCAGCCCGGCGACCGGGTGATTGTGAGCGGCTCCCGACTGGAAGACGGCGCGAAAATCGCCGTGGGGCCCGCCTCCGCCGCCAGCCCCGACATGGGCGGCTAGCCGTCTTGCGGCGGGACGGGGCGACGCGCTTTCATGCTCCCTCGTCCGCCGCCCCTTTTCCGCCCGAAAGGCGGGGCCGTTCCCGCCTCCTGAGTACTTCGCGTCTCCTCTCGTCACGGGACACCACCCATGGGATTGACCAAACTTTCCATTAACCGCCCCATCGCCGTGCTGATGCTCGTGCTGGCCCTGATGGTCCTCGGTTGGCGCTCTATGAAGGAGATGCCCGCCGAACTCAACCCCAGCATCAACATCCCTTACGTCACCGTCACGACCACCTATCCGGGAGCCGGTCCCGCCGAGATTGAGTCTCTCGTGACCAAGCCGATAGAAGACGCCACCGCGTCGGTGAACGGGATCAAGAACACCACGTCCCAGAGTCAGGACGGCATCTCCATCGTCTCCGTGGAGTTCACCCTGGGCATCAATCCCGATGTCGCCGCCGCCGACGTGCGCCAGAAGGTGGAGGCCGCGCGCGGCTCCCTCCCCCGCGACGTGAACGCGCCCATCATCAGCAAACTCGACTTCAACGCCCAGCCGGTGCTGACGTACGGCCTGGCGTCCAAAAGCCTCAACATCCGGCAACTGCGAGACCTCGCCGATAACGTCATCCAGTACCGAATCGCCCAGGTGACGGGCGTGGGACAGGTCAACATCACCGGCGGCGACACGCGCGAAATCCAGGCGCTGGTAGACAAGGACCGCCTCGCGGCGTACGGCCTCACCATTCAGGACGTGGTGAACGCCGTGCAGAGTCAAAACCTGAACCTCCCCGGCGGGCACGTCACTCAGGGCGCGCAGGACTACTCCATCCGCACCATCGGCGAGTACCAAAGCGTGGATGAGTTGCGGAAACTCCGGATCAGCGTCCCTCCCAAGGGCGGGGGGGCGCCGCTTCAGGTGAACCTCACCGACGTGGCGCGCGTGGTGGACGCCAGCGAGGAACGGAGCCAGATCGCCCGCGTGAACGGCAAGGACGCCGTCACCCTGATTATCTCCAAACTCTCCGACGCCAACCCGGTGAACATGGCGGATGGCGTGAAAAAAGTCGTCGCGCAGATGGAGAAAGACCTGCCGGTGACGTTCGTCCTCGCCAACGACACCAGCCGGCAGGTGAAGTCGGCGCTGGCGGATGTGAACCTGTCGCTGGTGCTGGGCGCGCTGCTGGCGGTGTTCGTCGTCTTCATGTTTCTGCACAACATTCGTGGCACGTTCATCGTGGCGCTGGCGATTCCCACCTCGCTCATCGCCACGTTCATCCCGCTCAAGGCGTTCGGCTTCACCCTCAACCAGATGACCATGCTCGGCCTGTCGCTCGTCGTTGGTATCCTCGTGGACGACAGCATCGTCGTGCTGGAGAACATCTACCGCCACCTGGCGCGCGGCGAGACTCCACGGGAAGCCGCCATGAACGGTCGTAGCGAAATCGGACTGGCGGCGATCATGATCACCATGGTGGATGTGGTGGTGTTCGTGCCCATCGCCTTCATGGGCGGGGTTGTGGGGCAGTTCTTCCGGCAGTTCGGTATTACGGTCGCCTGCGCCACGCTCTTCTCGCTCTTCATCTCGTTCACGTTTACGCCGATGCTCGCCTCGCGCTGGTACCAGCTGGGCGAGGAGGTGGAGGCGACGCGCGGGGTCTTCGGGGCCATCAACCGCTTCTACGGTCGCCTCGAAACGCGGTACCGCCGCGCCCTGCGCTGGGCGATTGGGCGGGACGCGCGCCACGGCACCTTCCGACGGCTGATGATTATTACCGCTGGCTTCGGGGCGCTCATCGTCACGATGATCCTGCTTGGCCCCCGGCTCGGCTTCCAGTTTGTCCCCGCCATCGACTCCGGCCAGATCATCGCCACGGTGGAACTACCGGCGGGCGCGTCGCTGGAAGAGTCCGACAAGGTGGCGCGCCAGGTTGAGGCCATCATGAATCAATTACCCGAAGCCAAAACCGTCTGGGCGTCCGTCGGGTACATTAACGGCGGCACGCGCGGCTTCCCCGAATCGGGCCGACAGTACGCCTCCATCAGCCTCACCTTGAAGGATAAGGAGAACGCGCTCGACCTGATCCTGCGTCACAAGGGGAAGCGCACCCGCAGCGATCAGGATATCGCGCAGGAACTGCGACCGAAACTCGCTCAGCTGTCGGGCGCGCTGATCACTGTCGCCAACGTGCGTGGCTTCGGAGGCGCGGCGGCCCCCATCCAGATGGAACTCACCGGTGTGGACCTGAACCGACTGGATCAGGTGGCCCAGCAGATCAAGGCGAAAATGGCAAAGGTGCCCGGCGTCCTCAATCCTGACATCTCCCTGCGTTCCGGGAAGCCGGAGGTGCAGGTGCGCCTCGACCGACTCCGTGCGGCGGACAGCGGCGTGAACGTTCGGGATATGGCCACCGCCCTCCGCTACTCCTTCGAGGGGAATACCGACGCCAAGTTCCGCGACAAAGGGGAGGAGTACGACATCCGCGTCCAATTCCAGGACCTCGACCGCCGCAATCCCGAAGATGTGGGGCGCATCCTCGTCGGGACGCAGCGCGGCGGCCCCGTGGAACTTCGCAGCATCGCCAGCGTCGGCATCGGCCAGGGTCCCACCAAGATTGACCGCAAGAACCGGATGCGGCGCGTCGTCGTGAGCGCGAACCTCGCTCCCGGCTACTCGTCGGGCAACGTGCAGCAGAAGATTGACGCCGCCATCGCGGGGCTGGACACCTCCGGCGCCACGGTGGGATACGGCGGCGAGGTGCAGTCACAGAAGGAGGAGTTCCCCTTCCTGTTTGGGGCGCTGGCTCTCGGCGCGATCCTCGTCTACATGCTGATGGCCGCCCTGTTCAACTCGCTGCTGCACCCGTTGACCATCATGCTCAGCCTCCCGATGGCCCTCATCGGCGCCATCGCCGCGCTGGTCATCGCCCACGAGCCGATGAGCATCGTCGGCATGATCGGCATCATCATGCTCGTCGGCCTTGTCACCAAGAACGCTATCCTGCTGGTGGACTACACCAACACCCTCCGGGCGCGCGGCTACACGCGAGGAGACGCCATTGAGGAAGCGGGTCCCACCCGGCTGCGGCCCATCCTGATGACGACGTTCGCCATGATCTTCGCCATGCTCCCCATCGCGCTGCGGATTGGGGAAGCGTCGGAGTTGCGGGCGCCGCTCGCCATCGCCGTCCTGGGCGGCCTGATCCTCTCCACAGTCCTTACCCTGCTCGTCATCCCCGTCACCTACACGCTGTTCGATGACGTGCAAAACGTCCTCACCCGGCGGAAGAAGCCCCCGGTGTCGCCCTACGCGCTGCCCCGGCGCCGCGAGGAAGAGGAAGAGGTGAAAGCCTAATGCAATTGCTCATCGTCGTATACGATCAGGGGATTGACGCCTCCGTGATGGAACTCCTCAGCCACCTCGACCTGGATGGCTGGACCAAACAGGAGGATGCCACGGGGGCGGGCCATACCGATCCCAAGATGGGGGACGCCATCTGGCCCGGCCTCAACAACATCCTCTGGCTCGAGCTGGAGGACGATCACGTGGAGCCGGTCGCCAAAGCGTTCCGTCATATGCAGGAAGCGTACCGGCTGCAACCCGGCATCTCCCTGTGGAGCATGCCGATCACGGCGTGGTGACGCGATGATGACGCGCGACGACACGAGAAGGGCGATCCGTATGAACCCACGCCGACAGTCTCCCGGCCTCCGACTCCCTCAGCGAGCGGCGGGCGTCCTTCTCGTGTCCGCCCTCGCCGCCTCGATGGGCCCGGTGGGGGCTACTCGCGCCACCCGCGCGCCCAAAGCCCCGCCCACCGTTCACAAGGGGCGTCTGCCGGGCAGCGTGCGCATTCTCCGCTCCAATGAGACGCCCCGGCCCGCGCCGGACCCCATGAAGACCGGCATCCGCCTCCTCGTCCCCAAAGGCGTAGTGACGAAGTTGTCCCTGCGGCTGTCTCAGGCGGACAACTCGCCGACGGAAGGCGCGTTCGGCCAGTGGCTGATGTTCGAGCCGGACGGCGACCCGGAGGAACCGCCGACGCCCAAAGCGGAAACCACGCCGCTCACCGTCGGCACGGAGGGAGAACCTCCCCCGGCGGTCTCCCTGGACGAAACCTCGGCGCGGGAGACGGTGCCTCTGCGCCCAGGGTCGTATCGCATCTTCTTCTCGCTGCCGCTGGGCGACCCTCCGCCGGGCGAATCGGTCGCGCCCCTCGTCTGGAGCGTCCCCGTCAAAGTCCGCAAGGAGCAGGTGCGGGAGGTGAATGTGGCCATCCCCACCGTTACGGCGGACCAGGTGGCGCGCGTCACCCTGCTGAAGGCCGGGCCGATGACGCCGTTCAATCAGATGGCGTTTGAACCCATCGAGTCCGGCGGCGCTGTCACCACCCGGTGGGAAGCGTTCGCCCCGGAAACCGGCTGGCCGGAGACGACGACCGCCACCCTGCTCGCCGGAACGTACCGCGTCACGATGGGGGCTTCCGCGCAGGGTCGCTTCTCCATCCTCACTTACACCCTGCCGCAGCCGGTCAAACTCTCCGGCGTGATGGAGTTCCCGTTCCAGCGGCCTCAATTCCATACGTTGAATCTGTTTGTGCGGGACCGCAAGGGAGCGCCGCTGCCGGGCGCCTCCCTCACGCTGCACGGCGACAGTGGAACGTTCATGTTCCTCGAAAGCGCCATGGAGCCGATCAGCGTCCGCGTCCCCGAAGGCCGCTACACTGTCCGCTGTATGCTGTTTGACCGGGAGAAGCAGCGCGAAGTCACCCTGGAGAGCGGCCTCGACATGAGCCGCGATCAGGAACGGACGTGGAACGCCCCCACTACCGCGCTCGACTTCGGCCTGAGGTAACCGGTCGCGCACGGGAGTGAGGGCGGGGGATAGCCTTGAACGTTGTCAGGGCAGGTCGTGGCCGGTGATGCGTCGGTACGCCTCGCGGTACCGCTCCGAGGTCCCCTGGGCGATGTCGGCGGGGAGTTCCGGCCCCGGAGGGGTCTTGTCCCACTGTCCGGCGTCGCAGAGGGCCTGAAGCCAGTCGCGCACGAACTGCTTGTCGAAGCTCGGCTGTGGCTGCCCCGACGTGTAGATGTCGGCGTCCCAGAAGCGCGAGGAGTCGGGCGTTAACACTTCATCAATAAGGAGCATTTGGCCGTCTCGCTCGCCGAACTCGAACTTGGTGTCGGCGAGGATGAGGCCGCGCGATTCGGCGTGACGAGTCCCGGCGGCGTACACCTGAAGCGAGCGGTCGCGGAGGGCGCGGGCGTCGTCCTCCCCTACCAGGTCGGCCATTTGCGCGAAGGAGATGCTCTCGTCGTGGCCTTCGGTCGCCTTGGTGGACGGCGTGAACAGCGGCTCCGGCAGCCGGTCGGACTCCTTCAGTTCAGCGGGCAAGCGGATGCCCCACAGTTCGACGACGCCCGCCGTCGGCGCCGCCTTCCGGTACTCCGCCCACGCCGAGCCGCTGAGGTAGCCGCGCACGACGCACTCCACGGGGTACGGCTTCGTCTTCTTCACCACCATCGAGCGCCCCTGAAGATCGGCGCGGTCAGCCAGTTCAGCGGGGAGCTCGGCATCCGAGCCGGTGAGACACTGGTTCGGCGTCAGGTCGGCGGTGAGATCGAACCAGAACCGGGAGAGTTGCGTGAGGACGGCGCCCTTGGAGGGGATCGGCGTGGGCAGCACCACATCGAAGGCGGAGAGACGGTCGGAGGCGACCATAAGCAGCCGGTCGCCGAGGTCATACACGTCGCGGACCTTGCCGCGCGTCACCAGGGGAAGCGGCAGATCGGTCTGGGTCACGAGGGCCGAAGGCATGGAGATACTCCTGTGAGCGGGGGAGAGAGTTAGCGAAGGTCAAAGGGGAACGGGTTCGCCCCGGAACGATTCGCGGGCGAGGGTAAAGACGCGCACATCGGCGGCTCCGGCTTCCAGGAGGGCGCGGGCGGCTTCGTGGCAGGTGGCGCCGGTGGTCATCACGTCGTCCACGAGAATTAGACGGCGGCCCGCCACCGCAGCCGGCGCCACGACTCGAAAGGCGTCCACCACGTTCTCCCGGCGTTCCGCCTGGCCCAGGCCGACCTGCGGGCGGCGGTACACGGCGCGGATCAGGGCGTCTTCACTCACGGGGAGGGAGAGGCGTCGGCCCAGGGCGCGGGCGAGGAGCGCCGATTGATTGTAGCCGCGTTCCCGTAGCCGTTTCTCGTGAAGCGGCAGGGGCACGAGGAGGTCAGCGCCTTGCAGGCCCGGTTCGCGCTCGAAAGCGGTGGCCATCAGCGCGGCCAGAGGCTCGGCTATCGCTTCGCGGCCGTTGTATTTGAGCGCATGAACCGCGTTCCGCAGCGGTCCCTCAAACAGGGCGGCGGAGCGCGCGAGACGAAACGCCGGAGGGCGAGTTCGGCACGAGGGGCAGTCGCCGGAGACGCCAGGGCTGTGGCACCGGTCACAGGCAGGCAGGGGGACCGCCGCCACGGCCGTCACGCACGCGGGGCAGAAGGCGCCCTCGCCGAACCCCTCGCAGCCTACACACCGGATGGGATAGACCCAGTCCAGGAGCGCGCGCCAGACGACGAAACCCCCTTCCGCGCGACTCAACGGGATCGTCTCGCTGGGCCGGAAACCGACGGAGTGAAGCGACAATGGACGCGAAGTTCAGTCATCATAGTCCTGGCCCCGGAGGGCTTCAACGAGCGCCCCGCCACAGTCGCATGCGAGGCGACCGGCTGGCCGGGGGGCGGTGTAGCCCTGGCCACACTTCCAGCACGCCAGGAAGACTGGCGGTCGCAGCGCGGCGGGCCGGGGTTGAGGGTTATGATGGCGCGATAAGCGCCGAAGAACATATTGGGCTTCATCCATTGTAGTTCGATTATCGGCTTGGCTTGCGCGCGAGAACAGGGCTGAAAGGGAGAGTAGAATGAATATGATGATGCAATTCCTGATCAGGGTGGTTGTCAGGATGTTTTTCAAGTCGCTTTTGAAGTAGCGTGTTCAGGGCAGACTTTATACCGTTCCCTTTGAGACGTTCCATGGCTGCATGGCGCCTCTTCCGGCAACGGACTTCCCTATAATTCCACAACAGGTTTGATCATTCCATGAGCCTCATCCTTGCGGGTTTACGGCAGTGGAACACCCGACGCGACCGGGCGGTCTCCAGCGTGCGGCACCATCGGGACGTGGTCTTTCTGCGCCTGATCGAGCGATTAAACGCGTACGGGGACCGGGACCTGAGCGAACTGAGGGTCCTCGAATTCGGGTGTGGCTATAAATATCCCCTGGTAGCCGGCCTGGAACCGACCGTTCGCAGTGTCACCGGCCTGGATGTCGTTCCCTTCCATCGGGAAGGCCCTCTGGCTCTGGCGAAGGCGTACGCGGTGGGTCGCAAAGGGCGCGGGTTCATTCACGGCCTGCTGGAGTACGCCGACGCCCGCGCCTGGTATGACCAGTTTCAACAGACGACCGGACGCCAGGTGGATCACGCCGCTCTCGATCTGCATCGATACGGCGGCGGCGCCTTCCCCTTTCCTGACGCTTCCTTCGACCTGATCGTCAGCAACGCCGTACTGCAGGAATTGCCGGGGCAGCTGGAAGCCTTCGCCTCTGAGATGAGTCGGGTCCTGGCGCCGGGGGGACGGATTGACCTCGAATGGCACAACTTCTACTCATGGTCCGGCCATTACCGGGACCTTTCCAGCGGGCGCGAACTGCCCTGGGGCCATCTGCTGGACGAAGGCCGCAGCTACCATCGACTCAACCGATTGACACCCCCCGCTGTCCTCGAGGCGTTTGCCGGAGCCTTCGAGGATATGCGCCTCCTGCGTCACGACCGTCAACACCGGATCGCCGGGCGTGACCCTGATTTTGAGCCGGAAGAGGAAGACCTGCTGACGCCGGAACTGGCCGCTCGCCTGTGCGACATCCCCCGCGAGTGGCTGCTCACGCGGGGCTACATCCTTCAGGCCTGCAAGCGGGAATCGGCGCCAGTCACCAAAGGAAAGGCCTCCGCAGCCTCCACCCCCGGCGACTGAAACCTCCTCAGCTCCCTTCGCCGCTACTTCCGCGCTCTCCAAAAGGCGGTGAACACGCGCGGGAAGGTCCCCACAAATAACGGCAGCATGAAGAGGGCCGCCGTGCCGGGCCGCAACACCCAGGACCAGCAGGCTCCAATGAAGCCGAACTCCCTGATGAGGATGAGTGATCCCATGAAACTCACCACCGTCGCCGCCATGTTCACCCGCGCCGCCTCGGAGTATTTCCCATACGCCTGCAATCCGTAATTCATCGGCAGCCGGGCCGCCGTCAGGGGGAGCGCCCACATGGTGATCACGATGACCTCGCGGCAGACCTCCGGGTTGTGCTTGAAAATCAGGTGCGCGATAGGCCCCGCCAGGGCGATAAGGAGAAAAGTGAGGGGGAGACACAGCGCCAGCGACGCCGCCAGTAGAAGCGACACCTGCCACGTCGCCACCCGAATATCCTCGTCGGACGCTTTGGCGATCTTGGGATAAAACGCCGCCGCCAGTCCTTCCGGCACCATAAACATCCGGTCGCTGAGGATGGAGCCGGCCTGAAAGTAGCCAAACTGCGCGATGCCGACCAACTTGGGCACCAGCAGCGTCTCCACGCGCTCGTGGATGGAACCGAGAACCTGCTGCGCCCCCAGGGTTTTCGCCTGCTTCAGTAATCGCATCTGACGATCCGGACGGAAGGCGATGCGGACGGGCGTCCCCTGCCGGGACACCGCCAGCGCGCCGAGCAGCGAGTTGAGCAGTGGGCCGGAGACATACGCCCCGGCCAGGCCTATCGGCCCCCAGCCCAACCCCACCACCAGGACCGAAAGGGCTGTCAGGACCAGCCCGCCGATCAGATTGACGCCAGCCATCGTTTTGAAGCGCTGAAAACCCTGGAGATAATCGGACAGGGTGGTGCTGACGACGACGAGAATGAGGCCGAACGCCGCAATGGTGGTGCAGGCCAGCGCTATGGGGGGATAGTTCAGGGCCATGCAGACCGCCACGGCGCACAGCCCCGCCAGCAGCGCCAGGAGGACGCGCAGGCCCAGCTGATCCGCAAGCGCTTCGGGAGCGGTGTGGGGATTTTGAGCCACCGCACGGACGAAGAGCGGCCTCAGCCCCAAACTGGTGAGGAACGACGTGGTAGCGACCAGTGATGCGCCAATGGACCAGATGCCGTACCCATATGCGTCCAACTTATAGATGATGTAGGCGGTCGCGGGGATACTGAGCGCGTTCATCAGCAACGGCTGAGCGATGAGGAACATGGCCCCCATGAAGCTTTTGCGGTGGCTCGACGGGGGTGTCTTCGGGGGATCGGGAGGCGGCGTCTCATCGGTTTCGAGCATACAGGAACAACTCCAGGAGGCGATGAGACCTCAAATGACGGTCCCGACACCCTCAGTGTAAGTCAACAGACCCTTAGGAGGGAAGTGAAGGAGGGAGAGGCCGGACCTACCCCTCACCTGTGAACTCCCACCCAACGCGCGACCGTGCAGCCAGGAGCGCATCCAGCGCCACAGATGAGACAAAGGCCGCCCTTCGCGCCGGATAGCCCCCCAGGATTCCTCGGCACGGCGGGGGGACGGACGGCAGTTTATCAGATGAAGCGCCCTCCGTCGGGCTTTTCTGCTACTGCCTTGCCATGGAATGCGCACAAATGAAAGCCTCGAAACGTATGGGAAAACCTAAGCAGGACATCCGCTTCCGTATAGTTTGTCTGTTTGAGAAGTTGCAAACTATAATCCGGCCAGGGTGTTCACCCTACCCATTCCCGGTTCGAGCGCCATCGAGCCAAAGGAGCAAAATGAGTTTCGGATCACCACCGGATGGCCTCCGTCGCAACCCGAACATCCACCCCGCCACGGAAGAAGGCCTGAATGGCCGAGGGGCCAGCCTAAGGCGGTTGCGAGGCCTGCGCGCTCGACTCGCGCACGCGGATTTCTCCGGCGCCGACCTGACCGACGCGCTCCTCTACGAAGCTGACCTTCGGGGCGCGAATTTCACCGGCGCCCGCCTGACCCACGCCTCCCTCTGCGGCGCCACCCTCAACGGGGCCACGTTGCGCTACGCCCAACTCCGCGACGCCAACCTGCGTGAGGCCGATCTGTGTGACGCGGACCTGACCGAGGCCGATCTTCGCGGCGCCACCTTCTTCGAGGCCGACTGCTCCGACGCCCGGCTGAACTCCTGCAACTGCCACGGAGCGGACTTCACGGAGGCGCTTCTGCTCGGTTGCGACCTTCGCCTCGCCGATCTTCGGGAGGCGCGGCTCTGCGGCGCGGATCTGACCGGCGCGCGACTGAAGGGCGCCCGACTCGACGGCGCCGAATACGACCCCGTAACCCGCTGGCCCAAAGGCTTTGATCCTACCGCCCACGACCTGAAACTCTCCAGCGAAGTGGGTTAGGTTCGGATATGCAGGCGGCACAGGGGGCATAAATGCTGCCCCTTCGGGTGAAGCGTGCCGCATCGGGGGCACTCCTTCCACCCCTGGCGCTGGCGTTGTTCCCGGCGCCGGGCTTCCCGGATCAATAACACGCGGGTTTTGTCCCGCATCTGTTCGTTTCGGATCGACTCCAGCGCCCGCTCGACCTGAAGGCGAGCCCGTTCCGTCAACAGCCCTTCGGCTTCCGGGGCTTCGGGAGAAGCGGTGGGCGCGGCTGCGTGCGAGGCGAGGGTGGCTTCGTCCGAGGCGAGCGCCGGGACGCGAGGCGTGAGCGACCCCACTTTGAAGCGAATGTCGCGGACGAGGGGACGGCCCAGCCGCTCGTTGAGGCTGCGCACCGCCTCCTCCCGAAAGAAACTCAGCTCCTGCGTCCAGACGCTCGACCGGGTGACGACGAACAGGATGCCGTCCCGGAGGCGGTCGGCGCGCGTGGCTTCCGAAATGCCTTCACCCACCACTTCCGGCCACAGATCGAGGCACGCCTGCTCATCCACGCGGCGCATACCGCCGGCCTGCTTCACCGAATCCCCCAAAATGAGGCGCAACCCTTTCACAGCACGACCTCCTCAGCCTCACCTGCTCTGTCTTCATGGATGACGCCGGCTGTCACGGTGAACCGCTTCGCCGATTCCAGCCCGCCGGACGGCAATCGGGCCGCTTCGGTCGTCACGGTCAGCGATTGTCGCCCCGGCAGGACACGCTCCATCAGCCGCTCCATCCGCTGGCGGTCGAGTTCCGCGAAGATGTCGTCCATCACGAGTATCGGTTCCTCGTCAATCATTTCTCGCACCAGTTTCAGTTCCGCCATCCGCAGGCTGAGGGCCACCGACCGCTGCTGACCCAGCGACCCATACACCCTCGCGTCCCGCCCGTTGAGCAGGAAGCGCACATCGTCCCGGTGTGGTCCGAAAAGAGTGACGCCCCGGCGGATTTCCTCGTCCACGCCATGTTCCAGCTGCTCGGCGTATCGTTCGTGGACCGAGTCGCCCAGTTCAAAGGAGGGGAGGTAGACCAGTTCCAGCCGTTCGGCGTCGTCGGTGAGGCCGCTGTGGGCCTGGGTGGCGGGGGCCTGAAGCCGGGAGAGGAATTCGCGCCGTCGCTCGATGATTGGGGCGCCGTACGCGACGAGTTGCTGGTTCCAGACGGTGAGCGAGCCGCCGGAGGAAGTCCCGCGCGACGCCAGTTGCTTGAGGAGTCGGTTGCGCTGCTCCAGCACGCGGCGATACCCGGCGAGCTGATAGCAGTACTGGGGGCTGACCTGGCTGATCTCCGTGTTGAGGAAGCGACGGCGTTGCGACGGATCGCCCCGCACGATCTCGATGTCTTCCACCCAGAAGGTGACGAGGTTGATCTGCCCGATGAGGTCCACCACGCGGGGCAGGGGCGATTTATTGACGAGAACTCGCTTGCCCTCCTCGGCGCTGAGGCGGACCTCCAGTTCGATGTTCGGCTGGCGCTCCCGAACGACTTCGCCCCACACGCGGCCTTCCGTCGCATCCCAGGTGATGAGTTCGGCGTCGCGACCGGCGCGGGGCGAGCGGCTGGTGGCCAGCATCGTCACGGCTTCGAGGAGGTTGGTTTTGCCCTGGCCGTTGGACCCCAACACCAGATTGGCATTCCGGCCCAAATCGAGAGTCTGGGCGGCGTAGTTCCGAAACTGGTACAGTTGGAGACGAGTCAGAATCATCGTAGGGAAGGGTGAGGGAGGTGCGACAAGGGGGTAGGACGCGCCTTCATTGTATCGAACAGCGTGCCCCGTCGCGCGAGCGGAACGGTAGAGAGGGGGCCAGCGAGCGAACGCCGGGGAACTCGATCCTGCGCCAAACCGTCTTAGGAAGGGCGGCGTGCGCCCTCATGGCAAACGTTCCGAGGGAGCGGCCCAAACGACGGGAGCGCCGGAGGAGTGTCAGATAGCGTACCGGGGCGAGCCGTGGAAGTGTGGGTGTTTCGTCGCAAGCGCCCTGGGGGAGACCCGTAGGGCGCTTGCGACGAAACGCCAACCGCGCCGCCACAGAGGCGTGTGGGGTTGCGCTCCGGCTCTCGACGTGGCTCCCCCGGCTCCAACTCCCCTCCTGGCGTATCTCCTGCGCTCAACCCTCGACATACCCTTTGATAACAAATCCCACATTCGGGGCAGAGAACTCTCCCCGCACTTCTCCGCCTCCGGGAACCCCACTTTCATGAAGAAAAATCATTCCGTTTTCGCTTATATAACGCCTTTTATCGCCGCGCTGGCGCTGATCGCCTCCGGTTCTTCGCGGGCCGATCAGCCGCCGTTGCTGCGATTGCGCGCCGCAACCATCACTACGGCGGCGGGCAGCGGACCTCGCGCCCTGTCGCTCACGCCGAGCGCGCGAACCGATTATGCCCTCGTGCAGATGAGCGGACCTATCCAGCCGTCCTGGCGCGCCGCTTTGGCCGACTCGGGCGCGCGGGTTTACGACTATGTGCCCGATTACGCGTACCTTTGCCGCCTGCCCGCCGATCCGTCGCGGCTGAACAGCCTGCCGTTTGTGCGCTCCGTGACGCCGTACGCTCCCGCTTTCCGCGTGGACCCCGCCTTCGCCGCCGCGACGGGAGAGACGACCGCCTGGGTCTCTCTCTTCCCCGATGTCTCGGTCGCCGCGTTCGTCGCCGTCGCCGAAGGATTGGGACTGCGCGCCACCGCGTCCGGCGATGCGCTCGTCACCGCGCAGGGCGACGCCAATGCCCTCCGCTCCCTCGCCCAAACGGAAGGCGTGCGCTGGATCGAAGCCCGCTCCGGCGTCAAACTCCACAACGACCGCAGCCGCGAGATCATGGGCGTGAACACCGTCTGGAAGGACCTCGGCCTTTACGGCGCCGGGCAGACGGTCGCCATCCTCGACACCGGCCTCGACCGGGGCAGCCCCAAATCCCTGAGCGCCGACTTCGCGGGGAGCGTCCTCGCGGGGCAGGGCCTCAACGCCGATGACGACTGGGCCGACCGGTTCGGGCACGGCACGCACGTCGCGGGAATCATCGCGGGCCGGGGCATCCTCTCCGGCGGCGATCCCGATCTCCACAAGTACACCCGCAGCTTCGCCGGAGTCGCTCCCGAAGCGAACCTCGTGGTGCAGGAGTTCGACCTTGATCCCGCCACCGGGCGCGGCGTCGGCTTCGATCTGACCACCGACCTCCGCCATATCCTGGGCTGGGCCTACGACAAGGGCGCCCGCGTACACAACAACAGCTGGGCGGACGACGACACGCAGTTCGGGCAGTACTCCGTCCACTCCCAGCAGGTGGATCAGTTCATCTGGGAGCATCCTGACTTCGTGGCCCTGTTCGGCTCCGGCAACGACGGCAAGGACGGCCTCAGCCAGAAGCAGTTTCTCGATAAACTCGGCTTTGACCTCAACGCCCTGAACGCCATCAATCCGGCGGACCTGTTTGGCAGCCTTTTCGGGACCGGCATGTTCGGCGATCTCTTCTCCGGCGACCCGTTTGGCGATGGCGCTGGCGGAACCGGCGGAACCGGTGGCGCTGGCGGAACCGGCGGAACCGGCGGGCTGGACCTGTTCGGCATGGTGGAGCGGTACACCCAGGTTGTGGATGAAGCGACCGCGCTGGCCAAAGGCAAAGTCGAATTGGGCGAACTGGCCTCGCCGTCCACCGCCAAGAACGCCATATCTGTCGGCGCCACCGAAGGCAATCGCCCCAAGGCCGAGGGATGGGGCGGCTACGCCAATCAGGTGTACTCCGCTGCCGGGTTCTTCGCGGAACCCATCGCATCCGACGAGATGAGCGACAACATCAACGGCATGGCCGCCTTCAGCAGCCGTGGCCCCACCGCCGATGGGCGCATCAAGCCCGACATCGTGGCGCCGGGGACCAACATCATCTCCAACCGCTCCCCCCTGGGGCAGGACAAGGAGTACTGGGGCGTCTACAACACCGATTACGCCTACGCGGGCGGCACCAGTTTCTCCACGCCGTTCGCGTCTGGGTCGGCGGCGCTGGTCCGCGAGTGGCTTCAGAAGAAGCAAAATATGGCGCAGCCGAGCGCGGCCCTCGTCAAGGCGGTCCTCATCAACGGCGCGCGCGACATCACGCCGGGCCAGTATGGGACCAGTGAGTTCAAAGAGACGGGTCCCCGCCCCAATCCTGTCGAAGGTTGGGGCCGCGTGGACCTCGCCGCGACGCTGGACCCCCAGGGCGGCCGCTCCACCTTCCCCTCCGACTATTCGGCGGGGCTGCAAACCGGCGCCTCGGCCACGTACGTCTACCACGCGGAAGCCGGATCGCCCCTCGCCATCACGCTCGCCTGGACCGATTACCCCGGCTCCCTCACCGCCGCCCAGGCTCTCGTGAACGACCTGAACCTGAAGGTGACGGCGCCGGACGGCTCCAGCCTCCTCGGCAACGGCGCGGAGGACCACCTGAACAACGTGGAAGGCGTGGACATCGCGGCTCCGGCCACCGGGGATTACACCCTCACCGTGTCCGGCGCCAACGTGCCGCAGGGGCCTCAGCCGTTCGCGCTCGTGGTGTCGGGCGTCGTCTCGCCGGTCTCCGTCCCCAACCCGCCGCCGACGACGCGGGCGCATGGCGATCTGAACGGCGACGGGACGGTCTCGGTGGCGGATGTCATCTTGGCGCTGCGGGCGACGGTGGGCACGACGGTCCTCTCGCCGGAGCAGAAGGCGAGCGCCGACGTGAGTCCCCAGGGCGCGCCCGACGGCGTGGTGAACATCTCGGACGCCATCCTCATCCTCAAGGCGGTGGCGGGCCTGATTACATTGTAAACCGCCCGGCATCGGTTCAGACCTTCCCAGCGGCGGCCCTCTCTCACCAGGGCCGCCGTTTCCTCAAGTCCTCGTGCGGGAGTGGCGCCGGTTCTTCCCCTGAACGGCCATAATCAGGGTATGCCCCTCCCGCCGAACCGCACCGTCTCCGTGGTGGTGGACACCGAAGTCAGCGACCTCCACCAGCCGTTCACCTACCGCGTCCCCGACGGCATTCCCACGCCGCCGCTGGGCGCAGGAGTCGTCGTCCCGTTCGGCGGGCAGACGCTGCTCGGCTTTGTGGTGGCGGAGGAGCCGGGTGATTCGTCGCTCGATCCTGCCGAGCTGAAGGATTTGGCGGACGTTCTCGCCGCGCCGCCGTTCTTCAACGCCCGGCAGTGGGAACTGGCTCGCTGGATGGCCGAGCGGTACTATTGCAGCCCCCGCGACAGCCTCCGCTGCATCGCGCCTGAACCGATCACTGCGCAGGTGAAGCGCGGCTATCGCCTCCTCCCCGACGTGGAATTAAGCGTCCTCCCCCCGGCGCAGCGCGCGCTCGCTGAGCGCCTGCGCGCGATGGGCGGCCACGCCTCCGTTGACTCGCTGCGACGGCCCGGTGGTGTGAATCCCGTTGCGCTGCTGAAGAAGCTGCGGGAGCGCGGCGTCATTGAGGAACAGTATCTCCTGAAGCCGCCCCGGCTGGGGCCGAAACTCCGCAAGGCGTGGCGGCTGGCGGACGGCGCGCCCCCCGACGCGAGTGGCCTCTCGCCCAAAGGCGCGACGGTGATGGCGGCGTTGTCGCGCGCCGATTCTGCCCGGCTTCAGGCCGATCTCGAACGGGAACTCGGCGTCTCGGCGGCGGTCTTCGCCACGCTGGAGCGAAAGGGCCTGCTCGTGGCGGAACAAGTCGCCATCGGGCGAGACCCGTTTCACGCGCCGATTCGACCGGTCGAGGCCGTCACCCTCACCCTGGAGCAGCAGGCGGCGCTGACGGAGATTGAGGAGGCCCTGAAGGCGTCCCTCGCCCCGAACGCGAAGGGCGGCGCGCGGTTTCTCCTCCACGGCGTGACAGCCAGCGGCAAGACCGAGGTGTACCTGCGCGCGCTGGAAACGTGCGCGGCGTCCGGTCGGCAGGGGTTGCTCCTCGTCCCCGAAATCGCGCTGACAGCGCAGATGATGGACACCGTGCGCGGCCGCTTCGGCGCTCAGGTCGCCGTGCTTCACAGCGCCCTCTCCGACGGTGAACGATACGACGAATGGATGCGGATTCAGCGCGGGGAAGCCAGCGTGGTGGTGGGCGCCCGTAGCGCTATCTTCGCCCCGCTGTCACGCATCGGCCTCGTCATCCTGGATGAGGAACACGAGACGACTTACAAGCAGGAGAACACGCCCCGCTACCAGACCCGCGACGTGGCCGCCCGCCGCGCGCAACTCGATGGCGGCGTACTGGTCCTCGGCTCCGCGACGCCGTCGGTGGAGACGTATCACTGGGCGGAGCAGGGCATCCTTCGCCTCCTCTCGATGCCGAGTCGCATTGACGACCGCCCCATGCCCCCCGTGCGTGTGGTGGATTTACGGACGCCTGAGGGGACGCCCCGCATCTTCAGCGACGAGCTCGTGGAGGCGGTGAACCGACGCCTCGAACGGAAGGAGCAGGCGATCCTGTTCCTCAACCGCCGAGGCTACGCCACCTTCGTACTGTGCCGGGACTGCGGCTACACGGCCATGTGCCCCAATTGCAGCGTCACGCTCACTTACCACGCGGCGCAGCGGCTGCTTCAGTGCCACCATTGCGATTACCGCCGCGCGGCCCCCACCCGGTGCCCCAAATGCCAGGGCGAGCGCATCCGCCACTTTGGCCTGGGCACCGAGAAACTGGAGGAGGAGGCTCGCCGCCTCTTCCCCGAAGCCCGTATGCTTCGCATGGACCGCGACACCACCACGCGCAAAGGCTCGCACCACGAACTGCTGGGGTCGTTCCGCCGGGGGGAAGCCGACCTCCTCATCGGCACGCAGATGGTCGCCAAGGGCCTCGATTTTCCCCGCGTCACCCTCGTTGGCGTCATCGCGGCGGACACGTCGCTCAATCTGCCCGACTTCCGCGCGGCGGAACGGAGCTTCTCCCTCATCGCGCAGGTCGCCGGGCGCGCCGGGCGGGCGCATCTCCCCGGCGAAGTCATTGTGCAGACGTTCAACCCGGACCATTACAGCCTCCAGGCCGCCGCGCAGCACGACTTCCTTGCCTTCTACCGGCAGGAGATTGAGCATCGCCGCGACCACGCGCTCAATTATCCGCCCTTCTCCCGCCTCGCCAATCTCGTCGTGAGCGACCCGGCGCGGGAGGAGGCGCAGGTGCGCGCGGAAACCGTCGCAGGCGCCCTCCGCATCGCCCTCGAAGGGGAAGAAGGCGGGATTCGCCTCCTGGGACCCGCTCCCGCCCCGATGGAGCGGATCAAGAACCGTTACCGCTGGCACCTCGTCCTCATGGCGCCCGACCTGACGGCCCTCAACCGCATCCTGCGGCCCGCGCTGGAGGGGCTGGACCGCAAAACGCGGCAGGGCCTCATCGTGGATGTGGACCCGGTAAACCTGATGTAGTCTCCACCGCCGTATCGGGGTATGGATAAGTGACAGAGAGCGCATGACCGCCCCATCGTCGCGTGAAAGAGCGATTCGCGTCACGATCCTCAACCGTCGCCCAACGGTTTACCCATTTAAAAAGGAGAACGCCCGCCATGAGCAGTGTCCCACAACTCCCTCTGAAGCCGGAGGGGACGATCCCTCAACTCGGATTCGGCACGTGGCAAATCCAGGGCGACGCATGCCAGAACGCGGTCCGCACGGCCCTGGAAGTCGGCTACCGGCACATAGACACCGCCGACGCCTACGGCAATCACGAAGACGTGGGCGAGGCCCTGACGACCTCCGGTGTTCCCCGCGACCGGATTTTCCTCACCACCAAGGTGTTCCGGGACAACCTGCGCCACGACTCCCTGATCGGCGTCTGCGAACGGAGCCTGAAAGAGCTGCAAACCGACTATCTGGACCTGTTCCTGGTTCACTGGCCCAACAACGACGTGCCAATGGAGGAGACATTCAGCGCGATGGGCGAGCTGATCGCCAACGGCAAAATTCGCCACTGCGGGGTCTCCAACTTCACGGCGAAGCGGCTGGAGAAAGCCCTGAAACTCGATCTTGCGCCAATCAGCAACAATCAGGTGGAGTATCACCCACTGCTGAACCAGAAGCGGCTGTTCAAAATCTGCCAAAAGAAGGGCGTGACAGTGACGGCGTACTCGCCGCTGGCCCAGGGGAAGGTGGGGGAGAACGCGACAGTTCAGGCGGTCGCCGGGCGCGTGGGAAAGAGTCCGGCGCAGGTGGCGCTGCGGTGGCTGCTCCAGCGCGGCCTCATCGCCATCCCGAAGGCGTCGTCGCGGGCGCACATCGAGAGCAATTGGGAAGTTCTGGACTTTGCGCTGCCCCCGGGGGAGTATGAAGCGATGGACACGATAAACGAGTGGCAGCGACTCATCGCGTGGGATGTCGCCGAGTTTGATGATTGAAGTGACGCTACTCGGAGGCGCCTCTCTCCCGGAGGAGCCTCTTCGGAGTTTGGGCGGTTCCCCCGCGATTGTGTACCCTAATCCCGGTTCCTTACCGGGTGAACGCATATCAACCCTGTGGTTTCAAAGGAGTGGATCGTGTCCGCCGCGCGGGTGACTCATCGCACCGATTACGCCGTTCGCGCCATGCTGTATCTGTGCCTCCAGGAACGCGGGAAAGTCGTGCCGATCTCGGAGATTGCGGCGGGGACCGGTCTGTCAGTCAAGTTTCTGGAAGAGATTCTGCTGCTGCTGCGCACGTCGGGGATGGTGCAGAGCCGTCGGGGCAAGCAAGGGGGGTACGCGCTGCTGGGCGAGCCGGAGACTCTCACGGTGGCCGACGTGGTGACGGCCCTGGAAGGCGCTCCCTCCGCCGGTGAGGAGGCGAGTCCTCAGCGCGACGCTCGTCCCTATGATCAGGTGACGCGCAACGTGTTTCAGGCCGCCGCCGAGGCGTGGTGGCACTCTCTCTCCTCTCGCCGATTGAGCGACCTGGCCGAGGAAGCCGTACGCCTGGAAGCCGAATGGGGCGGGGGCGATATGTTTCACATCTGAGGGGATGACCGAGCGCCTGGCGACTGAAATCGCAGCAACACGGGCACGAAGTCCGTCTTCGCGGCCTCGAGGGATGGCCAGACACGGGAGTCGGCGCAGGCTGGATAAGTGTGATGGTTGACGCGATTTCAGTCGCCGGGCGCTTGAGAATTGGCCTCGGAGAAGGTACTGAAGTTTCCCGTCGTTCCGGCGCTGTCGGGTTGCGAGGCGTCCGAGCCGGGTCTATAATTGATTATACTCCTCCCCCGCTTTGGAAAGACGAACCGCTCATGAGCGTCTCCCCGCGCGCCGCCGCCTTTGGCCTCGCCCTTCTCGCCCTCGGCGCCGTGGGAGGGTACTTCGGGAGTCGCTGGACCCAACGCAGCGCCGCCCCCCCGCCCCCGCCCAAACCGCTCGCGCCCCTCGAATCGATGCTGCAACTGCCGCCGATGAACTTCGCCGTCAGCGAGAACGGCAAGCGCCAGTGGGAGTTCCACGCCGACAAAGTGAACCGCAGCCAGAACGGCGCCCTCACCACGCTCGATCAACTCCGGCAGGGCGTCTACTACAAGGACGGCAAGCCGTACCTCTGGATGAAGGCGGGCGGCCTCATCTACGATCAGGTCCTGCGAAAACTTCACATGAAGGGCGGCGTGGAGGTGAAGGGCCTCAACGGGCTACAGTTCAACGCTTCGTCGCTCGTCTGGAACGGCGTCAGTAAAAAATTTATGTGCCCCGGCCCGGTGCGAATGAACACCCCGGACGGCTGGATCGAAGGCGCCGGCGCCCTGATTGGCGATCTTCAGAAGCAGACGTTCAGCCTTCAGAAGGTGAACGGCCAATTCCGCCTCGACTCCAGCGCCATGAAAGGTCTCCCGCTGTGAACCCGCGACGCTTGTCACGAGGGATGTCGCGCGAGTGGACGGTTACGCTCACTCTGGTCAGCGCCGCCGTACTGTTGTGGGCGGGGTCGCCCGGTCGCGTCCGGCCCGCCGCGCCTCCGGGGCCTCTGCCCGCCGCGCAGCCCGCTCCCCCCGGGGCCGCGCCGAAAGGGCCGCGACTGGTCGTCTTTGATGCTGATAAGTCGGTGTCGCAGGGCGATCTTCGCATGCTGATCGGCCATGTGCGATTCCAGGAAGGCGATACCACGCTGATCGCGGATCAGGTGACATACAACGAAGTCGCGAAGACCGGCGAGGCGGTCCAGGTCCCCGGCATCAAAGGCGGCTCCGTGGGACGCCCTCACGCGCAGGACGCCCTGCACACCCTCACCGCCGACCGCCTCACGTTCGATATGTCGCCGAAGGAAGTGGGGAAGAAGGTGGTCTCCGCGGTGGGGAACGCCGTGCTGGTCGCCAAGCCGAAGCCCATCGCCCCCGGCCCCAAGGCGAAGCCAGCGCCCGGGGCCGCCGCATCGCCCACACCGGAGATTTCTCCCGCGACTCCCGCCGCTGCCGACCCCTCCGCGTCCGAGGCGACTCTCGGCGCAAAACCGGGCAGTGGCGCCAGTGAGAAGAAGCAGGATCGCCTGGAGCGCCGCCTGAAGGAGGAAACCATCCTCACCGCTGACCGCATGGATTACTACTACCGCACCAAACGCGCCGTCGCTGAAGGCGGCCTGAAGGTCACGCAGGGCAAACGGTGGCTGACCGGCGATCAGGCGATCTATTACGACCGGTATGACACCGTGGTCGTGAACGGCAACGTCAAGGGCGAGGACGAAAAGGGCCGCACCTTCAACGCCGACAATCTAAAGATCATCCTCACCGGCGATACTGAAACGATTGAGGCGAACCGCTTCAACGGGACCTTCCAGCTGGACGAGGAGGAGGAAGCGCCCCCCGAAGAGACTCCCGACGAGAAGCCGCCGGTCTTTGATGGGTCGCCCCCTGCTGCGCCTCTGCCCGCGCCTTCCGTCATCCCCGCGCCCGGCGGAATCGTCGCCCCGGCTCCGCCACCGTAGCGCACTCCCCGCGAATCGTCCCGACGGACGATTTGGAGAGGGATACTCCGCTCGCGCGCTCGTTTCACACCGGACAGTTTCGGGTAAGTTGAAACTGGCAACGGTCGCCCCCAAAGCGACCCTTCAAGCGCACGTTTTTCAAGGAGGCCTCCCATGGAAGTAGCTCTCTCCGGCGCGGCGCAGACTTCGCTGGTCGTCATCGCCGTTTTCAATGTAATTCTGTTCGCCCTGCTCATCGGCGCCGTGGTCATGGGCGTGGTGGCGTTTAAGAAACTTCAGGCTCAGATCCAACCGGTGATAGACCGCGTGACCCCGCTCCTCGATGAAGCGAAGCCCATCGTGGCGAACGTGAACCCGCTCATCAATCAGAACGTCAAGCCGATCCTGAGCAACGTGCAGGAGATCACCCACAAGGCGAGCGGCATCGTCAGCGATGTAGGCCAGCGCGTCCATGAAATCGGCCAGACCGGCGAAGAGACCGTGAAGCACCTCACCCACCGCGTGGAGACGGCGGGGCAGGTCGTCACCGACACCGTGAGCAAGCCGGCGATCAGCGCCGCGAGCATCTTCGCGGGAATCAATCGGGCGATCTCGGTGTTCCGCACTTACGAGAAGCCGAACGAACCCGACTTCGTAAATCCCCCCTCCAGTGACGGCCATCTTTCGATGAATGGGAATGGACATCCCGCCGTCACCGGGACGAAGTAACCCTCTGCGGGACGAAGGCACTGGCTCCAGAGGACAAGCGGCAGAGGACAAGCGGCAGGAGAAACGCGGCAGGAGAAACGCGGATCGTGAGGCGGGACGGTGGCTCCTCAGCCCTTTTCCCGCCTCAACGTCCGAATCAAGCGGAGCGCCCCTCGATTTAACCTCACATCTCACTCCACTTTTCAGGAAGGAACCCCCCACATGGCGGACAACAAAGGCGAATTTTTGCTCGGAATGCTGGTCGGCGCGTCCGTTGGCGCGGCCATCGCAATGCTATACGCTCCCAGCTCCGGCGTGGAGACACGGGAACAGGTCAAAACCGTCGCCACCGATGCGATGGATCGCGTGAGCGACGCCGCCACCTCGGTTAAGGAGCGCGTGCCCGATGTCACCCACAAGGCGCAGGATATCGCCAGCCAGGTGCGCGACACCGCCGGGAGCATGGTCGCCAAAGCGAGCGATGCCGTCTCCTCCGTGAAGGACAAAATTCCCGGCATGATGGACAAGGCTCAGGATGCCGCCTCCGGCATGATGGACAAGGCTCATGACACGGCGGATCAGGCGAAATCGAGCGTCTCCGACGCCGCTGACTCCGCGATGGATATGGCCGGCAAGGCCAAAGACTCCGCGATGGACATGGCCGGCAAGGTTCAGGACACGGCGAAGAACATGGCCGACAAGGCCACAGGCAAGGCCGAAGGCGAACTCCCCGACACCCCGGCCAGCAAGTTCGACCTGCACGAGCTGCAAACCTCCGACGCCCCGGAAGTCGCGGCGCGGCGGGTGGAGAACGCCATGCAGGCGTCCGGCCCCGAAGCCGAAAAGATCGCGCAGGACCTGGCGAAGGCGCCCCGCTCCGGCAGCTAGCGGCGCGTCCCCTTAGCTCAGGGGACCCAACCGGTGTTCGACGGCGCACACACAGCCATCGCCCGCAGAAGCCGTATCCCGCAGAAGCTGTATCCCGCAGACGCTGAAACCAATGGACGGTGGAACGTGTAACCCGCGTTCCACCGTTTCGTCGTACCGGTGATGATCGTAGTCCCGGTGAGGGCGCCCGGCGCCGGGATTGGGAGGAACCGGCGAGACGGGTCACAATGTGCCACCTGGTCGCGGCGGCGGCCCCCTCCCGCGCGTATGGATGGATGGAGCATGACAGGCAACCCCCTCACACCCGGCGACCGCGCGACACTCCGAGGCCGGCCGTACCTCCTCGTGGGGCTGGGGACGCTGCTCGGCCTCGCGCTGGGAGCGATTCTCTTCCAGGCCGGCCGCAGCAGCGTCGAGTGGGACAATTCCGACGAGGCCCCCTGGGTCGCGCAACCCGCCATCTACACCTCGCCGGGGCGCGCGGACGCCTCCTCCCAGGCCGACATTGTTTCGGCGGTGGCGCGCGTGGGTCCCGCCGTCGTCAACATTGAGGTGACCACCCGTCCTGAATCCAACCGCAACCTGCCGCCGATGCTCCGCCACCTCCTGCCGGACGACGATCCCCGTCCCCGCGACGGCGAGGGGTCCGGCATCATCATCAACGGCCCCAAAGGGTTAGTGCTGACGAACAATCACGTGGTGCGGAACGCCGAGCGCATCTCGGTGCAACTGAAGGACGGACGACGATTCACCGGCAAAGTCCTCGGCGTGGACGCCTTCAGCGACATCGCGCTGGTTCGCATTCCGGGAGGCAAGCTGCCCTCCGCCTCGCTCGGCTCCACCCTCAACCTGCCGGTGGGAGCGTGGGCCATCGCCATCGGCAACCCGCTGGGCTTTCAGCACACCGTCACCGTCGGCGTGATCAGCGCGCGGGGCCGTGACCTCACCGCGCCGGGCGGTACTCCCCTGGAAGACCTGATTCAGACCGACGCGGCGATCAATCCCGGCAACTCCGGCGGCGCGTTGTGCGACATTCGGGGCAACGTGATCGGGATGAACACGGCGATCATCCCGGCGGCGCAGGGTATCGGGTTCGCGGTCTCGGTGGAGACGGTAAAGTATGTGGTGGACGAGCTGGTGCGGCATGGGAATGTGACGCGCCCCTGGCTGGGTGTGGGATTTAACGATTTCACCGAGGAGTTCGCGGCGCAGCATCGGCTGCCGTACACGCCGGGGGTCATCCTCCTTCGTGTGAAGCGGGGCGAACCCGCCGCCCGCGCGGGCCTGCTGCCGTTTGATGTGATCACCGCCGTGGAGAACCGCCCGGTGACGGCGGCGGACCAGGTGCGGCGGGAGGTGCGGCGACGGCGGCCTGGCGATACCCTGCGCCTGCTGGTGGCGCGGCGCGGCAGGGCGATGACGTTGACCGTGCGGCTGGGGAAAATGCCGAATATAGAAGAATAAGGGGAGGAACCAGGCGGGGACCCTCTAAAAGAGGGGGGCGGGCGCCGATAGAAAGCATAACTCTCGTTGTTGGGAGGGTCGTCGGCGTTTCAGGCGTTCATGAGAAGGGAAACCGCATGAGCCGCATGGGGAAAAGCCTCCTCTTCGGAGCGTTGTGGGTCACAGGCGCGGGCAGCGTTCATGCCGCCCCGCCGGAACCGTCCGCTCCGCCGCTTCCCGTGCGCGCCTCAACCGATGTGACCGACGTGGCGCTGCGGCGCGCCTCCAACCCCTCCGACGGCTGGGAAGTCGTCATCAAAACGAGCCGTCCCGTGGCGTTCACCGGGCGAGCGCTCCCGGATGGCCATCGTTTCTACGTGGACTTCCCCGATTGCCGCCTCAGCGTCGGTCCCTCCCTCCTCATCCTGAAGCGGGACGGCGTCACCGTGCGCGCCGCGCAATTTTCGGTGGACCCCGCCATCGTTCGAGTGGTGGCGCAGAGCGACTCCGGCCCCCTGGCGTCCCTGAAGAGCGCGGCGCCCGCCAGCGAAGTGGTCCTTCAGGCGCCCGCCCCGCCTGCCGGACACGCCACTCAGGTGGAGATCGTTTCAACGAGCCGAAAGGCTCCCGCCGGAACCTGGATGCCGGTTCCCGTCGCGGCGGCCCCCTCCAAACCCCGTGTCTCGCGGATTCGCCGGTCGCGCTCCACGTCCACGTCTCGCGGGGGAGGGGTGAACCGCCCCGCGCCGGAAGCGCTGACGGTCTTTCATCCTGACGCAATGGAGGCGTACGACGATCCGCCGGTGCCGTCGGAGGGGGGATCGCTCGCGCCGGTGATGGCCGCCGTCCTCCCCGAAACCCTGAAGCAGGGCGCCGAACGCGCGTTGATGGGCAATCATCGGTACGTCTGGGGCGGCGATACTCCTAACGGCTTCGACTGCTCCGGCATGATGCAATTCATCTACCGCTACGCCGGGATGAAACTTCCCCGCGTCGCCGCCGACCAGTATGAGGCCGGTTCCCCCGTCAATTCCGAAGACCTTCAGCCGGGCGACCTGCTCTTCTTCAGCAACGGTAAGCGCATCTTCCACGTCGGGATGTATCTTGGCGACGGTCGGATGTTCCACGCGGCCAACCCGAAGCGCGGCCTCACCACCGACCTGCTGAGCAGCCGCTTCTACGCCGACCATTTCGCGGGCGCCCGACGCTTTCTGCCCCAGGGCTGACCCGACGCCAGGCCGTTATCCGCCGCCGATTCGCCGCGCCCTTACGCCTTGCCCGTCGCGCGATAGACCGTCACCGTCGCGGACCCTTCCGCGTGATTCGGCGTGGCGAGAAACTCCCGCAGGCCCTGGCGCATCCGGGCTTCATCGTAGCCGAGGGCGAGGATGCGCGGGAGCGTCGGCTCCAGGAACGCATGGACGTACTCCACGAAGGTCCGCAGGTCCTCATGCTGGAGGCTGCGGAAGTAATGGTAGCTCCAGGCCTCCACGCGCGTTTTATAGTATCCCGCCTGCGCGAGGAGGGGCCCCAGGCGTCGGCCGATGTAGGGGTTCCCGCCCGCCGCGCTGAACAGTCGGCAAAAAGCCGCACGAAACTCCGCGAACGCCTCCGACTCCGGCCAGATGACAATGGATGTGTAATCGGTCTCCGTCAGGCAGATAGTCCCGTCCGGCTTGAGGACGCGCCGGGCCTCCTTCAGCGCGGCCAGCGGGTTGGCCAGGTGTTCCACGATCCAGATGCCGTACACCAGATCAAAGGAGCCTTGCAGCCACGGCAGCCGGTTCAGGTCCCCCACCTGGAGGTCCATCTTCGGCGCGTTCATCCGCTCCATGAGGGCCTTTGCCCGCTCAATTTGCTTCGGCTGAAGGTCCACCCCGGCGTATCGGGCGTCGGGAAACCGCTCGGCGAGGATTCGCAGGACTGCGCCGACCCCGCAGCCGATCTCCAGCGCTCGCGCTTCGGGAGGCAGCGCCAGATCGCGCAGTATGAGGCGGTCTTTCCAGTAGGCGGCCTGAGCCAGCAAGCGGTCCTGTTCCTGCTCGGTATAGCCGTGAAGATAGTCACTCATAGACGTCCCCCCTCTATTCCCTAATAAGGTCCTGTAACTCACAGTATAGAGGAGTGTGACACCCGCGCCTTCGCATCGGTTCTGTCGCAGGCTTCACCCTCCGGGAACCGCGCCGCCCCCCCTCTGTACTATCGTCCGCGAGGAGCCTCCCTTGAACAGCCTTCAGTTCTCCCGCCTCTTTCCGCTTGGTTCTCACCTGTGCCGCGAGCCGATGCCGCCCATGTCCGAGATGAAGCGGGATATGGAGACGCTGAAGCGGAACGGGTTCAATCTCGTCAAACTTCAGGAGCAGTGGATGCTCGACGAGCCGGAGGAAGGCCGCATTGAACTGGCCGCTTACGAGGAGCTCATCGCGCACGCCGCCCGCCTCGATATGGGCGTGTACCTCGGCCTGACCTGCGAGCAGGCCCCGGCGTGGCTCTATCGCCGCCACCCCGATTGCCACATGGTGGGACGCAATGGGCAGCCGATCCGCTACGAGGCGCAATTCCCCCTCCCCGCCGACGGCAAGCCCGGCCCATGCTTCGATCATCCCGGCGCGGAGGCCGCCGAAGTCCGCTTCATCACCCAACTCGTCGAACGCCTGGGCCGCTTCGAGAACGTGGTCATCTGGAACACCTGGCAGGAGATCGCCTACTGGGCCGACTGGCTCGTCGGGCAGCCTGTCTGCTACTGCGACCATACCCTGGAACGGTTCCGAGACTGGCTGAAGGTGCGTCACAAGGACCTGGACGGCCTCAATCGCGCGTGGCGCTCCCGCTACGCCGACTGGAGCGAAGTGGCTCCCGAATTTGGCCGGGCGGGACGCGGCGCCACCAGCCTCGATGTCCACTGGGGCTACTTCATGGACAACATCCAGATTTCTCGCATCTTGCAGGTGCGCGCTGACGCCATCCGCGCCGCCGACCCTATGAAGCGGCCCGTTTTCGCGCACAAGGCGGGAGCGGCCGTCGGCAGCGGACAGGACTGGGCCTACGCCCGCGCCAGCGACTTCGTGGGGTCCTCCGCCTATCCCGCCTGGAACCCCTTCCACGGCTGGGACGACCGAACCGTGCGGGACGGAGAACCTGATCGCCGCGACTCTCTCGTCGCCGAGGCGTGGAGCTCCCTCGCGCTCGGTTTCGACTCGATCCGATCCAGCAACGTCCCGGACAGCCCGGTCTGGGCGTCGGAGTTCCTGGGCGGGCCGGTCAGCGACGGCTTTCATCTGGGCCGCATACCGTCCCCGGCGGACATCCGGCGCTG
>JBBRGS010000005.1:0-45769 GCA_038240635.1 Armatimonadota bacterium
TCGAGCGATGCTTCTGTCGCTTGAAGCAATGGCGGCGGATCGCCACTCGCTATGATAAACACGCCGAGACCTATCTTGCTTTCGTGACTTTGGCCAGTATTATCCTCTGGATAGGCGCATAATTGTCGGACACTCCCTAGATCAGGTCCTGAAGCAGCTCCGCCAAGATGCGATTGGAGTTATCTTTGGCTTCATCCACGGCTTTCCCGGCGCCGGAGAGTTCCACCAGGTTTTGCAGCCGATCCGCGTCCGTGAGGTCCCTGGGGTCCGAGCTCAGTTGCATCACGGTGGCGGTTTGCTGAAGACAATCATCAATCAGATTGTCGGCGTCCTGATCCCAGATGGATTGGACCTTTCGGCCTTTCTCCACGGTATCGGGTTCCAGCGTGGCGAAGAGAGCTTTGAGCATGCTTTCCTGACCGGCGCGGAAAAGCGCGTGCATAAACAGGCACCATGCCAGTTTCACCCGCGCGTTGGAGTCGGTCGGATCGTTGGCCAGTCGGGTGCGATACATCGTTTCAGCGCGCTGGAGCGCGGACATTTCGATAACGGGATGATCCATATGAATAAAAGGTTCCGAGAAGCCAGGATGAGGGACCGTGAGAAGGCGAGGCGAGGGGTTCCATGCGAAGGAGCCTCCACACTCTTTCTCCAGGTGCCTGGCGGGGAAGCGGTGTGCAGCAAACTTCATCGCCCAATCCACGCTGTCGCCTCATCTGCGTGGATGGAGAGTGACACGGCGCGCCTGCCCTGCTTCAGCGGGCGCTCATTCAGCAGATGCGCGGGAGCTGTTCGCCCGTCACCATATCGAGGATGCGCCGCGCGCCGATGCGGCTCGTGAGTGTGACCGGCGCGGAAGTCGCCTCCGTCACCTCCCCAATCACGGTCGCGCCGTCTCCCATCGGATCGGCGCGCATGACGGCGAGCGCCACGTCCGCCGCCTCTGCCGGAACGATGGCGAGGAACCGGCCCTCGCAGGCGACGCTCAGCGGGTCAAAGCCCAGGATTTCGCACGCGCCCATCACGTCTTCGCGCACGGGAACGCTCCGCTCGTCGAGGTGAATTCCGACGCGACCCGCCTGCGCGATCTCGTTGGTGGCGCTCGCCAGCCCGCCGCGCGTGATGTCCCGCAGGCAGTGGAGCGGAATCCCCTCCCGCAGAAGAACGCCCACCAGCCCCGCCACCGACGCCGAATCGCTCTCGATGGCGCTCTCGAACTCCAGCCCTTCGCGCACCGCCATGATCGCGATTCCGTGGCGCCCCACGTCGCCGTTCAGCAGAATCACGTCGCCGGGCCGCACGCTTTCGGGGCCGACCGGCGTCGGCGAGAGGACGCGCCCGATGCCCGCCGTGTTGATGTACACCCCGTCGCCCTTACCGCGCTCCACCACTTTCGTGTCGCCGGTCACAATTTGAACGCCCGCCGCCTGCGCCGCCTGGGCCATGCTGGCGACCAGCCGCCACAGCGTCTCCATCGGCAGACCCTCTTCGAGGATGAACCCGGCGCTCAGGTACAGCGGCTCCGCGCCCGCCATCGCCAGATCGTTTACCGTGCCATGCACCGCCAGCGACCCCAGATCGCCGCCGGGGAAGAAGAGCGGGCGCACCACAAACGAGTCGGTGGTGAAGGCGAGTGGCCCCGACAGATCGAGGAGCGCGCTGTCGTGGCGACGGTCGAGGATTGGATTGCTAAACGCCCTGCCGAACATCTCCTCGATGAGGCGCTGCATGAGCTTGCCGCCGCCGCCGTGCGCCATCAGGACGTGCGGGTACCGCTGGAGAGGAACCGGGCAGGCGAGGGACGTTAAATCGAGGGGTTCAGGCATAGGTCAGGGTGAGATCCAGGCGTGACGCGGCCCCTTCAGTGAAGGGAGGATTAAGGTTCAGGCGGCCGCTTCTTCGGGAGTGCGGCGATAAAGATAGTAGGCGGCGCAGGCGCCCTCGGAGGAGACCATCGTCGCGCCCAGCGGGTGTTCGGGGGTGCAGCGGGTCCCGAAGGCCGGGCAGTCCACCGGGCGCATCGCGCCCTGAAGCACTTCGCCGCTGTGGCAATCGGGCGATTCCTCGCGCGATACCTGGGAGACGCCGAACCGTCGCGCGGCGTCGAACGCCTGATACGCCTCCGCGAGGCCCAGGCCGCTGCGGGGAATCTCCCCGATGCCCCGCCACTTGCGCGGAACGACCTGAAACACTTCGCGCAGCAGCGCCTGGGCGGGCAGATTGCCTTCCGCGCGGACGACGCGGGCGTACTGGTTCTCCACCTCCGCGCGACCTTCCTCCAGCTGCTTCACGCAGAGGAAAACGCCGTGCAGGATGTCGAGCGGCTCGAAACCCGTCACCACGATGGGAACGTGATACTTCCGGGCGATCGGTTCATACTCCGCCAGCCCCATCACCGAACAGACGTGACCCGCCGCGAGGAACCCCTGCACCCGGCGCGTCGGCGAGGAGAGGAGCGCTTCCAAAGCGGGCGGTACCAGCACGTGCGACACGAGGACGCTGAAGTTCGTCAGGCCTTTCCGCTTCGCCTGATGAACCGCCATCCCAATCGCCGGGGCCGTCGTCTCAAACCCGACGCCGAAGAAGACGACCTCGCGCTCCGGGTTCTCCTCGGCGAGTTTCACGGCGTCCATCGGGGAGTAGACGATCCGCACGTCGCCGCCCCGCGCCCTCACGGACAGCAGATCGGTGTCGGAGCCGGGCACGCGCAGCATATCGCCAAACGAGGTGAAGAGGACTTCGGGGCGGGCGGCGATCTCCAGCGCCTGGTCAATCAGTTCCACCGGCGTGACGCAGACGGGGCAGCCGGGGCCGTGCAGCAGGGTGATCTCCGGGGGCAGCAGCTCATCCACGCCGTGCTTCACGATGGCGTGGGTCTGGCCGCCGCACACCTCCATCAGCGTCCACGGGCGCGTGGTGACGGCGCGCAGGGCGTCGGCGAGGCGATGGACCGGCTCGGCGTCGCGGTACTCCTCCACATACTTCATCCGGCGAGCTCCAGTTCGTCCAGGCCGTCCATCTGGCGGAGATACTCAAAGACGCGCTCGGCCTCCTCCTCGTCCACCTTGCTGAGGGCGAAACCGACATGCACGATGACGTACTCGCCCGGCTCGGCGTCGGGGACGTAGGCGAGGTTCACCTCCTTGAAGACGCCGCCAAACTGGACTTTGCCCATGCGCTCCATCGGGTCGTCGCCCGACACGCTCACGATTTTACCCGGCACGGCTAAACACATCGGTCGCTGCTTTCTGATGCGGAGATTTTCGGAAGTCAGGAGTATACCGGACGGCTTTGTCCTATTTTATCTCATCAAGGGGCTGAGCGCCACCCTGAAGGGCCGCCATCGCCTGCCCCAGGGCGATGCCGCCGTCGTTGGGAGGGACGCGCTGGTGCCAGTACGGCCGGAAACCCGCCTCCCGCAGCCGCGTGACGGCCCGCTCGGTGAGGGCGCGGTTCTGGAAGCAGCCGCCCGTGAGCGCCACCGCCTCCAGGCCGCCGCGCTCCGCCACCGCGACGATGGCCTCCGCGAGACCGTTGTGGAACCGCGCCGAGACGAGGCCAACGGCTTCCCCGCGCGCGCCCTCCTCCGAAAGCGCGCGCATGGCCGGGAGCCAGTCCACCATGATCGGCTTAGAATCCTCGATGATGAGAGGGAACGGGTACGCCTCCGCCGTCTCGATTTCGGCCAGCGCGAATTCCAGTTCCATCGCGGCCTGCCCCTCGAAGCGCGTGACGGCTCTCAGCCCCGCGAGGAACGACGCCGCATCGAACAGACGGCCCGCGCTCGTCGTCACCGGCGAATGGACCCCGCGCGTCAGCATACCGAGGAGCGGCTTCAGGACGCTCGGCTCAAAGGCGTCCCGCGTCCGCCGGACCTCCGGGAGCGCATCACCCGCCTCCATGAAGGCCGTCGCGCCGTACGCCTCCACCAGCAGGCCCAAAGCGGAACGCCTCGGCTCCTTCACGGCGCCGTCGCCCCCAGGCAGGAGGAACGGGCGCAGATGGCCTACCCGCGCGAAGCCGTCGTGCGTCACCTTCAGGAACTCGCCGCCCCACACGGTTCCGTCGGCGCCGTACCCGGTGCCGTCCCACGTCACCGCGAGGGCGTCGGCGGTCACTTCGTTCTCCGCGAGGCAGGCGAGGGCGTGCGCGTAATGGTGCTGCACGGCAAGGGTCGGGAGGCCGCACTCCTCGGCGTAGCGGGTGGAGAGATAATCGGGATGAGCGTCGTGGACGACGATGCCCGGCATGAAGTCGAACAGAGTCCGAAAACTCTGGATTGTGGCGAGGAAAGTCCGATATGCGGCGTCGGTCTCCAGGTCGCCGATGTGGGGGCTGAGGAAGACGTTGGAACCGATGGCGGCGGCCACCGTGTTCTTGAGGTGCGCGCCCACAGCCAGCGTCGGGGGCAGCGGCTCGCGGAGGGGAATGGGGAGCGGGGCGTACCCCCGCGCGCGGCGCAGCACGAGTTCGCGGCCCATGACGACGCGCGTCACCGAGTCGTCCACGGGGCGGGCGATGGGCCGGTTGTGGACGAGGAAGAGGTCGGCGATGTCGCGCAGCCGGTCGAGGGCATCGTGTTCGTCGGCGCAGATCGGTTCGTCGGTGAGGTTGGCGCTTGTGGCGACGAGAGGGAAATCGCATTCGGCGAGGAGGAGGTGATGCAGCGGCGTGTACGGCAGCATGACGCCGAGAGACGGGTTGCGCGGCGCCACCGACGGGGCGATCCTGCCGGAAGTGACAGCGTTCGGCTTCCGATCCAGGAGGACGATGGGAGATTCACTCGACTGGAGCAGCCGGGCTTCGAGGGGGGAGACGCGGCATTCCCGCTCCACGGCTTCAAGGGTGGAGACCATGAGGGCGAACGGCTTCTCCTCGCGCCGCTTGCGCCCGCGCAGCTCCTGCACCGCCGAGTCGTTGCGGGCGTCCACCATCAGATGAAAGCCGCCCAGGCCTTTCACGGCGACGATGCAGCCGGTACGGAGGGCGAGCGCGGCGGCGGCGAGGGCGTTATCCCGGTCGGCGAGAGGAAGGCCGTCCCGGCCCCACAGTTCGAGGTGGGGGCCACAGACGGGGCAGGCGTTGGGCTGGGCGTGGAAGCGGCGGTCGGCGGGGGAATCGTATTCGGCCTGGCAGGCGGGGCACATGGGGAAGCGCCGCATGGTGGTGTTCGGGCGGTCGTACGGAAGCGCTTCGAGGATGGAGTAGCGCGGGCCGCAGTTCGTGCAGTTGGTGAACGGGTAGCGGAAGCGGCGGTCGGCGGGGTCAAACAACTCGCGGAGGCAGTCAGGGCAGGTAGCGAGATCGGGCAGTACAAGGGTTGTCTTCGGGCCGGACTCCTCGCTGTGGCGAATCTCGAAGGCGGTGTAGCCAACCGGATCGAGGTACGCCGGTTCGAGGCTTTGGATGAAGGCGGCGGGCGGGATTTCGCGGCCCAGACGGAGGAGAAAGGTCTCCAGGCGCGGGCGGTCGCCTTCCACTTCGATGAAGACGCCCTGGCTGGTGTTGTTCACCCAGCCTGGCAGGCCCAGGTCGGTCGCCAGCCGGTAGACGAACGGGCGAAAGCCGACACCCTGCACGGCTCCACGGAGAACGACTCGGAGGCGGAGGGGAGTGTCGGCGGTCATGGGTCGGCCTTTCAGCGAAGTCGGTTCAGCGGGCAGGGCGGACTCGCAGGGCGCGGACAGCCCTCTGCCTCGCATTGTACCCGGCGCGCCCGTCTTCGAGACGAGAAGGCGCAACCGTCACGAGGCGGGCTATGGGCCACGCGCGGGGAGTCGCGCTATCACAGTTCCGAGGGGAGGGAGAGGAGGTCGGAAGCCGCTTCCGCGAGGAGCGTGTCCGGCGTCACATCGGGGGAGCGCGCGTCACTCTTCATCAGACTGGCCAGGCTGCCTTGAAGCGTTCCCAGGTCCTTGCTGAGTTCATTGCGGCTGTTGGAGAGCATGGTGAGGGCGGTGGAGAAGCGGCCGTTCACCTCCTTGTGGAGTTTCTCCACGCTTTTCTCCGCGAACCGCAATTCCCGGTCCAGTTTCTCCACGTCAAGGCTTTGCGACGTTTTCAGGATCGTTTGGAAGACGAGGAGCAGGTACGGAATGAACATACTCCAGGAGACGATCACCACATCGTGGCGGAAGGCGTCGTACACGCACTGGCTGCACATCTCGTACACGGCGTCGGGGACCACGGCCACCGCAAAGTTGACCGTCATGCTCGGCTCGATGTACTTCTTCACCTCCATCGCCTTCATGAACACTCGTTTCTCAATATCCGACTTAATCCGTCGCTGTTCGGCCACATCCTTCGACGCGATAAAGTCGTCCAGCAGCTGGGTCGCCGTCCATTTGCTGTCAATGGGGAGGACGAGCTGATTGGGCAGCCGCAGCCCGAACTCGCAGGTCCGGCCATTCACCTGCACGTTTCTCAGCTGCCACTCCGAGGGGAGTTGTGAGAAGACGTTCTCCAGGATGTTCTCCCCCGCCGCGCCGCGTGACGCGCTGCCCGCGATCACCATCTCCAGCCGCCGAATCGCCTCCGCTGACCGCAGTTCCACTTCCTGCCGCGCCTGACCCTGCGCCTGAATGCGCGCGATGTTTTCCCTGGCGTTCCGCAGCTCCTGATGAAGGGTCTGGGCCGCGCTGATGATGCCCTGAGTATTGGTCTCGGTCTTCGTGAGGTCGGTGCGCGCCATGATGAGGGACTGGTTCGCATGGTCCACTTTTTGATCCAGGGCGCTCATGCGGCTGGCGAGGACGCTCGATTCGGCGCGGGCCTGCTGGACTTCCCCGCGCAGGTGATGGAGGAGGTCCAGCGTCTCGGTTTTGCCGCTTTGAAGCGTGGCGTTGATGCCGTTCACCACCTCCAGCGAGTTGGATCCGTTCGAGGTAGAGCGATTCAGGGTGACAAGGATCAGGCCGATGACCAGGACGATGAGCGCGACCAGCAGGACTTCAACCATTCGGGAAAACTCCGGAAAAAATCTGAACCAGCAGTGTTAAGACTCATTGCGGGAGCTTTCCGGTTTTCCTTTAGAGGCGTCGCCCTCGCCACGCTCCAGCCGTTCTACCAGTATCCCGTTCGGCTCAGCAGTTCGAAGGCGCGTTGTTCGACGTGAATTTCGCGCTTCTGGGCCTGCACGGCGGCGATGGCGGCGAGGTTCACGATGTCCTTCACCTCGTCGGCGCGCTGGAGGATGTACACCGGCTTGCGGATGCCCACGAGGATTGGCCCGATGACCTCCGCGCTGTCGAGGGACTGGACCATCTTGTAGCCGATGTTCGCCGCGTCCAGGTTGGGGAACACCAGGACGTTCGCTTCGCCGCCGAGTCGGTTGAACGGGAACTCCTCCGCCAGTTCGCGGTCGGAGAGGGCGGTGGACGCCTGCATCTCCCCGTCCACGCGCAGGGTCGGCTCGCGGCGCCGCACGAGGTCCACCGCGTCCCGCACAATTTGGGCGCGGGGATGGCGCGAGCTGCCGAAGTTGGAGTAGCTCAGCATGGCGACACGCGGCTCCACATCGAAGTCGCGGGCGAGTTGCGCGGTGAGGAGGGCGATCTCGGCGAGGGTTTCGGCGTCGGGGTCCACGTTCACAGCGGTGTCGGCGAAGAAGAGGACCCGGTTGCGCGTGGCCACGAGGCATACCCCGGCGGCGGCGCGGTGGCCTCCTCCGGCCCCGATGATCTGAAGCGGCGGGCGCAGCACGTCGGGATGATGGAAGCGCAGGCCGGTGAGCATGCCGTCGGCGTCGCCCTGCTCCACCATCACCGAGGTGAAGTAGTTGGCGTTCTCCACGAGGTCCTCGGCTTCGTGGCGGGTGATGCCCTTGCGGTTTCGCAACTCGAAGATGCGGTCGGCGTAGCGGGGGCGGTCGGGCGATGTAAGCGGATCGGCGAGAACAATGCCCTCCAGATGGAAGCCGAGGCGGTTGGCCTTACGGCGGATGACGGCGGTCTCGCCCACGAGAATTGGCTCGGCGATGCGTTCATCGCGGAGCTGGACGGCGGCGCGGATGGCCTTCTCCTGCTCGCCTTCAGCCAGGGCGATGCGCTTGCGCTGGGTCTTCGCCTTGTTGAACACAATCCGCATCAGTTCGCGCGATTTCCCCAGGCGCGCCTCCAGCCGGTCGCGGTACTCGTCGAGATCAACGCGGGCGCGAGCCACGCCGGTTTCCATCGCGGCGCGGGCGACGGCGGGGGCAACCTCCAGCAGCACGCGGGGGTCCACCGGCTTGGGGATGAGATACTCCGGGCCGAAACTGAGGGTTTCGAGGCCGTACGCCTTGACGACAGCGTCGGGCACGTCGGCGCGGGCGAGGCGCGCGAGGGCATGCGTGGCGGCGACCTTCATCTCCTCGTTGATGGTGGTGGCGCGGCAGTCGAGCGCGCCCCGGAAGAGGAAGGGGAAGCCGAGGACGTTGTTCACCTGGTTGGGGGTGTCGCTTCGGCCCGTCGCCATGATCAGGTCGGGCCGGGCGGCGACGGCTTCATCATACGGGATTTCGGGGTTCGGGTTAGCCAGCGCGAAGACGATGGGGCGCTCCGCCATGGAGCGCACCATATCGGCGTTGACGGTTCCGGCTTTGGAAAGGCCGACGAAGACATCGGCGCCGCGCATGGCGTCCGTAAGGGTGCGGGCCTCGGTGGGGATGGCGAATTCGGCCTTGAGTGGGGTCATGTTCTCCTGGCGGCCGGCGTACACCACGCCTTTAGTGTCACACAGGAGGAGGTTTCGCGGGTCGGCGCCGAGGCGGAGGTAGAATCGCGCGGTGGCGATGGCCGCGGCTCCCGCGCCGCTGAAGACGATGCGAATGTCTTCAATGCGCTTGCCGACGAGTTCGAGGGCGTTGAGCAGCGCGGCCCCGGAGATGATGGCGGTGCCGTGCTGGTCATCGTGGAAGACGGGGATGGTGCAAAGTTCCTTCAGCCGCTCCTCGATGTAGAAACACTCCGGCGCCTTGATGTCCTCCAGGTTGATCCCGCCGAAGGTCGGCTCCATCAGCTTGACGGTTTGGATGATGAGTTCAGGGTCCTCGGTGTCCAGTTCAATGTCAATCGCATCAATGTCAGCGAATCGCTTGAACAGGAGCGATTTACCCTCCATCACGGGCTTGCCCGCGAGCGCGCCGATGTTCCCCAGGCCCAGCACCGCCGTGCCGTTGGTGACAACCGCCACCAGGTTGCCGCGCGCGGTGTACTGGTAAGCGTCGTCGGGGTTTTGCTCAATGCTCAGGCACGGCGCGGCGACTCCCGGCGTGTAGGCCAGCGCCAGATCGTGCTGCGTGAGGCACGGCTTGGTGGGCGTGATCTCCAGCTTGCCGCATGGCCTGCGGCGATGATACTCAAGCGCCTCCTGATCCAGGGGCGTCAGGTCCGAGGGGTTCATGCGGGACGATCCTTCGCGGGAGAGGGGCCGGGCCGGGGAGCCAGGCGTCAGGGCGAGCGGCGGCGCGCCACCAGGGCTTCCAAGCAGGCGTCAGGGCGAGCGGCGGCGCGCCACCAGGGCTTCCAGCCAGGCGTACCAAGCGGCCATGCCGTCCCCGGAGCGAGCGGAGACTTCAAAGAGGGCGGCGGAGGGCGCCACCCGGTGGATGTTGCGAACGGCGGCGTCGCGGTTGAAGCCGACAGCCTCGGCGATGTCAGTTTTGGTGAGCAGGACCACATGGGCGGACTTGAAGAGGGTCGGGTACTTCAGCGGCTTGTCCTCGCCTTCCGTGACGGAGAGGAGGACGACCCGGAACTCTTCGCCCAGGTCATAGGCGGCGGGGCAGACGAGGTTGCCGACGTTTTCGATGATGAGAAGGCCCAGGTCATGGAGGTCCAGACTCTCGGCGGCGCGGGCCACCATGTCCGCCTCCAGGTGACACATCGTGCCGGTGGTGATCTGAATCGCGGGGGCGCCGGATTCGCGGATGCGCACAGCGTCGTTTTCGGTCTCCAGGTCGCCGACGATGACGCCCGCCTTCACGCGGCCCTTCAGGTCGGTGAGAGTGCGGCGGAGGAGTTCGGTCTTGCCGGAGCCGGGGGACGAGAGCAGGTTGAGGACGACAACGCCCTGATCGGCGAAGAGGCTTCGGTTGTGCTCGGCGAGGTCATCGTTTTTGGAGAGGACGGCGGCGCTCACGTCCAGGATGCGGGGGGTGGGCTTCTCGCTCATTTTAGGACACCTCCATGGAAGCCAGTTCGATCTCTTTGCCCTGCCGGACCTCGTCGCTCAGCCGGTCACAGACGGGGCAGGCGTAGATGATCTCGTTCGGCTGGAACGAGTCATGGCACTGAGAACACCAGCATACCACCGGCACGCGCTCGATGTCGAGGCGGACGCCTTCGCCCAGGACGGTGGGGCCAAGCGCGTCGAAGGCGAACTGAAGGGCTTCCGGGACGACGCCACTCTGGTCGCCGACCCGCAGGAGGAGGCGATGCACGCGGGTGGCCCCCGCCTGGGCCGCCTGTTCCATCGCCAGGGCGAGGGTGTCTTCCATCAGGCTCAACTCGTGCATGGCCGCGACCTGGGGAGGGTGGGGCGATCAGCCCGGCGGAGCGAGGAGGTGGAGGAAAGGTCGCTGTGGAGCGGAGACTGTGGGACCGACAGACTCCGCTCCACGCGGTTTTTTGACGCCACGCCGACGCCACGGCGGCGATGAACGTCATTCGTTAGATTATGAACGATTGAGACCAAATTGGCGACTCCGATTTTTACAACTTTCCGGGCGATTTCAATCGCCCGGAGCACCTGGCAGGACATCCCCTCTCCCCAGGGAACGCAAAAGGCGACCCGAAGGCCGCCTCTCGTAGAAGGGTCTAACCGATTGCCGGGCTGCGCTCACAGGGAGGACGCTCCCCACTGATTGAGCAGCGCGTCCACTCGTTGAGCAACCCTTCCACCCGCTCCACCGCTTCCGCGACGCCCGCTTCCGTCACCGGCGACAGCGGCTCGCCGAGTTCAAACGCCACCGCCGGGATCGTGACCCACCAGCACCGGGCGCAGCGACCGAATACCTCATGCGCCAGCGCCATCAGTTTTCGGGGGTCTTCCGCATGGCCCAGCGGACCCGCGTTATACGCCCCGGAGGCGACGGCGGCCGGATCGGCGTTCAGTTCGAGGACACGCACGCCGGGATGAAGGTCGGCCAGCGCGGCGTCCACCAGCACAGCGAAGTCGGCCTCCGCCAGGTCAGCGGCGACTTCCGGGGTGAGCTGGTGCAGCGACAGGACCTTCACGCCGGGGCGCCGTTCGGCCACCCGCTCGGCGACGAGGCGACCGGCGGCGTCGTCCCCGCGCAGATCGGCGCCGTAGCCCACCACGAGGAGCGATAGGCCACGGCGGTCGAGGGGATCAGAGGCGTCGGGAATGATTAGCCTCGCGTCACTTCGTCGAGGATCGAACCGTCCGCCCCGATGAGAGTGACTTTCAGCGGCATCTGCCCGGCGGCATGGGTCGAGCAGGAGAGGCACGGATCGTAGGCGCGGACCCCGGCTTCCACCCGGTTGAGCATGCCTTCGGGGATTTCCGGCCCCTTGATGTAATGCTTGGCGATCTGGTCCACCGTGTTGTTGATGGCGAGGTTGTTCTGCCCGGTGGCGATGATGAGGTTGACCTTGGTAATCATGCCGTCCGCGTCCACCGCGTAATGGTGGAACAGGGTGCCGCGCGGCGCTTCACTCACGCCGACCGCTTCGAGCTGGTTGATCCCGGCGATGGAGCGAACGCGCGTGTCGGTGATATGCGGGTCGTCCATGTAGCGCTCGATGAACTCCACGCCCGCGAGGATCTCGATGAGCCGCGCGTAATGGTAGTAGAGCGACATATTGACCGTGCCCCCACCCCGCTGCCGGAACTCCATCAGCTCGGCGGCGGCGAGAGGCGCGCCTTCGCCGATGTGGGAGCAGGTGTTCAGCCGGGCGAGCGGTCCCACGCGGTAGATGCCGTCGGGGTAGCCCAGGGGCATGTAGTATGGGAACTTCAGGTAGCTGTCGGCTTCCACAGCCTCACCGACATACTGCTTGTAGTTCATCGGGTCGAGCTTGTCGGCGACGATGTTCCCCTGGCTGTCCACGAAGCGGACGCTGCCGCCGTAATGCTCCCATTCGCCATCCTCGCCAACGAGGCTCATGAAGAGGGACGGGAAGTTGCCGAAGACCTCCACCTCATCCTTGTACTGATCGAGCATCCCCTTGAAGATGCTCAGGGCGAGGAGGGTGGTCTCCTTCGATTCGGCGACGCGGCTGATGATCTCCTGGCGGCCTTCCTCGGTGAGCGGGGTGCGGACGCCGCCGGGGGCGACCCACGCGGGATGAATCTTTTTGCCGCCGAGGATTTCGATGACGCGCTGGCCGAACTGCCGCAGGCGGATGCCCTTGCGCGCGAGGTCGGGATCAGCTTTCATCACGCCGAAGATGTTGCGGTCCTTCGGATCGGAGTCGAGGCCGAACACGAAGTCGGGGCTGGAGAGGTGGAAGAAGCTCAGGGCGTGCGACTGGATGATTTGCCCCAGGTTCATCACGCGGCGGAGCTTTTCGCCGGTGGGGGGGATTTTGACGGCGTAGATGGCGTCGCCGGTCTTGGCGGAGGCCATCAGGTGGCTGACGGGGCAGATGCCGCAGATGCGGGCGGTGATCCCGGCCATCTCCTCAAGGGGACGGCCTTCGCAGAACCGCTCGAAGCCCCGGAATTCGGCCACGTGGAACCGGGCCTGGTCCACGGACCCGTCGTCGTTGAGGCGGATGGTGACTTTGCCGTGCCCTTCGACGCGGGTAACGGGATCAATGGTGATGGTTTTTGGCATGAGTTTGGCTCCCTTTACCCGAATTTGATCATCTTTTCGCCGGTGAGTGGCTCGTAATGGTGCGCCATCAGCTCCTCAATGGCCGCCTTGATCCGCGCCGCCGAGGGGGGGCAGCCGGGCAGGTGCATATCCACCTTGACGGCTTCGTGAATCGGCACGACTTTGCTCAGCAGTTGCGGCGCGGTGTGCATCCCGCCCGGAATCTGCGCCTGCACGTCGGCGGTTTCAATGTAGCTGCGTTCGAGGACGGTAGACTGTTTTGCGATGCGGTTGCGCATGGTCGGGACGTTGCCCGTCACGGCGCAGTCGCCGAACGCGATGAGGAACTTCGACTTGCGGCGGGCTTCGCGCACCATTTCGAGGTTTTCCACGTTGGCGAGGGAGCCTTCCACGAGGAAGACATCCACATCGTCGGGAATCTCCTTGGCGTCCACGACCGGGCCGTAGACCATCTCCGCGACCTCGGCGAGGTTGAAGAGCCACTCATCGAGGTCCAGGAACGACATATGGCAGCCGGAGCAGCCGCCGAGCCAGATGGTGGCGAGTTTTATCTTATCCACTGTTTTTTCTCCCGGGCCGTGACGAGGAACGAGATGCGGGTGCGGTCGCGCTCCATTTCGGCGACGGTGGCGCCGTGGTAGAAGAGGGCGCCGGTGGGGCACGCCGAGACGCACTTGCCGCACGAGGTGCAGGTGAACGATAACCCCCACGGCTGGGCCATGTCGGTGATGATCCGCGCGTTGGTGCCGCGTCCCTGGATGTCCTTGGTGTGAGCGCCTTCGATCTCATCGCACACGCGGACGCACCGGGCGCACAGGACGCATCGGTTATGGTCCATGCCGTACCGCTTGTGGGACAGGTCCACATCGCAGCTCGGATCGAGGTAGTCGTACCGAACGTGGTCCATGCCGACGGAGACCGCGAGGTCCTGGAGTTCGCAGTTGCCGTTGGCGACACAGACAGCGCAGATGTGGTTGCGCTCGGCGAAGAGCAGTTCCACGATCTGGCGTCGGTAGTTGTTGAGCCGTTCGGTGTCCGTCTTCACGACCATGCCTTCGGACGGTTTCGTCACGCAGGCGGGGAGGAGTTTGTTGATGCCGTCCACCTCAATGAGGCAGAGGCGGCAGGCGCCGATGTCGTCCACGCCGTCAATGTGGCAGAGGGTGGGGATGTGGATCCCAGCCTCTTTCGCCGCATCGAGCAGCGTCTGATCGTCACGGGCGCTGATCAGCTGATCGTTAATGGTGAGGGTGATGACCGCCATGAGTTGCCCTCTCTTTAGGGCTGTCCCTTGATCGGGAGGCGCCGGGAACGACGGGCGAACAGGGGGCGTTCGGGCCGTCGCTCGCGTCGGCGCAGCAAAGAAGCCAGGGGTCTCGGAGGACCCGCGCCTCCGAAGCCGTCACACGGCCGGGAGGCGTCCGCTGGGATTACAGGGGAGATTCCGCCGGGAGACCGTCGGGGCCGGAGTGGAGATCGCTCAGGGTGTGCATGGCGCCAGGCACCGGCACCGTGCCGAAGGAGCGATCCGACTCGGTGTCGCGCAGCCGGGAGGTGTACTCGTCGCGGAAGTAACGGAGGGTGCTCAGGACCGGGTTGGGCGCGAGCTGCCCCAGGCCACAGAGGCTGGTGTTGCGCACCGTATCGCACAGGTCTTCCAGCGTTTGCAGGTCGTCGGTGGTGGCCAGTCCGTCCCGAATTTTGGTCAGCAACCTGTGGATTTGCACGGTGCCCGCGCGGCACGGAATGCACTTGCCGCACGATTCATCCATGCAAAACTCCATGAAGAAGCGCGCAACCTCCACCATATTGTCGTCTTCGTCCATGACGATCATGCCGCCGGACCCCATGATCGAGCCGATTTTGCCGAGCGACTCGTAATCCACGTTGGTGTCGAACTGGCTGGCGGGGATGCAGCCGCCCGCCGGGCCGCCGGTCTGCACGGCCTTCACGGGGAGGCCCGTGGGTGAGCCGCCGCCGATCTCCTCGACGATTTCGCGGAGTTTGATGCCCATGGGGACTTCGACGAGGCCGGTGTTCTCGATCTTGCCGGTGAGCGCGAAGATTTTCGTCCCTTTGCTCTTATCCGTGCCGATCCCGGCGAACCAGTCCGCGCCGTTTTTGATGATGGGGGCGATGGTGGCGAACGTCTCGACATTGTTGAGCAGCGTCGGCTGTTCCCACAGGCCCTTCTGGGCCGGGAACGGAGGCCGAGGCCGAGGCACGCCGCGCCGTCCTTCGATGGAGTTCATCAGGGCTGTCTCTTCGCCGCAGACGAACGCGCCCGCGCCGATCCGCACGTCAATGCGGAAGTCGAACTTCGACTCGAAGATTTGGGCGCCGAGGATTCCCTGGCGACGAGCCTGCTGGATCGCCTTGTTGAGCCGCTCAATGGCGAGAGGGTACTCCGCGCGGACGTAGACGTACCCCTGACTGGCGCCGACGGCGTAGGCGGCAATGGCCATGCCTTCGAGGATGCGGTGGGGATCGTCTTCGAGGAGACTGCGGTCCATGAACGCGCCGGGGTCGCCCTCGTCAGCGTTGCAGACGACGAACTTGCGGTCGCTTTCCTGTTTGGCGACGGTGGCCCACTTGAGGCCGGTTGGATAGCCGCCGCCGCCGCGTCCCCGCAGGCCGCTTTGGGTGATTTCCTCGACGACTTCGGCGGGAGACATATCGAGGAGGGCTTTGGCGAGGGCCTGATAGCCGCCCGCCGCGATGTACGCCTCGATCTTCTCCGGGTTGATCTTGCCGCAGTTCTCGCGCACGATGCGGAGCTGCTTCTGGAAGAAGGGGTGATCGAGCGGCGCCTGCTCCGGCGTCTGCGCGTCGGCGGGGGCGGCGGTCCCGTTTGAGGCCGCCTGAATGGCCGCGACGATGGCCGGGGCGTTCTCCTCGTTCACTTGCTGATACATGGTCCCTTCGGGCACGACCTGCACGATGGGGCCTTTGCCGCAGAAGTCCATGCAGCCGACGCCGACGACTTCCACCGTATGGTCCAGCCCGGTGGCCTTCACAGCGGCTTCGAGAGCCTTGCGGACGGGGAGGGAGTTGGCGGAGATGCAGCCGGTGGAGGAGCAGACGTGTATGCGGATGGCTTTGTGGGACGCCTTTTCCTTCTCCGCGATCTCTTTCAGGTCATCCACTAACATCGTCAAGCCACCCTTTCACCCGCTCGATGGTGACTTCGGCGTTCTGATGGCCGGCCACCACACCGTCGTAGACGACGGCGGGAGCGATTCCGCACGCGCCGATACAGCGGGCGGTCATGAGCGAGAGTTCGCCGTCTTCCGTGGTGGCGCCCATGGCCACGTCGGCGAGTTGTTCCACCGCGGTGATGATTTTGGCCGCGCCTTTGACGAAGCAGGCCGTTCCCATGCAGACCACGCAGGTGTGCTTGCCCTGCGGCTTGAGCGAGAAGAAGTGGTAGAAGGTGGCGACGCCGTAGACGCGGCTGGGGGGAAGTTTGAGTTTCTGAGCGATGTAGAGAAGGAGGTCCTCCTCCAGGTATCCGAACAGTTCCTGAGCGCGGTGGAGTACTTCGATGAGCGCGTCAGGGGAGTACTGGTGACGTTTCATTGTGGCTTCAAGCATTTTGAAGCGGTTATCACCGCTCGGATGCTTGCCCGCGGCCGGCCCCTCCGGAGAAGGGGTTTTGGCGCCTGCGGTAGCGACTGCCATGTGGAGCCTCCTTAAACCCGGCGCGCCGTGGCTGAAGGCGGCGCGGCGGGGGTCCCTAAAAGAAGCTTGTGAAAAAAGTTACAAAATATCATGACGCATTTTCGCGGGTCTGTCATGTCTCACCCGCTTTCCCACCTGAAATCCGTCCCGGCTGGCCCGGCAAACGACAGGAGCGGAGGTCCCCTTACCTGAATACTCGGAACAAGCGATCCTGTCAATGGGCATCAATCTGGTGATTACCCATAACTATGTAGGAAGGAGGCGATAAGAAAAGAGTTTCGCCCCACTGGGGTAAGTAAGGGATTGACGAAATCTCTACTTCTCAGGAGGCGAAGCCATGAAGAATTTAGCCATCCAGGAGATGCTCGACCAACTCCCGACGAAGGAACTGGAAGCCCTGCTCGATACGTTTCTGACTCCTCTGACACAGAGGCTTCCCGACGAGCGGTTCCGACGAACCGCCCACCAGATCGTCGGAGGCGTAATCGGGAGCCGATCTCCTCTCCTGACGGCTATCGCTCAGAGCCAGAGCCGAGACACCGGATCGGTGTGGGCAGGGGCCAGGCGAGGGTATCGGCTGTGGGAGAGCGAGCGGTTCACCCACCGTTCCTTGTATAAAGGGCTGTATGAGATTGCCCGGCAGGCCGCCGAGCGAGAGCGACCGCCCCGTCTGGTGATCGCGCTGGACCTGATGAACTTCGAGAAGCGCTACACTCGGAAACTCGAAGGCGTGAGCGCCGTTCACAAGGCGACTCCCCCCGACCGGAAAGGCCAGGTCCGGCTTACCCCCGGCTACCCGGCGATCACGGCGTCCTTCGCGGGATCAGTGCGCACTTTCAGACGGGGGCGACGCTCTCCCATCTTGATCTTCACCCCTTTCCACATCATCTCTTCTCTACCGATCTCTCTCCCTGGACTTATGGGTAATCACCAGATAGAGTCGAAGGCCGGGGGCCTGGCCGGTCAGACGGTTGCTTTAGGAGGAGAGATGGTACCGGCATTGGGAACGGCGTCAAGTCCGCTGCGCGACGAAGCACCAGAGGGGGCCGGATAGGGTGGGAAGCCGAAGCGACTTGAAGGGAGGCGGGCGCCAGGAGTCGGATGGAGCGTCAGGGGAGCGGGGAGGCGATCCGCTTCGCCAGCCGCGCCAGCTGGGCTTCCGGGGCCGATTGCGCCAGGTCCCACTGCGTCAGGCGGTCCAGCGTTTCCGCCACCGTGTCGGGAGCGCCCCGCAGCACAAGCGCGCCGCTGTTCTCCTCGCGCGGCACGCTCAGCGCCAGGGCGGAAGGCGGCAGGGAGCGCAGCAACTCCTCGGCGCCCATGCGCGGCGTATACAACAGCCCCACCCCCGCGCTCGACGCCACCGACTGCGACCGCAAAATCGGCTTCAGGTCCTCCGGCGAGGCGGTCACAACCGTGAAGTGGCCGATGGTTTTCACCTGAATCCCCTTCCCCTTCTCCGCGACGGCGGAAGCGGGCGGCAGGGCCGAGGGCGCCTCACCCTGCTCGGACCAGATGAGGGACGCCTGCGCGGGAGGGGCCACGGTGTCCAGCCAGCCCGCCGAGCCGATGTACAGCAGATTGCGGCGCACCTGGAGGCTCAGCCCCGCCAACTCGAGCACGGTGGCGAGCGCGCGGTCGGGCCGCTGAACCCTCAGGCGGACGGTGAGGCGCGTCTTCAGACCTGGCTCCAGGAGATACGACACTCCCAGGGCGGGCGCCAGCTGATCGAGAATTTGCGACAGCGGAAGATTGCGCCCTTCGACGACCAGCGGGGCGGGAGCGGCCTCGCCGAGGTCCGGAGCGTCAAAGGAGGACTGCGGCGTCGGTTGCGGGCGCGCTGCGACAGGAACGACCGGGGCGGAGGACGCAGGGGATGCGTGACGCGACCGATGGCGCTTCACCCGCCGCCGGAGAGGCCGGGGGGAGGGCGGGGCCAACGCTTCGACGGTCATGGGAGCGGTGGCCAAAGGGAGAGCGGCGGAGGAAGCGACCGCGGCGAGAACGGGGACCGCCGGAGGAAGCGACGGGGGCAGGTCGGCGCCACGAGCGGCCAGGACGGTAGCCCCCGACGATGGCGGCAGGGCGGCCACAAGCGCCGGAGCGCGGTTGGCTGGCGCCATGTGAGAGGCCGTCGGGGCCATGTGAGAGGCCGTCGGGGCCACCATGTGAGAGGCCGCAAGGGGAAGGAGGGAGCCGATGAGCCGGAGCGAAGGTTCCGGCGTCTGGACGACGAGGGCGCCACCGAAGCCAAACGGCTGCGACGACGGCTGCAACGACGGCTGCGACGACGGCTGCAACGACGGCTGCAACGACGGCTGCAACGACGGCTGCGACGGGGCAGCGGGAGAGAGCGGCGTCCCGGAAGCCGTCACGGGAACTAACCCGACCGGGTGCGACGCCATCAGCGGAAGGAACGAAGCCGCGCGACGCGCGGAAACCCGCTCCGGTGAAGCGAAAGGCCCCGGCGCCGAGGCGGACGACAGCGAGGCGACCCTCAGCGGCGCGGAGAGCACGCTTTGTGGCGTCGAAGGAGAAGCGCCGCCTGGAACCCTGCGGTCGGCGTTCAGCCAGGCGCCGGTCGCCACGCTCATGCTGAGGCCCGCGACGAGGCCCGCCGCGCGAAACACCGGCGCCGACAGCCGAAATCCCATCCTGGAGAAGGATGACGCGGACGGAATCCCCTCCGGCGCGACCACGGCGCGGAGGCGAGCGGGGAGACCGGGAATTCGACCGTCCATATCCGAGATTCGGAGGAGGGGGGGAGGCCCTCCGGCGGAGCGCGCTTGAGTCCATGCGGCGCGGACGAACGATTCCATCTCCGCGAGATGCGGCTGAAAGAAGGACCGGAGGGGCGGATCGTCCCAGGTGATGGCGACGTGGCAGCATTCGGCGGCCTTGGAAACGGGCGCGCCCATGCGGCGGGCGGCGTGCGTGAGGAGGCGATCCACTCCCCCATCGAGGCGAAGGCGTCGTTCCGCGCCGTTGTACGCCACGACGGTGATGCAAAGGGAATCCGGAAGAATAAACAGTTCCAGCCGGTGAGGGACGCTCAGGGCATCTTCATAATGGACTGTCTCAGCCGTCGTCATCGGGGTCCGTTCTTTCGGCCCGACCATGCGCGGCGCAGCTCGCTACGGGCCTTTTCACCCCGAAATTATCGGCGGGGCGCGGCCTGGGATATAGAGCGGTTCCCGCCGGACGCTACCAGGGCTTTTGCGGCGAGACGACGAAGGCGAAGGACGCATCGCTCGCCTGAAGGGCGGCGATCAGGTTGGGGAATTGCGCCGCGTCCCAGCGCACCTGCACCGTCAGCCCGTCTCGTTGCGCTTCGGGGAAGGCGTCGCGGGTGGCGTTCAGCGTGCGGAGGAGCGGGGCGACAACGGCCTTCTCCGCCTCAATAAACGGGGAGAAACCGGGGCCGGACGCGCCGAGCAGCAGGGCGACCTTGTCCGCGGTAACCCCCAGCTCGCTCGCCAGTCGCTCGGTCCAGTGCCGCAGTCCCTGGGTGTAGGTTTGCGCCGCTAGGAGGTCGGTGGCGGTCATGGCGGCGATGCGGAGGCGTTCGGGTTCCACCTGCACCCGGATGAAGGGGGGCGCAGGAAGCGGCGCGAGGTCGGTGGCGGAAGGCGCGGCGGCGGGCGGGCGGGGCGACGGCAGCTCGACCTGAGCGGGGAACGCGGCTTCCGGCGCCTCCTCGTCCGAGGAGGGGATGAAGAGGATCGCTTCCGGGGCATTCCAGAAACGGATTTCCGCGCCTTCCATCGAATTGGCGGGGCGGGAGCCGTTCACGGGGGCCGCGCCGTTCACGGGGGCCGCGCCGTTCACGGGGGCTGTTCCGTTGACGCCGGATACGCCATTCAGGGAGGTGGTATCGTTCGCGCTCGGTTTCGGGGGGGCGGGGAGCGGGAGCAGGTCGCTCTCCCATTCGGGCAGGGTTTCCAGGGATTTCCCGAAGGCCGCGATGACCTGTTCCTGGGTCGTCCAGCCCATATCCATCTTGGCCTGGGCGTCTTCCATCATCGTGCGGAAGCCGTTGCGGCGCCCGGCGGCCTCCACCAGATCGGCCTGTGCGCCTTCGTGGATGACCTGGCGCACGCCGGAGTCCATGGAGAGGATTTCATAGACGCCGACCCGTTCGAGGTAGCCGGTGCCCAGGCACTGCGGGCAGCCGACGGGGCGATGCGCCTCTTCGGAGCAGTAGCGGCAGAGGCGTCGCACGAGCCGCTGCGCGATGACGCCGATGAGGCTCACGCCCAGCAGGTACGGCTCGATCCCCATGTCCATCAGGCGGGCAGGGGCGGTGCTGGCGTCGTTGGTGTGGAGCGTGGCGAGGACGAGGTGGCCGGTCATGGCGGCGCGCACTGCGATTTCGGCGGTTTCACTATCGCGGACTTCGCCGATCATGACGACGTTGGGGTCCTGCCGGAGGATGGAGCGCAGGGCGGTGGCGAAGGTGATTCCGGCGCGGTCGTCCACCTGCACCTGGTTGATCCCCGCGAGTTGGTACTCCACCGGGTCTTCCACGGTGACGATGTTGGTCTCTTCGCTTTTGAGGTAGTTGAGGCACGAGTAGAGGGTGGTGGTTTTGCCGCTGCCGGTGGGGCCGGTGACGAGGACCATCCCCTGCGTCTGGGTCAGCATGGCTTCGAGGCGCTGCCAGTCCTGCGGCAGGAGGCCCAGGTTCTCGTAATTCTTGCGGCTGGCGCTATTGTCGAGGATGCGGATGACGACCTTTTCGCCGTAGCCGGTGCGGAGAGTGGAGACGCGGAAGCTGGTGGCGCGGTGGGCGACGATGGCCTTGAAGGAGCCGTCCTGCGGTCGGCGGTTCTCGGAGATGTCGAGGTTGCACAGGATTTTGATGCGCGACACCACCGCCGGATACGCCTGAAGCGGAAGAAGGGCGACCTGGCGCATCATGCCGTCCATGCGGTAGCGGAGTCGGACGCTCTGCTCGTACGGTTCGAGGTGGATGTCGCTGGCGCCGCGCTTCACGGCGTCGGAGAGGATGGTGTTGACGGCCTTGATGACGGAGTCGAACTCGGCGGCTTCGAGGAGTTCGCGGGCGCTGGTGGGGCCTTCGTCAATGGAGACCACATCGTCCTCGCCTTGCGTGACCTGTTCGAGCAATTCGTACTGATCGCCGGTCTCGGAGTAGTATCGCTCCAGAAAGTGGTAAATCTGGGCTTCGGGGGCGACGACAGGCTTGATGAAGAAGCCGGTGGCGGCGCGCACGGCGTCCTCGGCCTGCACGTTGAGCGGGTCCGCCATAGCGATGGTGAGGACCTTGTTCTCCAGGTGGAGCGGCATGATGCCGTGGTGGGCGGCGAGTTCCTTCAGCACGCTGGCGACGGCGGTGGCGTCGGGAGGGTGGTCGTTGAGGTCCACGAGGGGGAGGTTGAGTTGGTGCGAGAGGGCGGCGGCGATCTGATGATCGTTGAGGAAGCCGAGTTTGACCATGACGGCGCCGAGTCGCTGACGGGTCTCGCGCTGTACTTCAAGCGCCTGTTCCAGCTGGAGCCTTGTCACCCGGTTGTCGGCGAGCAGGATTTCACCCAATTTTCGGTGCCTGCCGGTGACGGGAGCGAGAATCTGAGGGATCATGGGAACAAGCCTTCATCAAAAGAGGGCGGGGAGCGATCAGGGACAACACGCTGTCAGCCGGGAAGCCAGGCCGGGAGACGCCAGGGGTCACAGGGAAAACCAGCGGTCAGGGAATTACCGACGGACGGCTCAGGAACGGCGCGAGGAACCACGAAACCCAGGAAACGCATCCTCATGTAAACCAAAACCGAGCGAAACGCAACCCTGAGCGGCCATGGTTCGCCTCTGTGGCAGGGCTGTGACGCCCCGCCGCCGATCTCCCTGCCCGTCCCCCTCCCCTGGACGCAGACGACACGAGACGCTACAGTCGTTGGGGAGCGCGGCCCCGCCGCCTTTACGCCGACATTGGCCGCCTCCCCTCCTAATTCGATGTCGGCGCCATGGGGACTCCAGTTAATCCATCGCGGTTATTCCACATGGATCTGACGGCCACCGACGCCCCTGCGTTCCTCCCGACGACTCTGTAACATAGCGCTGAAGGGGCCTCCCTCTTCGCGCCGATAATGGGTTATCGGGAGGGAGTCGCGTCTCCCGTCCGTCGGAAACGTCGCGGTTCAGGAGGGATGCCACTGGTGAGCAACCTGTTTGAGTTACTGGATGACCCGGAAGAGGCGAGAAGCGCAGAGGGGCCGTCGCTGGCTTTGGCGCCGCCTTCTGAAGCGACTCCGGCCCGTCTCACCGCCGCCCATCCCCCGCTGGAGGACCCCGTCGCCGTGCGGGCGCGCGCGGCCGAACTCCTCTCCGCGCTCGATCCCGCGCTCCTCGCTTCCCTCCCGGACCCCCTGCCGTTCCCGCCGGAGGATGATCCGTTCACCCGCACCGCCGACGAGTGGGAGGCCGAATGGTACGCCCGGCGGGAGTCGGCGCAGCGGGTGTACTGGAACATGCGGATGGAGTTTCGTCGCCACCTGGAGCGCGCCGTCGCCGGGGAGCCGAGCGACCTCGCCCCGTGGACGCTGTGGGTCTTTCGCGCCCCGCGCCCGCAGGACGGCGAGCCGGTCTACGGTGTCACGCCGGAGCGCCGCGCCGAACTGGGCTGGGATTATCCCGGCCCCGCCACAGACTTCCGCATCTATCGGGAATCGGCGCCGGAGTGAGGCGGGAACTTTCCGCCGGAGTTCCCGCTTCCTCGGCGGACGAGCGGGAGGCCCGTCGCGTTGGTGGTTTGTAAAGACCGGGAGCGCTCCGTACCATGGGAGGTGAGGAGGAGACCCCCTGATGCCCCTGCACGTCGCCCCGCGCGGAACCCATGACATTTTGCCGGAGGAAATCCCCCTCTGGCACTGGCTCGAAGCCAAATTCCGAACGATTGCCCGCCTGTACCAGTACCACGAAATCCGCACGCCCCTCTTTGAGGCGACCGGCGTCTTCTCCCGGACGGCGGGCGAAACCTCCGACCTCGTGCGCAAGGAGATGTACACCTTCAACGACCGGGGCGACGACAGCATGACCCTGCGGCCCGAAGGCACGGCGTCGGTGGTGCGGGCGTACCTCCAGCACGGGATGAACGCCACGCAATCCCTCGCCAAACTCTACTACGTCGCCCCCATCTTCCGCTACGAGCGGCCGCAGGCGGGCCGGTATCGCCAGCACCATCAGGTCGGCATCGAAGCCCTGGGGTCGAAGGACGCGGCGCTGGACGCGGAAGTGATCGCGCTGGGGTGGCATTATCTCAACGACATCGGCCTCGTCAGCCCGACGCTGTTCCTCAACTCGGTGGGGTGCGCCGCCTGCCGCCCCGCCTACCGGGAGCGCCTGGTCGCCTTCCTCGCCCCGCTTGCGCCGCAACTGAGCGACGACAGCCGCCGCCGCCTCGACGCCAATCCGATGCGAATCCTCGACTCCAAGGAGGAGGGCGACCGCGCCCTCACCGCCGACGCGCCCCGCATGCTCGATCACCTGTGCGAGGAGTGTCAGGACCACTTCGCGCGGGTGCAGAGCCACCTTCTGGCCCTGGAGGTCTCCTTTGAGGTGGACCCCCGACTCGTGCGCGGCCTGGACTACTACACGAAGACCGCCTTCGAGTTCAAGCACGCCGGACTGGGCGCGCAGGACACCGTGCTGGGCGGCGGGCGCTACGACGGCCTGGTGGAGCAGCTGGGCGGCCCGGCCACCCCCGGCGTTGGCTTCGGCAGCGGCATCGAGCGGGCGCTGGAAGCCCTGAAGGCGGACGGAGTCCATCCTATCGCCCCGGTCACGCGGCCCGAAGTCTTCCTCGCCACCATGGGCGACGACGCGCACAAGGCGGGAGTGGCCCTGCTGGGCGAATTGCGCCGGGAAGGCGTCTCGGCGGAGATGAGTTACGGCGCCCGCAGCCTCAAGGCGCAGATGAAGCAGGCGAACAAGAGCGGCGCGCGACTTGCGCTCCTCCTCGGCGACGACGAACTCGCGCGCGGCGAGGCGACCCTGCGGTGGCTGGCCACCAGCGAACAGCAACCCATCGGCCTCCGCGACCTCGCCCGCTCGCTGAAGACCCTGCTCGACGCGTAATCCCCTTTGGGGCGACGGCCGCGGTTCCCTTCGCCCGCGCCCTCGCGCCTGTTCCTGACATCTCACCCCTGACCCCCATACGGAGGAGCGCCCTTTGAGCGACGCGATGACGAACCCTCTCCTGATGCGATACCTTGGCGGCCTGAACGGTCAGCCCCCTCACCCGGCGGCCACGGCGTACTACGCCAGCCTCGACCAGATCGCCGGGACCTCGCCGCTTGTCGCCCGGTCCATCGTGCGCGAGTTTCGGGACCAGCGGCAAAACCTGAAGCTGATCGCCAGCGAGAATTACAGTTCGCTCACCACCCAATTGGCGCAGGGCAACCTGTTCACCGACAAGTACGCCGAAGGGTTCCCCGGCCACCGCTTCTACGCCGGGTGCGACAACGTGGACGACGTGGAAACCGAGGCCGCCCGCCTCGCCTGCGCGCTGTTCGGCGCCGACCACGCCTACGTGCAGCCCCATTCCGGCGCGGACGCCAATCTCGTCGCCTTCTACGCCATCCTCGCCGCCCGCGTGCAGGCCCCCCTGCTGGAGGAACTCGGCCAGCCCGACCCCTCGAAGCTCCCGCGCGAGCAGTGGGCCAAAGCCCGCGAGGCGTTCCACGGCCAGCGCCTCCTCGCGCTCGATTACTACTCCGGCGGGCACCTCACCCACGGCTACCGGCACAACATCTCCAGCCAACTCTTCGACTCGTACTCCTACATGGTGGACCCGGAGACGAAACTCCTCAACCTGGACCGCGTGCGGGAGCAGCTCCACGACCTGAAGCCGCTCGTGCTGCTGGCGGGCTACAGCGCTTATCCCCGAAGCATCAACTTCGCCAAAATGCGCGAGATGGCCGATGAAGTCGGCGCGGTCTTCATGGTGGATATGGCGCACTTCGCCGGTCTGGTGGCCGGAAAGGTGTTCACCGGCGACTACGACCCGGTGGCGCACGCGCACATCGTCACGTCCACCACGCACAAAACGCTGCGAGGGCCGCGCGGGGGCATCGTCCTCTGCTGCGAGGAGTTTGGCCCGTGGGTGGATAAGGGATGCCCGGCGGCGCTGGGGGGGCCCCTGCCGCACGTTATGGCGGCGAAAGCGGTCGCCTTCACCGAAGCGAGCCGCCCCCAATTCCGCGACTACGCCCGCCGCATTGTCGAGAACGCGCAGGCGCTGGCGGACGGCTGCATGAGCGAGGGCATCAACGTGTTGACGGGCGGCACCGACAACCACCTTCTGCTGCTGGATGTGGCCGACACCTTCGGGCTGACCGGGCGCCAGGCGGAATCGGCCCTGCGGGAGTGCCGCGTCACCCTCAACCGCAACTCGCTCCCCTTCGACGCGAATGGCCCGTGGTACACCAGCGGCCTGCGGCTGGGGTCGCCCGCCGTGACAACGCTCGGCATGGGCGCTGACGAGATGCGGGAGATCGCCGCCGTCATCCGCCGCGTCCTCGCCGCCACCCAGCCGACCACCGTCACCAAAGGCGAACAGAAAGGAACCCTGAGCCGCGCGCGATACCGCATCGAACCCGGCATCGCCGAAGAGGCCGACCGCCGCGTGCGGGACCTGCTTGCGCCTCATCCCCTCTATCCTGAACTGGATCTGGAGATGCTGCTCGACTGGGCGGGAGACGACTCCGCCCCGACCGCGACGGCCTGACACTCAACGCCTGACGCCTGACACTCAATGCCTGACGCCTGACACTCAACGCCTGACGCCTGGCGCCCATCGCATGACGAGGCCGCGCCCGGAGCGCATCTACTCCGCCAGCCCGGCCTCCTTCAGGTTGAGGTAGCTCACCGTGATCGTCTGGAAGGCGTCCAGGTTGCGGAGCTGATCCTGCTCCACGACGGCCCACTCCACGCCCGTCTCGATGGCGGCGCGGACGGACCCCTGCACGTTCACCACGCCGGTGCCCACAGTCGTGAACTTGCCGCGCTCGTCCAGGCCGTACAAGTCCTTCACGTGAATGGCGGGGACGCGGCCCTTCATCCGGTGGAGCACCTCGACAGGGTCCGCGCCGCCGAACGTGACCCACGCCACATCAATCTCGAAGTAGACCGCCGCCGGGTCGGTGTGCTCGGCGAGGATGTCGAGGGCGTAGACGCCGTGGTACGCGGCGCGAAACTCGTGTTCGTGGTTGTGGTAGCAGAACTTCAGCCCTTCGGCGGCGAGGCGCGCCCCCACGGTGTTATAGACTTCGGCGTCGCGCAGCAGTTGCTCCCTCGATTCGCAGGGACCCCACCAGCAGCAGACGCGGGGAGCCTGAAGGGCCTTCGCGTCGGCGATGATCTTCGGGAGGATCGCGTCGAGGTCGCCGAGGAGTTGGTCCCGGCTGGCGGAGGTCGCTAAAACCTCCAGGCCGAGGTCGTGGAACCGCTTCAGGTTCTCCGCCACGTCGCCGCGCAGGAGGAACCCGGCGCCTTCGATCCCCTTATAGCCGATGTCGGCGACGCGCTTCATCGTCCCCCAGGGGTCTTCCTTCGTCGCGTCTCCCACCAGTCCAATCAGTCCGATTTTGGCCTTGTCCATCGGTTCATTCCCTTTCCGGGCGATGTTACGGCGGCCCCTGTGGAGGGGCGCATGAGGCGGAAGCGGTGCGGGATGAGAGGTTAAGCGGAGACGACGGGCTGACCGAACCGGCCTTCATTGAGCATGGCGAGGAACGGGTTGTCGTTCACGCCTTCGAGGGGCAGTTCCACCCGCGCGTGGCGCCGCACCGATTCGTAGAGGGCGTAGATGATCTCGGTCGCCCGCAGCGCCTTGCGATACGAGAGTTCCGGCTCCACACCCGCTTCGAGGCTGTCGAGGGCGTTGCGGACTACTCCCTCCATCTGAAGATCGCCCGTGTCGTCGGGGCCGGACGACTGCGGCTTCCAGGAGGGATCGTCGTAGCGCACGGCGCGGCGGCATTGGCCGTCCCACATCACTTCAACAAAGCCTTCCGCGCCGATCACTCGAACCCCTCCCCAGAGGTCCATATCCGGCCCGCCAACCTGAAGGGCCGCGCGCACGCCGTTTTGGAACACGACGGTCCCCACGGCCATCGCCTCGGCGCTAACGCCGAACCAGTTGAGCGGCTTTTGCGCGTCCACGGCGCCCAGCGCCCACTTGGCGGGGGTTTCGGCGTTGAAACTGAGGGCCTGATCGAAAGTGTGCGTGCCGCAGTCGAGGAGGTTGGGCGGCGAATAGAGGTCCATCCGCTCCAGTGTCCCGAAGCGGCCTTCGGCGATCCAGCCGCGCACCCGCTGATTGCCCGGCGCGAAACGGCGCTGGTGGCAAAAGGTGAGCTGACAATCGGACTCTTCGGCGAGGCGCGCCATTTCCAGGCAGGCGTCCCAGCTCGGCGCCATCGGCTTCTCGGAGAGGACCGCCTTCACGCCGGAGTCCACGCAGACGCGGAACATTGGCAGGTGAAGCGGCGTCCAGAGGCACGTCACCACCACGTCGGGCCGTTCATGGTCCAGCAGGGCTTCCGGCTCGGTGTAGAGGGTGGCGCCAAAGTTGAAATCGGCGTTCACCGCTTCGGCGGCCTCGCGCTTCACGTCCGCCACGGCGACCACCTGGCAGCGGGGATCGGCCTTCAGCCCGATGGCGTGGGCGCGACCTCGCCCGCCGCAGCCGATCAGGGCCACTCGATAGTGTGAACTCATGCGTCATCCTTTCGCGCTTCGCTGGAGGCGATCCCAGGCGGGAATGAACGGAGGCCGTGAATGGGAGGCGTCCGCACGCCTGCAACGATTTTGGCCGGATTGGACTCGGAAGGCGAGTCGGAGGAGCCGGGGATTCTCTCAATCGGTTCACGCGTTATTGATTCTTTCCTGAAGAATTTGGAGAAGTTCCAGCATCTCTGCGGACGCCATTATCGTGTCGCGATTGTAAAACATATCCTCCATCATTTTATAATCTGTTGACAGTTGCTTAATCCCATTTTCAGTTGGTAATAGTTGAAGTGTTCCGGGCTTCGCCAGATCATAACGCGCCCACGCCGACTGAAAGTAGATGCTTTTGTGCTCCGCGACACGTTCCAGCAGGTCTGGCCTTGCCAGAGCTTTCTCCGCCACGGGGCTTTTGGACATCCACGCCAGATCGGAATAATGGCGGGAAATGTTTCGGCAGGAGGGTTTCCGGAGGCCGGTGATGCTCCGCGTGCAAGATCGTGGCCTTCTCCCAAAAGCTCCGCTCCGCTTCCAGCGCGATGACCTGAGTCTCGCTGCATTCAGAAAACAGATCGGGAAACTCCGCCGCCGCATAGGGAGAGATCGAATAGGTCCCAATTGGCTCAGGGTCTGAGCTCGCTCCAAACTCAAGTTTCACCGAACGCGCAATAGAAGTGAGATTTGGAGTTCCAAAGGGAGCGGCAGGATATTCAAATCGCAATACATCATCCGCCTCCCACTCAAGATTGAACCTTTGAGAAACCTTCCCCAATCCACCGAGAGCGTTGACAAACGCATCCTGTAGCAAGGGAAGGAATTCTTCACGAACGCAACGGTGGCAAGCGGCTCGGAGACTCTTAATGCGCCGTTGCGTTTCCTTCCGGCTGTCTCCCTGCTCCGGCGACTCGCTGCCGCTAAATCCCAGGGTCTCTTTTCGGATCGTCAAATCCAGATCTTCTGAAAACCTTTCGATCAGCCTGAACACTTTGGAGAGTGAGGTTCCTCCCTTGAAAATGAGACGCTGCCGCAAAAGAGGATGCGTGAATAAGCGGCGGAGTGTCCAGCAGACCCAGAAGTCTTTCTCGATGATCTGTGGCGACAGGTTTCTTCGACGGGCGACTTCATTGAACAGGTCCCGGCGATCCGTTGCGGAGAAGCGCGCGACTTTGTCCATGGTTAAGACTCCTCCCTGCCTGCGATGCTCTTTATTATGGAATGCATCCATGTTGGCGCGAAGGCCAGCGCGTTGAGCAATTCCTTTTTTACTTTATCTGAGAGAAGGGTGCGAAGATGTGTCATGATTTCCTCATTCACATGATCCTGACCCAGGTATTTCAACGCCTCAATGACCATTCCGCTCTTCCTGCCCGCCAGAGCCATTTTCCTGGGCGCGACTTTCTTCAGTTCGATGGTTTGTCCTCCGATGGTCACACGCTGAGAAGCCCCGTCCGTGTGATAGACAATCCGAGCGGGGACCTGGCTGGCTAAACCCAGCTGGTTAGCCGCCTGTGAGCCGGAGGACTGGATGCGTCCGCCCGTCTTCCTTGCGAGAGACTGGACAATTTTCTCCGGGTCCGGACTTACCTCGATCCCAAGGCGAGAATTGGTGATGGGATAGTCGTATAGACCTCGGGATAGGCGTCGAATTGACTTACGGCGCGCCAAACGAGACAGGGTTTGATCCACAGCGGCGCGTGCGCCAAGGTCCAGGAAATCCGTAGCGGCGAAGACCGCCCCTCTTCCCATAGCATCAATTCTCTCCTGTATCCGCCTCGACAACGGCTCCATACTGGCCTTTCTCCTCTATCGCCTCACCCCGATCCCTAAAAAAGTGTCAGAAATAGTATACCTTTTTTCTGACATCTGAAGTGGCGAAAGGTTTCAGGCCGCCTCAAAGCGTCGCCTCACACAAGACGGCGAGGGGTGTTCAACGGGTACAAAAAAACAAAGGCCCGGAGGAGCCTGAGATCCTCCGGGCCTGATTCCAGCCGGTTCATGGCATCCGCCAGGGGCCATGAGTTCGCTCCTCCGCGCGGTTCGTGAAGTCGGTCTCCGGTTCGCTCTCACTCCCGAAACGCAAGGCGCAACGGGAAGGAAGCCAACCGGGACGCGGCTCGACCACAAACACGGACACACGAATTGAACAGAGCTGGCGCGGGCTGATGCGCTCTTTCCTCCAGGCGGGCCTGTTCGGCGCCGGACGGGAGCCATCGCCCTATGGTTTCACACACCCATCATCGGCGACCAACTCCGATACTTTAGCCCCGAAGCGGCGGGCTACTGCGAGTTAGCCTGAAACGGCGGATTCGTCCGGGTCGGCGTCGTTTCCCGCGTCCGATTCGGCGGGCCGAAACGTGATGCTCGCCGAGTTAATGCAGTACCGCTGCCCGGTGGGGGGCGGGCCGTCCTCGAAGATGTGGCCCAGGTGGCCGCCACACTGGCTACACACCACCTCGGTGCGGCGCATCCCCTGGCTCGTGTCGGTGAGCATCTCGATCCGTTCGGGGTCCACGGAGTTCCAGAAGCTCGGCCAGCCGCAGTGGGAATCGAACTTGGTGTCGGAGAGAAACAGGTCCTGCCCGCACCCGGCGCACGAGTAGACGCCTGCGGCCTTGTGGTTCCAGTACTCGCCGGTGTAGGGCGCTTCGGTGCCGGCCTGCCGCAGGACCTGGTAGCGCTCCGGCGAGAGGGTGGCGCGCCATTCGGCGTCGGTGCGGGTCTCTTTGGGGGTCGCCATATCCGCCTCCTGAGGGGGGTGAGAGTGACCGATGACGCTTCAGTGTACCCCGCTTCCGCCCGCCTTCACACTTCGACGTCAGTGTCCCCGGCTCCCTACGACGACCATGAACGCGATGAGCAGAATGGATGCCCCGCAAATCAGGAGGATGCGGCCCCAGTCGCGCCGTTGTTCCACCAGGGGGAGACGGGAAAGCCAGGGGTCCTTCGTTGCGCTGAGTTGCTGAGCCACCGGCAGGCTGATGAGGAGGAACATGACCGGGGTGTAGGTGCGCGAGATCCAGAAACAGGCGGCGAGGAAGCTCGCCAGGGCCAGCCGCGCGCCGAGGAGTTCCCGCTGGTTTTCGGCGCGGCGTCGGGGGTCCGGCGGCGCCTCCTCCGGGGCGGGGTCGGCCACCGGGGCGGGCGGGGCGGGGCGCGCGGAGTAGAGCGGGAGGGTCGCCGTCCAGCGCGCGCTCTGCGGCGCCCCTGGCGCGGAGGACCGCCCCTGCAACGTGGGGATCATGGCGGGGATCATCGTGGGAGGTGGCGGGGCGGCGCCAGCCTGAACATCGGCAGCGCCTGCGGGAAGGGGGACCGCGTCCTCATCGTCGGGGTTGCGACGAAATCCGTAATAGATCAGGCCGATAAAGAAGAAGTAGCCCGGCAGTCCCAGTTCGGCGAAGCAGAGGACGAACGAGTTGTGCGCGGTGAACCCCTCATTCACATCGGGAAAGCCGCCGAATCCGACGCCGCGCAGCGGATTGTGCGCCAGTTCATACAAGCCGTTGTTCCAGAAGGTGAGTCGGCTACCCGCCGATTCTTCCTGGCTGCTGAAATCGGTCATGCGGCCCGGCGCGATGACGAGGAAAATCACTCCAACCACCACCGCCAGGACCATGGCGAGGCTTTTGCGTTTGGTGAAGACAAAAAAGAATCCGCCGAACATGAACATCATGGCGAGCAGGCCACCCCGCGAGTGAGTGAGCAGGACCGCCGCGATCATGATCACGGTGAGCACGGTGTAGAAAATCCGGGAGATCCAGCTCGGCTGCACGATTCGGCTGAGGGTCAGCGCCAGCCCCCCGATAATCGCCGCCGCGAGGTCATTGGGGTCCCCGAAGATACCGGTCCCCTGAGAGCGCTGCACAGTGTGCTCGTACAGCATGGCCCCGCCGTGGAAGTAGAGATAGATGGAAAAAAGCGCCAGGTACGCCGTGCAGAAAACGAGCGCGGTAATCAACTTCCGATACCGATCCGGCGTGCGAATCAGGTTGGGAATGAGCAGCACGAGGATGACGAGGCGCCCGATCTCCTGGGCGGTGGGCGAAGTGGTGCCCAGCCCCAGCGTGGATGCCACCGCCACAAACCCGAAGCCGAGCATATACCCGTTGAGCAGCGACTTCACCGGGGCTTCGCGGTTGATTACCATCGCAAAGATCATCGCCACCAGCGTGATGAGCGAGACCATCAGCGTGAGGCGCATCCCCTGAAGCGCCGGGATGCTCTCCTCCGGGCGGATATAGACCAGTCCCACAAAGAAGATGAGGCCCCAGAACGGTTTGGCGAAGATCAGCGCCACCACCAGCAGGCCAATGAACGCCGCCATCACCTGCGTTTCGGGGAGGGTGGCGAAGAAGTACGCCAGGAGGAACGGGACGATCCCTCCCAGCGCAAGAATCAGCCCCCAAGATGGCCCACGCGACTCTGAAGACCGAACGGCGTCCGCGACGGGGCCGCGCGGCAGAAAGACCGGCTCGATGGAGGGAGGGGGCGGAATGAGGTCAGGCATACGGAAGGAAGGCGGAGTAACCATCAGGCGCCGCGAGCGGTCACTCCGCGAATCGTCACTCCGCGAGCGGTCACTCCAGGCGGAGGGTCAGGATTTGGGAGTGCGCTCGAAGCGGTACCCGTGAGGGCGGAGGACCACCGCCAGCGTGCGGTACAGGATCGTCAGGTCCAGCCAGATAGACTGGTGCGTGACGTAAATCAGGTCGAAGCGGAGCTTATCGCGGGGGTCAGTGTGATAGCCGCCGAGGACCTGCGCGAGGCCGGTGATGCCGGGGCGCACCGAGTGGCGGCGCCGGTAGGCGGGAGTGCTGGCCTCATACTTCTTCACGAAGTAGGGGCGTTCCGGGCGCGGCCCCACCAGGCTCATCTCGCCGCGCACCACGTTGATGAGCTGAGGCAGTTCGTCGATGCGGCACATCCGTATGAAGCGGCCCACGCGCGTGAGCCGAGGGTCATTTTTCCCATTGGCCAGCACCGGGCCGGTGGCCGATTCGGCGTTGATGACCATGGTGCGAAACTTGTAGAGGCGGAAGGTCTTCCCGCGCCGCCCGACTCGCTCCTGGATAAAGAAGGCGGGGCCAGGAGAAGCGACCCGAATGAGCGCGGCGACAAAGAGGAAGAGCGGAGCCAGGAGCAGCAGGCCCAGCAGCGCGCAGACCAGGTCAAAGGAGCGCTTGATGACCCCCCGCACCTTCCGCTCGCCGGACGTGAGTTGCACGAGAGCGATGTCCCCCCGGCTGACCACCGCCCCGGTATTGATCATCGACTCGTAGGGCGACGGGACGACATGGACATGCACGTCGGGATGGTAGGTCGTCAGGTGCTCCACCATGTGCTGCTGCCAGGTCGGGGCGTAGGCGATGAACACCTCATCAATCACATAATCCTCGACGAGGTGAGCCACGTCATTCCGACCGCCCAGGACGACGCCTTCCTCAAATTCGGACGATTCGATGGTGTCGTCCGCAAAACCGACCACCCGATAGCGACCATCGGATTGAAGGTTGCGGGCCAGATCGCGGCCCAGCGAACCGGCGCCTACAATGAGGGCGCGAATCTGGCGGGGATTGCTCTGGGCCTCTTTCAGTTCCAGCCCGGAGAGCGGGGGGAAGGCCATTGAGGACGGGTCCGTTAGCGTTCTCGCCGTGGTCATTTTTTGGAAAGGTAGCATCGCCCGCCTCTGTCGTTTAGCGCCCCTGCTGATCCGGAGGCGGATGGAGTTCGCCTCCGGGAGCGAATGCGTTCCTCAGGGGAGGGTTCACATCCACCCGACTTCTTCCACGTATCAGGTGCTTTCCCATGCGCTTTCGGTGCAACAGAACCGCGCCCTCCCGCCGTCACGAAGCTGTCACACGCCGGGCCAGCTCCTCCGCCGCTCCCTCGGCGTTCCAACCTGGACAATGTACCTGATCGTGAGGTGTTTTACGAAGCGCCGTTAGAGCTGTTATCACGAATGATATAGGCGTTGCGTCCTGTCGCCCCGGCGTCATCGGGGTCGAGGAGCGGCCCGGCGGGGCGATTCCGGCGCGCGACGGCCTCCACCCGTGAAGTATCGGCGGTCGGGTTGCGTGGGGAGAGAGCCGGAGCGGTCGGTGTCTCGTAGTACTGATACCGCTCGGCGGTGCGAAGTTCCGTTTCGGGCACATCGTTCAACACCACGCCGAGGGGAATGACGTGGGCGGCTTCGAGAGTCTGGATCAGTCGTTCTTCCATGCCGGTCGGGGTTTCGCCGGCGCGCACGCAGAGGAAGGCGCCGTCCACCACGGGAGTGAGGTTGAGCGCGTCGGTGAAGGCGAGGGCCGAAGGGGTGTCGTAGATCACGAAATCGGCGATCTCGCTCAGACATTTGGAGATGATGGAGAGGTAGGGGGATCGGAACAATTCCCACGGATTATCAGGCGGCGCGCCGCACGGAATCACGTTCAGGTTGGCCACACTGGTCTGTTGCAGGGCCATGAGGAGGGCGGCTTCGGCGCGCTTGCGCTCGGTGCGGAAGACGTTGAGGTTGTTGGCCGCCGACGGATGGAGCGCCCGGCCCAGCCCGGCGTCCTGTTCCAGCAGATTCATGAAGCCGAACTCGTTGCCGACGTTGAAGATTTTATGAATCTGCGGCGCCCGGATGTTGGCGTCCACGACGACCACGCGGTACCCCGCCTGCGCCAGCGTGATGCCCAGGTTTGTCACGATCCCTGTCGCGCCCTGACCCGGACGCGCGGAGAGGACCATGAGCGACCGGACATTCATGTGTTCGTAGGCGTGAAGGGCCTGAAGGCCGAGGAATCGGAACGCTTCAGCGCTTAGCGAAGTCGGCTGGAGCTCCGTCACGCGGGCGGCCTGCCCCGATGGCAGCGCGGCGGAATGGTGAGGCAGCGCGGCGATGATCGGCCCGGGCAATAGTCCCTCGGCTTGCGTGACCGACTTCACCCGTCGGTCCATCGCGTCGGAGGCGATCACGGCGCCGCTGGAGAAGACCAGCGCGGCGAGCATGGCGAGGAAGACGAGTTTTTTCGTGCGGCCGGGCTTGGTGTTCTGCGGCGGATTGACCGGGTTCACGTAATCGAGCGCCTGAAGCGGATTTTGCCGCATCGCCGCGTCCAGGGCGGTGCGGGCGGAGTTGAGCAGGTTCTGGGTGGTGGTGCGCGCTTCGGTCTGCTGGGTGATGGTGGCCGCGAGGACTCCCAGGGGGCCGCTGGCGCCTCCGGCGTTGCGGGCGCTGGTGGTGGCGCGGTTGATACTGGCCTGAAGGGCGCGGACCTGCGCGCCGAAACCGCTGGCTTCCTGCTCCAGCTGGGCGACCCGCTGCCGGGCGGCCACATAGTTGGGGTTAGGCTGCGTCTCAAAGGGACTGGCCTGGTTCGCTTTTTCGGCTTCATACTTCCGGCGCAGATCATCGCGCACGGCGACGGCCTTTCGGACCTCAATCTTCTCGTCGGTGTAGATGGCGCGAAGTCGGGTGAGGTCGCTGTCGGCTTTGGCGAGGTCATCGCCGAGTTGCTTCAGCAGCGGTGACACCTCCACCGGTCGGCGAACGGAAAGCGTGGGGGCGATGGTGAGGAGTTCCCGGCGCGCCTGAGCCAGCTGGGCCTGCGCGTCGGCGTACTTGCTTTGGGCGTCCACCTGCTGCTGCTGAGCCATTTTGAGGGACGCCATGGCCGCGTCGAGGTCGCCATTTTGATCGCTGAGGACGCCGCGCTGGGCCTTGATGGCGTCGTACCGCTGGCGAAGCCGCGCCAGTTCGCCATCCGCCATGCGGAGTTGATTTTCCCGCAGACGGATCAGTTCCTCGGCCTTATCGGTGTAGACGCTGGAATTTTTCCGCAGCAATTCCTTAGCCAGCGTGTTGGCGAGCAGGCCCGCGCGGTCGGCGCTGCTGTCCGTCACCTGTAATTCGTAGGTGCGCGCGCTGGTCGGCTTGAAGGCGATGTTGCGGACGATCACGGCGGGGTCTTCCACATCCTTGTAGCCGGCTTTGTTGAGCGCGGGTTGCAGCACATCCCGGCTTTTCACCATGGCGTCGTAGACGGTGGCCTGGTTTTTCCCCGGTGTGGCCAGCGACGGGTCGCCGCCTTCCGGCGTATCGGGGGACCCGGAATCGCCGGCGACCGCGTTGGGGGTCGCCACAAACCGAACGGTCGCCATCCAGCCGGAGCCGGTCAGGCGCGCGAAGACAAAGGAAAGCGCTCCGGCGGCGAAAACGCACCAGGCGATGAGGGTCCAGTGGCGTTTAAGAATTGCGCTCGCTTTCCAGAAATCCATTCCAGGTCCTTTTCGCCGCGCATTATGATGAGGCGGAGGGGGTCTTCGGGGTGAGGCGGGTCCCCCAGGGGGGTGTTGTGACCGAAACCGTTCGGCTCGTCCAGGTTATCCAGGGGAGGGTTCGCCCGGTTGAGTGAGAAATGGCACATTCCTCGGCTCTCGGAGCGCTCAGGAGTTAAGTACGGTACAGAGGCGGCGTGTGCAGGCGCAGACCCATGGATTTCCGGGCAACGACAGCCTCCCCGTGAGGCGGGCCACTTTCACCACGCGCCGCGCCGCTCGCTCACTCGTCCGTCATAGCGGAGGCGCAGGGACGTGTAAAGCGATCTCCCTCCTCATGATACACGGAAGCGCCCCGCGCCGCGACTCCGAGAGCCGCCTCGCGCCCCGCCGCGACACGATGGAAACGAAAACCGTCTTGAGCGGCTCCAGGGAGGATTGTCCAAAGCGGCGCCTTCAGGCCGGATGGGGACGCAGCGCCGCCTTCACCACGCGGCCCGCCGCCACATCCTCCAGCGCCTCGGCGGCGTCCTCCAGGGCGTACGTGCGGGTGAGCAATCCATCCCAACGGAGTTCGTCGGCGTAGCGGCGCAGCACGCGCAGGCTGCGATACAGGTGGCTGAAATCAATGCCCCAGACCCCGCGCACGTCGAGATGTTTCCGGTTCAGGTCATGGTGAGGGTTCAGGGTCAGGTCTCCGGCGTCGGTGTACTGCCCCACCACGATCAGCCGCCCGGCGTCGCGCGCCATGCGCATCCCGTCGCCCACGGCATCAGGGACCCCGGTGGCTTCAATCACCACGTCGGCGCCGCGTCCACAGGTGCGCGATTTCACCCACTCCACGCGGTCGGCGGGCGAGGTGTCGGCGAGGTCCAGCGTCGCGTCCACGCCTCGGTCTAACGCCGCGTCGAGGCGCGCCTGGGGTCCCCCGATGAGGAGAACTTCGGTGGCGCCCTTCAGTCGCGCGAGAAGAGCGGCGTTCAGCCCCACCGGCCCGGCGCCGAGGACCGCCACGGTGTCGCCGAGGCGTATTCCCGCTTCCTCCATGGCGTGCAGGGCGGTCGCCAGCCCGCAGCCGCCGCCGATGAACGTCTCCGGAGTGAGACCGCTCAGGCGGAGGATGCGCGTGCCAGGCAGCAGCAGCATCTCGTCGCACCAGCCACCAAGAGGGCCGTCATTGGCGCTCATGGTGATGCCGTACACGCGGCGGTCGGGGCAGCGCGTGGTGGCGTGGGCGACCTCGCAGAACCAGCAGCGCCCGCACGTGCCATGCACGTCGAGATAGGTGATGGCGTCGCCCTCGCGGAGAGGGACGCCCTCGGCGTCGAGGACCGTTCCGGCGGTCTCCACCACTTCGCCGCACGCGAAATGCCCCGGAATGAGGGGGTACGGCGCGCCGGGCAGCTGGCCATGCAGCAGGTGAACGTCGGTGCCACACACCTCGGTGAGCGTGACGCGCATCCGCACAGCCCCCGGCTGAAGCGGCGGCATCGGCGTGTCGCGGAGGACCAGGCGTTCAGGGGCTTCGAGGACGACAGCGCGGGGCATGAGGCGAGGCCTTCAGGGTGTCGAGGAATGCCTGCGGATGGGATTGGCCACAGGTGAACGGATTTCAGGCAGGAGGAAGCCCCTCTCGGCGCGGGACCGGGAGGGGCGATGGACGGGGCGTCGGAGGTGTTCGGTTATTCCTGCCCGGCGAGGATTTTGCGGGTCTCTTCCTCAATCCACTTGTTCGTCAGGTCGTTCACGGCTTTGTTGTAGTTGTTCACCTGGCGAGGGTCCACGGCGTTGCGACTCTGGTGGGCTTCAAGTTTCTGCGCCGCGAGTCCCGCGTACTTCATCTGCTGAAGGACATCGCCGTTGGATTGCCGGGAGAGGTTGTACATCTGCGCGTAGACATCACCGGAGTACCGATAGTTCGGGTCGCGCTCCAGCACGTTTTGGTAAATCCCCATCGCCTGTTTGGGGTCCTTAATCTTCCCGGCGGCTCGCTCCAGTTCTTCGGGAGTCTTGTTCTCCAGGTCCTTCGGGAGCGGCGGCGCCTGGGCGTTCGGGTCGGCGGCGTCCGTGTTGGCGACCATAGGAGTGGGATCGGTGACGGGCGCGGGGGTGGGCGTCGCCACGACGACGGGGTCGGTCTTCTTCACAGTCGGCTTTTTGCCCCGGTTATTGAACTCCACCGTGGCCTGATCCGTCGGTTTCTTCTTTGTCGTTTTTTTTGCGACGGGCTTCGGTTTGGCTTTGGCGGTTCCGCTCCACGCCAGGTCTTCCATCTGCTGCTGGGAGAGGGCGGCCTTTTGGGGCGCGCGGCTCGTCGTCTTCTTCGCGGCGTAGCCTGGAGAGACGACCAGCGCGAATGCGAGCGCCCCGGCGAATACAAATTTGATCATGCTTTGGCCTCCATACGTGCGCGCTCGGAGCCGGACGCTCCGCCCCGACGCCGGGGAGAACACGCGCCAATCAGCTCTTACGACACCTCAGGCCGCGCCGAGGTTCCGAGAGATGCGGCGCATCTCGTCCTCGTTTTGGCTCGGTTTCGCGGAAATGAGCGAGGCGGGAGCGCCCCCGTCTCAGGAAGTTTCACGCGCGGGCGATGGCGATGACGCTCTGGCCCAGCCGGTAGCCGGTCGCCGTCTCCACCGCGCGGAAGACGGGGACGAGCTTCTCGTACAGCGCGAGCTGGTCTTCCGGGAGGAGGGTGCGCTTCAACACCTTCGCGTTGAGCCACCAGCCGAACATCCCGAACAGGTTGAGGAAGAAGACACGCTCCACCTCAAAGTCGAGCTCCCGCAGGAGGGACCGGAGTTCGCGCGGGTTGTAGCGCCGGTAATGGTGCAGCGCCTCATCCAGCGTGCCGTACAGCCACGAGAAGGCCGGGACGAGCAGCACCAGCCGACCGCCGGGCCGAAGCATCGCCTTCATGTGGCGCAGGGTCGTCACGTGGTCCTCGATATGCTCCAGCACGTTGAGGCAGACCACGGTGTCGAAGGAGCCGGGCGCGGGGTCGGCGGGAAGGGCGGCGGAGAGGTCGCACAGGGCGGCGGAGAAGCGGGCGTCGCCCCGAAACCGCTCGCGCACGGCCTCGATGTAGCGCGGCTCCACGTCCAGGCCGACGACGCGGTCGGTGTGCGGCAGCATCTGCTCGGTGAGGTTGCCAATTCCGCACCCCACTTCGAGAATGTCGCGGCCCAGGTACGGCTTCAGCACATCGAACATCCACGCGTTGAAGCGGTTGAGCTTGCCGACCCGTTCCAGAGTCTCCAGCCCGGTGTCTTCGTAGGTCCACGTTTTCGGCATAGAGGTCGCAATCCTTTGGCGCGGCGTGAAGGGCGGGATGTTTCCACAGGGGAGCGGCGTGCGGGGGGAAGCGCTTCATTCATGAATGGCGATGCGCGGGAAGACGGTTACCCCGCCGCCGCGGCCAGCTTCCCTTCCTGGCTTTCGTGTTCGCGGCCCGATTGCAGCAACCCTCCCAGGGTCTCGTCCTCCTCGCGCTGGAGGTATGTTTTCAGGCTCTCGCCGTCCTCACGATGGGTTTCATAGCCGCGCAGCAGGCTCTCCAGGGCGTCCGGCACGTCGGTGGCCAGCACAGCGAGACCCACGCGACGGCCCAGCGTCCTCTGCTCGCCGGGGCTGCCGCCCACGAACACATCGTACGCCTCCTGCGGCTTGCCGTCCACCTTCACGGTGCGGCCCTGAAGGCCGATGTCGGCGAGCCAGTGCTGCCCGCACGAGTTGGGACAGCCGTTTACGTTGATGCGGAGCTGCTGGCTGAAGCCGGGCAGTCGCCGCTCCATCTCCTCCACCAGCGTCACGCCGAACGCCTTCGTCTCGGTGAGCGACAGCTTGCAAAACTCGATCCCGGTGCAGACATGAACGCCACGCCAGAAGTGCGACGCCTGGGTGCGTAGCCCCGCCGCGTCCAGCTTCGAGACGACGGCCTCCACCTTCTCGTTGGGGATGTCGGTGAGGATGAAGTTTTGCCCCACGGTGAGGCGAATCTGGCGCCGCCCATACTCCTCGGCGAGGTCCGCCGCCAGCGTCATCTGGTCCGCCGTGATGCGGCCCCGCAACACCGACACGCCGACGTAGCTCAGGCCGTCCTGCTTCTGCGGGTTCACGCCCACGTGATCGCGGAACGTCTCGGAGGGGACTTCTTCGGGGACGGCGGGTTCGAGTTCAAAGCCGAGGCGCCGATGGAGGTCGGCGAGGAACGATTCGGGGGTCCAGCCGTACTTGAGGAAGAGGAACTTCAGGCGGGCGGAACTGCGGCTCTCGCGGAGGCAGTCGCTGTCGCGGAAGAGGCAGCTGACGGCGTGCGTCACGGGGAGGACCTGATCCCAGCGGACGTAGGCGTCCAGCTTGATGGCGTAGTGCGGATTGACGGAGAGGCCGCCGCCGACGCGCATGGCGAAGCCGATTTCGTCGCGGTCGGGATGGCGGACGGCGGTCAGCGCGAGGTCGTTGATTTCGGGGAGGGAGCACCAGTTGCGGCAGCCGGTGATGTTGATTTTATACTTGCGCGGCAGGTTGTAGAAGTCGTTGTTGCCGACGAGCATGCGGGTGGCCTCGTGAACCAGCGGGGAGGCGTCGCAAATCTCGTCGTGATCCACTCCGGCGACGGGGCAGCCCGTGATGTTGCGGGTCACGTCGCCGCACGCGCCGGTGGTCATGAGGTTGTGCATCCAGAGCGTTTTGAAGAGGTCGGGGACCTGCTCGATGCCGATCCAGTGGAGCTGGATGTTCTCGCGGACGGTGATGTCGCCGAAGCCGTGCGCGTGCTGGCGGGTGAGGTCGGCGATGGTGCGCAACTGGTGGCTGAAGAGCTGCCCGTTGGCCACGCGAATCCGCAGCATAAACCGGGGGACAGCCTTCTTGCCGCCCAGCACTCCCGCGCCGTCGCCCTGGGTGTAGAGGCCCCACCAGCGGAAGCGCGACTCCAGGTCGTCCATAGGGATGGAGTCAAAGCCGTCGCGGGCGTATCGTTCAATGTCAGGGAAGAGGTCCCAGGGGTTCTTCTCCTGCTTAAGGCGCTCGGCTTTTTGCGCTTTATTCTCTTTTTTGGGGGCCGTCTCTGCCATAAAGTTAACAACCTTTGGGGAGTCTGCGGAACCGGGGGAAGGGCGCCGTCGGGGAAGCGGGAGCACGAAGACAGGAGGATGAGGAGGCTGGCCCGCAGGCCGCCCGCGCTCCTTCACAGGGTGACACGGATGAGCGAGGAGGCAAAACGGCCGCGCCCCAGGCGCCCTCATTATACCGGCAATGCCGCAGGCTTACAAGGATATAAGCGGATGCGCCGCCTCACTTTCCCCATTTGAGGATCAGGACATGATCCGGGTCCCCGGCGGCGTTGTGCGCGGGAGGGGTGAGCGTCACGCGGCCCGGCGCGGCCCAGGGCGACCCCTCGGCGGGATGACGGACGCCGTTCGTCGGATCGAACCACGTCGCCGCAACGGGACGTGGGCCATCGGGCAGTTCATACGTCACGGCTTTCGGCGAGGGGAAGTAACTCAGGGCGAATGAGCCGTCCGCCGCGCGCGCCGTCACCACGGAGTCGTTGGCGGCGGGTTCCCCCAGGCCGTCCACCGCCAGCCGATGCGCCTCATCCGGGCGGAGAGTCCACCAGGTGCGCTCCGTGAACAGGTCGCGCAGGTGGCGGAGGCTTTGGGCGCCGGGAAGATTGAGCGTCTCGCGCCAGTGTGCCGGGAAGTTCCAGTTGGGCGACCCGTAGGCGTGGCCCATACCGCCGCTCAACAGCGAGCTGTACGCCTGCTTGCGCGCCTGCCGCGCCGATCCCCACGCGCCATGTTCGCCTTCGTAGGTCGATTCGCCGAGGAAGAAGGGGCGGGTTGGCTGGCGATGACATTCGGCATGATTGACTTCTTCCACGTCGGGCTGGCTTTTGTTCCACGCCTTGTTGAAGCCGCGAAAGTAGGTGTAGGTCATGGACACATCAAGCCACGGCTCATCGGGCGGCCACACGTCGGTGGAGGAGTGGGTGGATGCGGCATGATAAGTGATCAATTGGTCCGGCGCCGCAGCCTTCAGGGCCAGAGCCACCTGGCGGATCGCCTCCCGGTCGTCCAGCGGGTCGTTGTCGCCGCCCATGATCCACATCAGATGAGGGAACGAGCCGTACCGCTCGCCGAGCCAGCGTCCGAACGCGCGACATTGCTCCCGGCTGTTGGTCTGAAGCGGCTTGCCGCGCCCACCCCACCCTTCGCCGCAGCACCCGACCCATAACGGCGCCACGGCGAGGTACAGCCCCAGGGCCTCGGCGTCACCGATCACATCGTCCACATGGGCGAAGAAGCGCTCATTGGGCGTGGAGAAGTCGCCTTCCGTGAGGAACGGCCCTTCCCCCGCTCGATTGTGGGCGCCGTAAAAGCCGGTGAGCTGGAGCTGGACCACGGTGAAGCCCTGCCGCTTCCGCGCGGTGAGATACTCCCTGGCATCGTCGCGGGACAATTTCAGGAACAGCATCCAGGCGGTATCGGCGTTGTAGAGGAACGGCGTTCCCGCCGCATCGACGAGATACCGGCGGTCGGCGCTGACGCGCAGGGGGAACCGAGGCGGCGCAGGGGTCGCGGAGACGGCGGGCGAGGGTGAGGGTGAGGGTGAGGAAGGCATGGCGGCGAACGGCTTTCTGAAGAGAGGGAGCCTGCAAGGAAGGGATTCGGTCGGAATCAGATTCGTGAGACACCACGCACGGCCCTTCCCTACCTCCCTTTAATATCGTTGGGCGCGGCGCTTCAGGTCAATTCAGGAGTTCATCCCGCCGCCGCGAACAGGGAGGAGAAAGCCGCCTCTCATGACGACTCTCCCTCCGCTACCCCGACCGGAGCCTCTCATGCCCAAAATCGCCATCATCGGAGCGGGCAGCTGGTTCTGCCAGCGCATGCTCGTGGACATTATGTCGTACCCGGAACTCCGCGAAAGCGCCTTCGCCCTCGTGGACACCAATCCCGATCACCTCGAACCGGCTACCCAGTACGCCCGCCGCGTCATCGAGCTCCACGGCACCCCCGCCACCGTCCTCGCCGACACCGACCGTCGGGCCCTCCTCGAAGGGTGCGATTTCGTCATCACCGCCATCGCCGCCGGTGGTCCCGCCTACAGCGGCCCCGCTTACCACGCCGACAAGATGATTCCCAAAAAGTACGGCGTCAATCAGTCCGTCGCCGACACGCTGGGGCCGGGCGGCATCTTCCGCACCCTGCGCGCCGCGCCGCACATGCTCGGCATCGCCCGCGATATGGAGGAACTCTGCCCGGACGCCCTCCTCATCAACTACACCAACCCGATGGCGATGCTCTGCTGGGCGATGAACGACGCCACGAGCATCCAAAACGTCGGCCTGTGCCACAGCGTGCAGGGTACCTCCGAGCAGCTCACCCGCTACATTGGCGCCGAGTTCGACGAGATGGCCTTCTGGGTCGCCGGGATCAATCACATGAGCTGGTTCCTCCGGTTCGAGAAGAACGGCGAGGATGCTTATCCCCTCCTTCGGCAGGCGATGGAGGACCCGGAGATTTTTAAGAAGGACCCCGTCCGCTTCGAGATTTTCCGCTACTTCGACTCCTTCGTCACCGAGTCGTCCACGCATATGTCGGAGTATGTGCCTTACTTCCGGCAGCGCGAGGAGGTGATGGAGGCCCTGCATCTCGACTTCCACGAGCCGAACCTGGCTCCCGCAACGCGCTGGGACAAGGCCGACTCGCCCCTGCTGCGCCAGGCATCGGGGGAGGAGACGATTGACCTGAAAGGCTCCCACGAGTACGCCTCCCACATCATCCATTCGTCGGTGACCGGCGTCCCGTTCAAGTTCAACGGCAACGTGGCGAACACCGGCCTCATCACCAATCTGCCGGAAGGCTGCTGCGTGGAAGTCCCCTGCCTCGTGGAGAAGACCGGCGTGCACCCGTGCGTGGTGGGAGACCTGCCAGGCCCGCTCGCGGCCCTCAACCGCTCCAACATCGCAGTGCAGCAGCTGGTGGTGGAGGCGATCCTCGAACGCGACCGCCGCAAGGTGTTCCACGCGATGGCGCTGGACCCGCTCACCGCCGCCGTTTGCACATTGGCCGAGATCGAGGCCATGTTCGAGGAGATGATGACCGCCGAAGCCGAATGGGTCGGCTACCTCGGCTAAACTCATATGGACATCATGAAGCCGCGCGGGGCATCGCGCGTGTCGGTTCGTCGCCGCCCATTCCGCCTCGGCAGGGGGAGGGGCGGCGTTCCGTCTGAAAGGGAGGCAGTCTGTGGCGCAACCCACTGACATCCTGGAGTTCTGGTTCGGCAAGCCTGGAGAGGAACGGTACGGCAAGCCGAATCCCGCATGGTTTGGCCCCGCCCCGGAGTTCGACGCCGAGGTGCGCGAGCGGTTCGCGGACGACTTTGAGCGGGCGGCTGCGGGCGAATTGAGCGCCTGGGAAGCGACCCCCGAAGGCGCCCTTGCGCTGATTCTGCTGCTGGACCAGTGCCCCAGCATCCTGTTTCGGAACCAGCCGCGCGCCTTCGCCACCGACGCCGCCGCGCTTCAGGCCGCCCAACGCGCCATTGCCCTGGGATACGACCAGCGCTTCCCGGACGCCTGCCGCGCTTTCTTCTACCTCCCGTTTGAACACAGCGAGGACCGGGAGGAGCAACGGCGCTCCGTGGAACTCTTCTCGGCCCTGGAGCCGACCCCGGAGAACAAAATGGGATTGGACTACGCCCTGCGGCACCAGCGGGTGATCAAGCGGTTCGGGCGGTTCCCCAATCGCAACGATGCGCTGGGCCGGGAGAGTACGCCGGAGGAACGGGAATTCCTCGCGGGGCCGGACGCGCCGTTCTAATCGGCGGGAAGCGGGCAGGACACGGGGACTTCCTGTCATGGAGGTTCAGAAGTCCGGGCGGTTGAAACCGCTGCAACAGCCACACGACACCCGCCTGCGCGGGTTGGGGGAGGAATGATGGGTGCGAGATCATGATCTCACCCACCCCTCTCCTGTGGGAGAGGGGTGGCCGAAGGCCGGGGTGAGGTAGGGGAAGCGCTCACGGACGGAAAGATTCGGCATAGCATGAGTCGGCGAAGGCCGACTTCGTGTGGGTTTTGCAGCGGTTTCAACCGCCGGTCTCCATGAAAAGGCGCTCCGGGCGTCAGGGGGCGGGGCGCCAGGCGACCTGTCCGCGTCATGCGGTTTGGGGTACACTGTACCGAACGATTGTGTGAGGCGCCGCCGCTCCCTGGGAGGCTATGGAACCCGACGAATACGATAAAATGCGCCGCCTCGAAAACACTTACTGGTGGTTTGTGGG
>JBBRGS010000006.1:0-45559 GCA_038240635.1 Armatimonadota bacterium
TTACTGCTGGCCGGGGTAGGCGAGCCAGTTCCGGTTGAGGGTGAGGCCTCCGCGCTTCACCCATTTCACGTGGCCGTCGGTGAAGCCGATCACCGCACCGACGCTGTGTCGGTAGCGCACCTTGCCCTTGTTGGCGTTCTCATCGGCGTCAAACTTACCTTTGGCGTCGTCGGAGTCGGAGGGAATATTGTAGAAGGTGGCGGAACAGTTGTAGTCCCACTCCGGGATTTGGGCGCCGTCGCCGAACCAGACCATCTCCGTGATGGTACGGATGTCCGCCTGCGTGATGACGCGCCCCTGATCGCCTGCGTACGTGTTGTAACTGTAGGCGTAGCGGTCCCCTTCCGGCGCGGAGGGGCAGGTGCGGACGCTCGCGCCGACGGTCCAGATGCTGTTGTCATTGCCCTTGCCTTCGCCGATGTAAGGCCGCAGGATGATCTGCCAGTGGCCGTAGCGGCGGTCGCCAGCCAGAGTGGCGTCGTCGTACCAACCCATGGGGAGGGTTTCGTCGTACTCCTGGGTGTAGAGCATGCCCGCCGTGCCGAGCTGCTTCAGGTTGTTGGCGCAGGAGGTTTGCCGTGCTTTTTCCCGCGCGCGGGCGAAGACGGGGAACAGGATGGCCGCCAGAATGGCGATGATGGCGATGACGACCAGCAGTTCGATCAGCGTGAAGCCTCTCGAAAGGCGGACGTGGGAGGGGATTTGCTGAACGGACATGAGACACCTCGCTTCAGGCGACGATGGGCCCCTCTGAACGGCGGAGGTGGGCGCAGAGTGCGCCTTAGGGTGAGCATACCCGATCCGCTTGCCTTTGGGAAGCGTCCCGTGCGCCAGCCGACAGGGTCGTTTCAGGGAAGAACTTTTGTGGCTCAGGCGGCTCGAAAGACGTCGGGCGGCTGGAGTCTCGGCGCCAATAACAGAAAGTCGGCCTTCGCCGACTCCATAGCCCGCGCAGGCGGGTTTCGTGTGGGTGTTGTAGCGGTTTCAACCGCCGGATTCCTCAAGGAAATGACCCTGAGCTCCACCGGGAAGGGCCGCGGTGTGTTCAGGCGCCCGCGTCGTTTCGCTATACTGCATACGTATGGAAGTGCGGGTTGAGGAGGTTGTCTTTGAAGCCGGGGGGCGCGAAATTCTGCGCCGCGCCAGTCTTGCCGCGCCGGAAGGCCAAATCCTCGCCCTGATGGGGATGAGCGGCATGGGCAAAAGCACCATGCTCAAGTGCATCGCCGGGCTGACGCGGCCCACGGCGGGCCATATCTTCATCGGCGATACCGATATTGTGGGCCTGCCCGAACGCGAACTCAACGCGGTCCGTCGCCAAATGGGGATGGTGTTCCAATACGCCGCCCTCTTCGACTCCCTCTCCGTCTACGACAATGTCGCCTTTGGCGTCCGGCGCCACCGCGCTCGTCTCCCCCGCGCCGAACTCGACCGGATCGTGCGCGACATGCTCGAAAGTGTCGGCATGGAAGAGACGCAGGACCGCTTCCCCGCCGAACTCTCCGGCGGTATGCAGAAACGCATCGGCCTGGCCCGCGCTCTGGCGACCGAGCCGCAGGTCCTCCTCTACGATGAGCCGACCAGCGGCCTGGACCCGATCATGGCGCGCATCATAGATGACCTGATTGTGGAGATGAAAAATCGCCTCGGCATCACCAGCATCGTGGTGTCCCACAACCTGGAAAGCATCTGGAGAATCGCCGACCGGGTGGCCATGATTCATGAAGGGCGAATCATCGCGGAGGGGACCGCCGCCGAAATCCGCGCCTCCAACGATCTGGCGGTCGTTCAGTTCATCTCCGGCCTCGCCGACGGCCCACTCGCCCCCTGAACATCCCTGATCCTCCCTGACCGCTCCTTCACCTCCTCACCAGCGCCTGTCTCATCCCGGAGTCTCGATTGCAGCTGCGTTCCGCCACCAAAGTCGGCTTGGCCGTTCTCACGTCGCTTGGCGCCCTGTTTGTCATCTGGTACTTCGTGCTGGGGCAGGGATTCAAGCGCAACAGCTACATCGTGCCCGTCTCGTTTCGGGACGCGCAGAATGTCACTCCCGGCGCGGAAGTCCGCATGGCGGGCGTCGTCATCGGCGCGGTGGATTCGATCCGCCTCTCGCCGGACAACAAGGCCCTGCTGCAACTCCGCATCGCCCGGCAGTTTCAGATTCCCAGCGGCTCCGGGTTTGTCATCACTTCCGGCGGCCTCATTGGCGAGAAGTATGTCAGCATCATCCCCCGCGAACAGGCGAAAGGTGCGCTTCCAGAGAACCTCACCGAGCCGGTGGAGGGGCAGGAGACGGTGCAGATCGAGGGCCTGATGGCAAAAGCCAGCCAGCTCGCCGCGTCCTCCAACCAGGTCATTCAGGAGGCCCAGCTCGCCCTGCGGGACACCCGCGCCACCGTGCGCGCCATGGGCCAGCTCGTCGGCGACCCCAAACTCCAGAAGACGCTGCACGCTCTCCTCGACAGCGCCGAACTCTCCAGCGCCAACATCGCTAACGCCACCCGACGCGCCGACCAGACGGCGGCAGCCTTCCAAAACCTTGCCAACAGCGTGCAGCCCTCCATCAAGGAGACAGTCGTCTCCATGAATAAGTCCGCCGACAACGTGGAGCAGCTCACTTCCGCCATCAGCGGCATCGTGAGCGGCGAGGATGTGAAGAGCGGCCTGGGATCCACCCTTAACAACTTGAAAACGGCGTCGGCGGAGCTACCGGCCCTCGCCGCAAAGATGACGACCATCGCGTCCAACCTGGAGAAACTCTCCGGCGACCCGACCCTCACGGGGGACCTCAAGGCGGCGCTCGCGAACGTCCGCGCCTCCACCGATCAGGCGCTTCAGGCCGCCACCGCCGTCAACCAGACGGTGCAAAAGCTCACGGGGCGCTATCGGCGCGCGCGTAACCCCGGCGCCTCCGAGAACCCGAACGCCTCAAAGGATACCATCAAGCAGCAGACGACGCTGGACCTTGTGCAAAACGTGGACCCCGGCCATTTCCGGGCCGATGTCAACGCCGTGCTGCCGATGGGGAAAAAGAACTTTGTGACCGGCGGCGTCTTCGGCGTGGCCGACACCAATCGCCTCAACCTCCAGATGGGGCAGACGCTGGGCGACGGGTGGAGCGCCCGCTACGGCGTCTACCGGGGCTGGCTCGGTATCGGGCTGGACACGAACCTGGGGCAGCCGAACGGCCTCACGATGAACGCCTACCGCCCCAACCACCTGGACGCCGATGTGTACTACCGCAAAAGGTTGAAGGACGACACCAGCCTGCTGATCGGCGTGGAGAACCTGCTCCACTCGCCGAAGCCGACCATCGGCATCCGCATCCGCCATTAAGGCTTATGAGGAAGCGGGTCGCGCCGGGGACTATCAGCACGCGCGGATGCGATCCGGCGCGTCAGCTGCGGGGGAAGCGATCCGGGTGCACGGTGGCGGCGAGATCGGCGTCCGCGTCGGCGTTGCTGGGCTGGCCATTCCGCACGGTTTCGATGGCGTCCACGGGGCAGAGTTCCACGCAGTGCGGAATCTCGTAGAAGCCGAAGCACTCAGTGCAGAGTTCGGAATAGATAGCGAAGACGCCGTTAGACTCGTCGATGCCCGCGTTGGGACACTCCGGGAGACAGACGCCACACGCGATGCAGAGGTCTTCAACAATCGTTTTCGCCATGACCGGCCCCTTAAAGTGAAACTTTTCACAAGGATGGAGTGCAGCGTGGGTCTGCCACGTTGCAGGGGAGTTATAGAGTTATTATCGGCGTTTTGACCGAAAAAGCAAGGGCTTCCGCAATCCTGTCCATCATCCTCGACGAACGTCGCCTTTAGGTCTCTGGTGCGCCCCGCTCGGCCTTACGGTCCAGACGGGTTGAGGTGAGGTTCGGGAAGCGGATGCCCGGTTCCTTTTCGGATATTAGCCATCCTCGCAGAGCTCCACATAGCGGTCGAGCATTCGGAACGCATCGTCGCCCTGGATCGAACTGCCGATTTCGCCCGTACCCATGCACAGACGAGAAACCTCAAGGCTTGTTAAAGGGGGTCATGGATCACTCCTCTGGTGTCATCGAGTCAATCGCGCGCTGGCAAACCCTACGGCGAAACATGCACAGCATACCTACCATTGAGGTCTTCTCCTCTACGTCTTCCGCTTCTGAAGAAGCGATAATCCGCGCCTACAACAACTCATCCAGGCTCCCCCTTCCTGCCTGCATCCCGTCGCCACCGCTCTCGGTTTTGGTGGGCTTCGAGAGGAACACCCTCGCCATAGGTCAATTGATCGAGAAAGGCGATTACCTCTCGGAGGTTTCGACCCGCTATCAGATTGGCTGCGGTGGATCGGGCCGGGTGAGGAGCCTCTTCTTGTTTGGTCTGATACCAGTGAAATTCATGGAGCAAACGGTCGATAAGAAGCAATTTCTTTCCCGCCGTCGTTGCCGCCAGGAAGCGCTGAAAGTAGTCACGAAACAGCTCGGTTGCTGCTCCACCAAACAGCTGCTTCTCCTGGTAACTTTTCTGGTACACTTTCCAGGTAACCGTCCAACCGCAGTTTGAGCAGATGAGAAGGAAGTCTCCGGCCGCTCGGTGTTCGATGATGCCGTCGCAGCCATGACACTTCGCGCGGCCCTTCACGGCTTCAGTGACTTCCAGAATACTTTGGCACCGAGCAAGAAGCGCATACCCCACTTCATCCACCAACTCCTCATCCATCACTCGGCTCGCATCCGTCTCATAAAGCAACCGAATTCGCTCCGGCTTTACCTTGGGAGCCCAACGAATAGGGGCCTCGCGCTTATTCACAGAAGCGCTCCTCTCCGACCTGGCCCGAATACCGGCATGGGCAAAGTCTTCTCTCGGAGGTATAAATCAATAGTAGCGTCATCTTCGACGCTTGTTTATAGTAACTCCTGGCAGTTTACTGCAAAATCATCCAGTCAGGCCCAGGCGGCGGAACTCCCGCGCCAGCGCCGTGGCGTCGGTGTGAACAATGCCCGCCATGCCCACCGCTTCGGCGCCCGCCACGTTCGCCGCCAGGTCGTCTATGAAGACGTGCGACTCCGGGGGCAGTCCGGTCGCTGCGATCACCGCGCGGTAGATGGCCGGGTCCGGCTTCTCCAGTCCCATCTCGTGCGACACCCAGAGGCGATCAAAGCCGCTTAGCATCGCCCCGTGCCGCCGCAGAATCCAGTCCCAGTGGATGGCGTTGGTGTTCGAGAGCATGTGCCGCTCTCGCACGTGCGCATCCATGATCAGGCCGATGGTCGCCTCGTCCTCCCAAAACATATCGCTCCAGACGCGGCAAAACTCGTCGAAGGAGAGGGTGAGGCCCATGCCGTCCACCAGTCGCCGGTGGAACTCCGCCGGTTCGGTCAGCCCCACGCCAATCTTCGCGTCGTGGTAGATGCTCTGGAAGACGCCGCGCGGGTCGTCGCAGGTCGGGCAGGCGGCGATGATCCGGTTCCAAACCGGTTCCACGTCGAAGGGGAGGAGGACTTTCCCCAGGTCGGTCACGATCACTTCAATCAATGGTGGCCTCAGTCAAACAATGCGAGCGGAATGTGGCGGATTTCGCGCTTCAGCGGGAGGACGGCCTGGGCCGCGTCGCCGCGACGATCTCGTTGTGGAGGAGGTCCAGTTTCCGCAGCAGGCGCTTCACCTGTCGCAGTACGTCTGGTTCCATCAGCCGGTTCATCGGGTCGCACAGGAAGCGCGTGCAGCCGTACGGCCGCAGATCGCGGGGAAAGGCGCAACCCGCCTCGGTGAGGAAGTCGCAGGGGATACTCTCTTGAAAGTAGATGGGTACCGCGCCGCCGATCACGTCTTTGGCGGTCTGGTTCCGTTCCTCTTCAGGGTCTCCGTGAGGCGGCAGGGCGCGCCCGTGCGCCTCGGCCAGGGCGATGTCCACGGCGTCCACGCGCACGGGTTTCCGGCAGCACGGGGTTTCGCACGTGGGGCAATGCTCGGCGGTGAACGGATCGTACAAGTCGCGGAGCTGGCGATGGGTGTCGCGGTACTGGCGGAGGAGTCGGCTCATGAGGAGGGGGACGGAGAGCGGGGACGAGGTTAGCGGAGGTCGCTGGAGCGGAGGAGGAGTTCGCGGATCTGCTCGGAGAGTTCGACGCCCTCCACGCCGAGGATGCGACGGAGCCGCTTCTGGTCCACCCCCATGAGTTCGCGCCGCAGCCGCTTGCGTTCGTGGGGCTGATGGGCGGAACGGGCTTCCCGGACCAGCCGCCGCACCCCGGCGAGGTACGCATCGCGCTCGCGGGCTTTGGCTTCACTGCGCGGTTGTCGGCGGGCGGAGATGCGTTCATCGGGCGGCAAGGCGTTCGCCTCGATGAACTTCTGGCGCTCGGCGTCGGCGGGTTGATCGGTCTCCTCCGCCTGGGCGGCGAGTTCGCGGGCGAGGGCACGGGCGCTGGAAAGAAGGAAGGTCGGCGGGACGTTGCGGGAGGAGAGGTCGCGGACTCCCCGTTGCACCTGTTCGCGGTCTTCGGGGTTCAGGGTGCGATAGGTTCTCATCCGCTCGGTGAGCCAGGCGTCCCAGCCGTCCGGGTCGGGGGGCGCAGAGGGAGGGACATCAGTGAAGGGAGTGAGCGGGCTGCCGGACGCATCCGGCGTTCGAGCATCCATGTCCACAAGTCCCTCCGTTTACGGTGTCATCCGCGTGAGTCTGAGGCGGCGCGAGGCGACAGGGGCGGAGAGCGATCACCACCGTTCAGGCAGGGTTGGCCCGGAAAGAAGGCGTTACCCTCCCACCCGCAACTGCCGGTAGTACTCCGCGACAGGGCCGGTCTCCTGCCAATCCTTAATGTAATCACTCCACGAGGTATTTTTCACATGGCCGTCGCCAAACAGTACGTTGAGCGACCATCGGGAGGTGTCGTCCGTGTCTGATGTAGCGTCGGAACGCGAGCTGCGCTGATAGCGAGAGTGCCAATACCCCGCCATATCCGAGATGACCACCAACTGGCTGGCGTTTCTGCCCTGGCCCACCAACCACTCCGCCAGGCCCAGTTCCGTGCGATACCCGTAACTGGTGTGGAAGGTCTCAAACGCGGTGTCGCCGTGGGTGTCATCGCCATGGACGAAATTGCTCCCATCACCCGATATGGAACTGTAATGGAGGCCGGTATCGGCGGAGCAACGCCAAACTTCCTGGGTTTTGAGGTACGGCTTCAGCGCCTGGTCGAGGAACCCCCCGCGATTAGGCCGCGCCAGAAGGGCCTTGACAGTGGCGCTCGCATTGGGAGCGACCTCGGCGGGAAAGCCCTCGTAGGCGGCCTGTCCATCCACTGAGGCGTCAGCGAAATCCAGGCCGAGCGGATACAAGTCGTCCCAGTCGTGGGAGTAGAGTTCCACCGCGCCGCCCATCTGCTTCAGGTTGGAGATGCAGACGGAATCCCGCGCCGCCGCTCGCGCACGGGCGAACACCGGGAAGAGCAGGGCGGCAAGAATCGCGATGATGGCGATGACGACCAGTAGCTCAATAAGAGTGAAGGCCGCAGGCCGCCGGGCTGAACGGCGCCAGGAAATCAGGGAGGTCATAACGTCGTCAATCCGGTAAAAGGCACCATCGAAGCGGAGGAGGCGTGGTAGAGACCTTCAGTGTACACTACGCTTTAGAACGTTGAACTTCCCTCATGGTTCCTTCTTTAACTTCCGCCTCCTCGTCAGTTCGGCTGGCCGCCTTCTGGACACCCTTTCATGTCATCCTCCTCTCCTTACCCCCCCGATTCCGCCGCGCCCTCGCCGTTTGGGACCGGCATCCCTGTCATTCATCAGAACGAACTGCCCCAGGCCGTTCGAGACCCCTTCAACACCGCCTTCCCCTACGAGCCGATCACCGACCGATTCACGCTTCATGCCGTGGGGTTTCGTATCGAAGAGCGGTGGCCGTCCGGCGAGTACGGCGCACGGGTCACGCTGCGGACAGCGGGCTGGCGGTCGCTGCCGAACCTGCCGGAGGAGTTGGCCGAGGACGAGGACATCGAGGACGCCTTCCTCGGCATGGCGACGCGGCTCCCCGCCAACTACATCGAGTTTCTCACCGGCGCGACGGTGAAGTACGACACGAACAGCTTCCTCCGCGAGGAGCATCGCGCCTACCGCATGGAGTATCGCGTGCGGGGGACGCCGGAACAAATCGTGGCGGCGGTGGAGGCGTTGCGCCTCGCCAACGATACACGGTGGAAGAAGGCGCACATGATGCTCGGCTACCGGCCCGGCGGCGAGGACCATTCCGACGACCGCGCCCGGCGCCTGACCGATGCGATGTACGGCGATGGCACAGCCGAGCGGTGGGCCGCCGAGGTCGCCGCGTATGACGCCGGTCTCGCCGAGTACTTCCAGACTCATGCCCTGAAAACGTTGGGGAAACGCCAGCCGTGCGGTCACACCCACGAGGTCGCCGACGAGTAACGGTTTATCTCGTCGCTCCAGGCTGAAAATCGCGCTGGGTAAGAGCGGCTACTTCGAGCGGGAGGAGAGGCCGCAGGCGAGGGCGACGAGCGCATCGCGGGCCGGAGTGTCGGGCAGGGGGTCGAGGGCGCGGATGGCGGCGCACGCGAGATCCTCGGCGACGAGACAGGCGCGGGCGGGGGCGTCATAGGCGTACAGTATCGTCCTGACTTCCTCAAACTCATCCCGCGAGATGACCGGCTTCCCCGCGATTTGCTTCACCCGCTCCCGTTCGGCGGGGCGGGCCGCGCGCAGGGCGAGGATGACCGGCAGCGTCATCTTCCCTTCACGCAGGTCGCCGCCGAGGGGCTTGCCGATCTCCGTTTCGTCGCCGCACAGGTCGAGCAGGTCGTCGGTGACCTGAAACGCGAGGCCGAGGTTCATGCCGTACTCGGCCAGGCGCTCGATAGTGACGGAGCTGGCGTCGGCGCGCATGGCGCCGACGCGGCAGCAGGCCGAGATGAAGTCGGCGGTTTTGGCGCGGATCACGTCGTAGTAGGCGCCTTCGGTCATCTCCAGGTCGCCCCGGTGCACGTTTTGCATGATCTCGCCCCGGCACATGGTGAGCATGCATGTGGAGAGGACGCGCAACTCCTCCCCCTGCCCATGCCGCGCCAGCAGCCCGAACGCGCGCGAGAAGAGCAGGTCGCCGCCCAGCACGGCGGGCGCGCTTCCCCATCGGGCGAACGCCGTGACGCGGCCCCGGCGACTGGAAGAGCGGTCCACCACATCGTCATGGAGGAGCGTGGCGGCGTGAATCATCTCGACAGCGGCCCCGGTGACGCGCGCGTCGGGGGCGGAGGACTCCAGGGCGCGGCAGGCGAGCAGGACCAGCGCGGGCCGCAGCCGCTTGCCTCCCGCCGCGTGGACGGCGCCACAGACCGCCTGCGCGAGAGGGACCTCCGAAGCGGCCTCGGCGTGAAGGAGGACTTCCACTTCCGTGAGGTCCCGCGCGATGACGCTCCAGCCATGCGTCACAGGGGGAGACGGTTGGAGGCGGGAAGTCAATGGGGAGGGACGGGGAGAGACGAGGGTCACGGGGCGCCTCCCTCCGCCGATTTAGTCCCGGCGTAGATGGTGACGATGCCAAACGTCAGGTCGCGCACGGTCACGTCCCGCAGACCGGCGTTATGGAACATAGCGGCGACCTCCTCGCGGGATGCGAAGGCCCGCAGCGACGCCGGCAGGTAGGCGTAATTCTCCTTGCGGCCGTGGATGAGGCGGCCCACCGTGGGCAGCAGATGCTGAAAATAGAGCGCGTAGAGCGGTCGGAAGAGCGGCGAGGTGGGCCGCGACAGTTCCAGCTGGACGACGCGCCCGCCCGGCTTCACGACGCGCGCCATCTCCGAGAGAGTCTGCGGGATGTCGGCGACGTTACGGAGCGCGAACCCCATCGTGGCGGCGTCAAACGTCTCATCAGGGAAGGGGAGGGCGAGGGCGTCGCTTTCCAGCATCGCCGCCTTCCCGCGCAGCTTCTTCCCGCCCGCCCGCAGCATCGGTCCGCAAAAATCGGTGGCGACCACCCGCCCGTTGGGGCCGACCCGCCTCCGCGCCTCCAGGGCGAAATCCCCGGTGCCGGTCGCCACATCGAGGGCGACTCCGCCGGGGGCGAGATGACAGGCGTCGGTAGCGAGTCGGCGCCACCGCTTGTGCAGCCCAAAACTGAGGACCGTGTTCAGCAGGTCGTAGGTGGGCGCGACGGAGGAAAAGAGGCGATGGACGTGGCGCGCCTTGACAACCGGCGGCATGAGCGGCACGTCGGTCATAGGCGCGGCGGGAGTTTCGGTGGCGGGAAGGGAAGCCATGCGGGAGGAAGAAGACAGTAAGCGAGAGAGTTTTGGAAGGGTGCGGGCCAACGCGACAGGCCCCTCTTCGGGGGGCGCAAGCCCACTCTCCATGATGAAGGCCGCGTGCGGGAGAGACAACGCCCTGAAGGCGCCGGGCGGGAGTCGTGAGCAAACCGTTACGTTCGGGCTGAACCGGGGCGCGCCGCCGCGTCATGATGAGGTATGCAGGGCGAACCTCGGCGGAGGGTGGCGCCGCCCTCGACCGTTGTAGCGCCCTCCAACGGGAAACACACGCCGAGGACTCGCCCAGTTCTCCTGAAAGGGAGAGCTAAGTGATTTCGGCGCGGAATGGGCGCGTTACGACTACAAGCCACTCCTGAATCGGCCAATGAAAGGGGAGTGGAAAGCCGCTGCCCGTCTCCCGGAGGCGTGGGGAACGGCTTCTGCAGGTCGGGCGCTCCCGCGCAGGAGTGGATTGTAAAAGGATTCACGAAGCAGTCACAATGAACCCAGTTTTCAGGCCGAAGTCGCTCGGTTCGCGCTGAGCTCCCGCCATCGCCGCGCCATGAGGCGAACGGTTGCGGACCTCGCGCAAAGGGTGACCTCTTCGGGTCGAGTCAGCCCGTCTGTGCGGCAAGGAGCGCGGTCGAATGCGAGAGTACCTGCCCATCCTCATCCTGATGCTCATCGCCATCGTCATCGCCCTGGGGCAGACGGGGGCCTCGGCGATTCTCGGCCCCAAAAAGCCGTCGCCGGAGAAGAACGCCCCGTACGAATGCGGCATCATCCCCGGCGAGGACGCCCGCAAGCCGGTCTTCGTTCGCTTCTACCTCGTCGCCATGTTGTTCATCCTGTTCGACATGGAGACGGTATTTCTCTATCCGTGGGCCGTGCTGTTCCGTAAACTCGGCGTTTTCGGGCTGGTGGAGATGGCGACCTTCCTCATTATTCTGCTGGTGGGCTACGCCTACGCATGGAAAAAAGGAGCGCTCTCATGGCGTTAGACGAGACGACCCCCAAGCCGATGGACGCGACCCTGCAGCCGATCAATCTCCGCTCCGGCCAACTCCCTCTGGTGAAGCCGATGGGGACCTCCGGCCCCGATTTCCCGCTTAACCGCACCGAGTGGCCCACCTGGCAGGACGACGACAACCCGGTGAAGGAGAATGTCTTTACCACCACGCTGGACCGCCTGGTCTCGTGGGCGCGGCGCTCCTCCATCTGGCCGGTCACCTTCGGGCTGGCGTGCTGCGCGATTGAGATGATGGCGACCGCATCCTCCCGCTTCGATATCGCCCGCTTCGGCTCTGAGGTGTTTCGCGCCAGCCCCCGGCAAAGCGACCTGATGATCGTCGCGGGCCGCGTGAGCAAGAAGATGGCCCCCGTCGTCCGGCAGGTGTACGACCAGATGGCCGAGCCAAAATGGGTCATCTCCATGGGCGCCTGCGCCACCAGCGGCGGGGTGTACAACAACTACGCGCTGGTGCAGGGCGTGGATCAGGTCGTCCCGGTAGACATCTACATCCCCGGCTGCCCTCCGCGACCGGAGCAGGTGATCCAGGCCGTGATGGAAATCCAGAAGATCATTGATCGCGGTCCCGACCGCCGACGGCCCGCCAAGCCCGACTGGGCGGTGGATCGGTAACGAACCGTTCAGCCCTCCACCCGCCCGCTTAGCTTGATCCGACTTCACCCTCTCCCCGATGCCCGGAGGCCGTTGTGCCGGACCCGACCCCTGAATCAAATTCCGCCCCAATGGAAGAGGCGCTTCTCCCGCCCACTTCTCCGCCGCCTCCGCTCAGCGTGGAAGGCCTGAAGGAACGGTTCGGAGACCAGCAGCTCGCCGTCACCGACTTTTTTGGTGAGCTGACGATGGTCATCCCCGCCGAAGCGCTCCTCGATGTGTGCCACCGTCTCAAGGAGTCGCCGGAATACAACTTTAACGTCTGCATGGACATCTCGGCGGTGGACCATCTGCCCCGGCAGCCGCGCTTCGACGTGAATTATCACCTCGCGTCGGTCCCGGCGGGCCATCGCCTGCGGGTGAAGGTCATGCTGCCCGGCCCCGACCCGATCATCGAGAGCGTCACCTCCCTGTGGGGCACGGCGAACTGGTGGGAGCGCGAGGTGTACGACCTGATGGGGGTCGTCTTCACTCATCACCCGGACCTGCGCCGCATCCAGATGCCGGAAGACTGGGTGGGCCACCCGCACCGCCGCGATTATCCCACCGGCAAGTACGCCGTCACGTTCACGCCTCCTCCTCCCGGCTTCGAGCCGGGCAAGTGATGCCGCTTCCTTCCTTTCGTCCGCTTCCTTCGCCCCGCCTCGCCGCGCCCTCGCAAGGCCCACCTCCACCGGAACCCGCGCCATGACCGACTTAGCGCACTGGCCGACCGACACCGCCGATCCCTCCACCGAACGAGAGATCGCCACCGAGACGATGACCCTCAACATGGGTCCGCAGCACCCCAGCACCCACGGCGTCCTGCGCCTCGTGCTGGAACTCGATGGGGAGATCGTGGTGAAATGCACCCCAATCATCGGCTACCTCCACACAGGTATCGAAAAGTCGTGCGAGGATAAGACTTACCACAAGGTCGTCCCCCTCACCGACCGGATGGATTACCTTGCGCCGATGCTGAACAACTACGCCTACTGCCTCGCAGTAGAGAAGCTGCTCGGCCTCGAAATCCCGGAACGCGCGATGTACATCCGCGTAATGATGGCGGAACTGACCCGTATCGCCAGCCACCTCGTCTGGCTCGGCACCCACGCGATGGACCTCGGCGCGATGACGGTCTTCTTCTACGCCTTCCGCGAGCGGGAGCGCGTCCTCTCCATGTATGAGATGCTCTCGGGCGTGCGGATGATGTCGAGCTACTTCCGCATCGGCGGCGTCTCCGAGGACCTGCCCTTCGGCTTCGAGAGGGAGGTTCGCACCTTCCTAGATGATATGGAGCGGGACCGTCTGGACGAATACGAGACGCTGCTCACCTCGAACGAAATCTTCATCGAGCGCTCCAAAGGCGTGGGGTACATCTCCCCGCAGGACGCGCTGGATATGGGCCTCACGGGGCCGCCCCTGCGCGCGGCGGGCATCCCTTGGGATAACCGTAAGACGTGCCCGTACGGCGGCTACGAGAAGTTCGATTTTGAGATCGCCCTGGGGACGAACAGCGACGTGTACGACCGGTACAAGGTGCGGATTAAGGAGATGCGCGAAAGCGTGAAGATCGCGCGCCAGGCGCTGGAGGGTATGCCGGAGGGACGCTTCCGGGCGGCTCACCCGCGCTATACGCCGCCGGACAAGAAGATGCTCGCCACGAGCATGGAAGCCCTCATTCACCATTTCAAGTACTACACGGAAGGCTTTCATCCGCCCAAAGGCGAAGTGTATGTGGCGACGGAGACCGGCAAGGGGGAACTCGGCTGCTACCTGTGCAGCGATGGCACCCCGAAGCCACGCCGGGTACACTTCCGTGGCCCATCGTTCATCAACCTCGAATCCCTGCCTAAAATGGCGGTCGGCAGGCCCATCGCGGACCTGGTGGCGGCCATCGGCAGCATTGACATCGTTTTGGGAGAAGTGGATCGGTAATCCGCCGCCTCCTTAACCGGAGGACCCCGTGCCCGGTCCAAACCCCTTTAGGACTCGCCCATGCCGCTTTCGGAAGCCGCGCTCAACGAATGCCACGAGATCATCGCCCGCTATCCCACGCCGAAGTGCGCCCTGCTCCAGGTGCTCTGGGTGGCGCAGCGGGAGTACGGCTCCATCAGCAGCCGAACGATGCGCGAAGTGGCGCACCTGCTTCACATCCGCCCGGTGGAAGTGGCGGACGTGGTGAGTTTCTACTTCATGTATCGCACGCAGCCGCTGGGGAAGTACGTCCTCTCGGTCTGCGACACGTTGTCGTGCGCGCTGATGGGCGCCTTCACGCTGATGGACTATCTGGAGGAGAAACTCGGCATCAAGGTGGGCGAAACGACCCCCGACGGCCTCATCAGCCTGGAAGCGGCGGAGTGCCTGGGCGGCTGCTCCGACGGCCCCATCGTCGCCGTCAACTTCTACCACCAGCTGAAGGTGACGCCGGAGAAGCTGGACGCCCTCATCGAGCGCATGCGGCGCGGCGAGGAGATCGAGCAGGAGATGCGCCCGACCGAGTGGTGGGAGACCCCCAAAGGGTGGCCGACCACGCCGCTGCCGGAAGGGTATCACCCCGCCGAGGTGTCATCAAAGACCGTCGGGTGAGGGAGGGATATGATGCGCAACTCAGTTCAGGTCGAAGGGGATATTCAGGCAATAGCGCGGAACCTGGCGAGATCGAACGCCGAAACGGAAGAGAGCATCCGCGCCATCTACCTTTTTCCGAACTCGGAGGAGATACGGTTGATTGAAGTGGATGAAACCACCCCCCCCAGCGACGGCATCAACCCGTTCGTGTTCGGCCCCGACCGGCGTCACGGTTTGCCTTATCGGATGTCCATCGCGCTGATTCGCCCGGAAGAAAATCGCGTGCTGTCACCGCCGAAGGAGTGGGGGACATGGGAGGACGCGGTGCAAATCTGGCCGGAAGCGGCGTAAGCATGGAGTTGGACTGGAGGTCCGCCTATCTGCTGCAAGCCAAATCGGATTATGAGATGTTTACTACCCTTGCTCAGAAGGAAGATACCCCGCTTTGTCACACTCTGCATTATTTACAAATGGCGACAGAGAAGTTGGCCAAAAGCTTCCTCTCTGAACCCAACCAACCCTGGCCCTCTCGTCATCAAGCCTATGTTGCCTTTATTCACGTGCTTTTGTTAAATCCCAACCCCTTTCAGAAAATCCTTGGTTACACCAGAAAGGACCAGTACAAAGCCTCGTTGGGATCGATCAGGCGAACGGCGAAGACCCTCGAAGACCTGGTTCCTGAATCTTTGCGAACAAGGCCAAATCCAGAGTATCCCTGGAGCAGTCAGGGGCGGATTTATGTCCCGGTCGTATATGATTTTCCTGGCTTACGCTTACAGGAGGTTGGGATGAGAAAGTTGCTTAAATTTACCGAGCTTAGTTTTGTCATGGTTGAAAATCTAATCAAATCAACTTCAATATAAAGGATGAGAAAAGCTGGGAAGTGGGGGACAGGAGGTTGTGGAGTTGGACCGAGCGGAGGTGATTGAACTGGCAAGGCGGCTGGCCAAAGAGCATGTGGAAGGCGCGCCGGAACTGGAAGTGATCTACGTCTTTCCCGACGAGGAGGAACTGCGGATGGTGGAGGTAGACCCGCTCATTCCCCGCGCCCTGGGGGATCGTGTGGAACCCTTCTACTTTCGCGCCGACCCTGCGAACGGTCTCCCTCTGTTGACGGCCCTCGCGGTCATCCGACCGGAGGAGGATCGGGTGCTGCGACTGCCGGACGAGTGGGGGGCCTGGGACGATGCCGTGCAACTGTGGCCGGAAGCCGCCTGACCATGCATGACTGGCGGTCGGCCTATCTCACCCAGGCTCGTTCTGACTTTCAGATGTTCCGGCTACTGGAACGGGAAGGGGCGCCCCTCTCACACTGTTTGCACTACCTCCAGATGGCAACGGAGAAACTGTCGAAAGGTCTCAAACTGAAGCCGGGGGAGGCGCCTCGTGAAACCGTCCAGGAAGCGTTCGTTTCGTTCCTAAAAGCCGCGCAGGGGATGCCCTCCGTTCGTGCGGTCAACGGCTTCGATTCCTCCCGGCGGTATCGATCTTTCCTGATGAGTCTTCAACCGTACGCACAACAAATTCAGGACCTGACCCCTCGCGGGGGAGAGGCGGGATTACGACACGTCAATCCAGAGTATCCCTGGGAAACGAATGGTATAGTAATGGTTCCCGCCGAATACCCCTTCCCAGGCTATGACCTGAACCGTCATCATATGGCTCGCTTACTGTCGTTTGTGGAACACTGTTTTCTTCTTGCTTAGTCTCCGTTCCCTCTTATCTGCAATCCTTTATAAATATTATGAGCACCGTTTCACCCGACTCGTCTGTTTCCCCAGGAGAGCGTAGTCCATGGTAGGACCCCGACTATTTCATTCCATTGACGTGCCGAACCAGCACACCCTCGTCACCTACGAGGCGAACGGCGGCTATCAGGCCCTCCGCAAGGGGCTGAACATGGGCCGCGCGGACCTCGTGAACGCCGTGAAGGCCGCCGCCATCCGGGGCCGGGGCGGCGCCGGGTTCCCCATGGGCAATAAGTGGGGCACCATCCCGCCGGGGTCCACCACCATCTACATCACCTGCAACGCCGACGAGAGCGAGCCGGGCACCTGCTCCAACCGTGAAATCCTGGAGCGCGATCCCCACCAGCTCGTCGAGGCCATGATCCTGTGCGCCTTCGCCCTCGAACACGTGCGAACCTGCTACATCTACATTCGGGGCGAATACCGACTCGGCGCCGAACGGCTCGTCCAGGCCCTCGCGGACGCCCGCGCCAAAGGGTATCTCGGCAAGAACATCCTCGGCAGCGGCTTCGATCTCGACATCTGGGTGCACCGAGGCGCCGGCGCCTACATCTGCGGCGAGGAAACCGCCCTCATCGAGTCTATCGAGGGCAAGCGCGGTCAGCCGCGCCTCCGTCCGCCCTACTTCCCCACCGTCATGGGCATCACCAACAAGCCGACCGTCGTCAACAATGTGGAAACCATCATCAACATCATCCCGGTGGTCCTCTACGGCGCGGATGGCTATAAGGCGTATGGCACGGAGAAGAGTCCCGGCACCAAACTGTACTGCATGAGCGGCCACCTGAAGCGGCCCGGCGTCTATGAAGCCCCCTTCGACGTGACGCTGCGCCAGCTGATTGACGACTTCTGCGGCGGCATGCTCGACGACCGGAAGTTCAAGACCGCCATCCCCGGCGGCGCCTCCATGCAATGGTTCAGCGAAAGCCAGCTCGACACCGTGATGGCGTTCGATGAAGTGCGCGCGGCGGGCAGCAACCTCGGCTCGGCGGGCTGCATGGTCATGGACGAGACGACCTGCGCCGTAGACGCCGCCCTCAACCTGGTTCACTTCTTCGCGCACGAGAGCTGCGGCAAATGCACCCCCTGCCGCGAAGGCACTCGCTGGATGGAACAGATCATCTGGCGCATCGAACACGGCGACGGGCGACCCGGCGAGGTGGACCAACTGCTCGACATCACTGATAACATGGAAGGCAAATGCTTCTGCCTGCTCGGCGAGTCGGCCATCGTGCCGGTGCAGAGCAGCATCAAGCTGTTCCGCGACGAGTGGGACCATCACGTCACTCATAAACGCTGCACGGTGGAGCGGCGCTGCCGCTACAGCTTCACCGTGCCGCCTCATTAATGTCTCTCGTGTCACCCCCTTTCACTCCAGCCCGAACCTCGAACGCTCCACTCCGCAGCAGGGAACCCGCATGGCGAAACTCACAATAGACGGTATACCGGTGGAAGTCCCGGACGGCACAGTGCTCATCGAGGCGTGCAAAGCCATCGGCGTGGACGTGCCGAACTTCTGCTACTACCCCAAGCTGGAGCTGATCGGGGCCTGTCGCATGTGTCTGGTCGAAATTAAGGCCGGACCCGTGCCGCCGCCCGTCCTGGCCAAGCCTCAGGCGTCATGCACCACCACGGTGCGCGGCGACGGATGGGAGGTCCTCACCAACTCGCCCAAAGTGGAGAAGCTGCGAAAGGGGATGCTGGAGTTCCTCCTGCTCAATCATTCCCTCACATGCCCCACCTGCGACATGGGCGGTGAATGCGAGCTGCAGGACAACACCTGGCGCTACGGCCCCGGCATGAGCCGGATGCAGGACCCCCGCGCGTTTCGCAACATCATCAGCCTGGGGCCGTTCGTGGACGTGAATATGCAGCGGTGCGTGCAGTGCCAGCGCTGCACCCGCTACTGCGACGAGGTGATGGGCAACCGCGCCCTGGGCATGCAGCATCGCGGCGCGAAAACCCAAATCTTCGGCTTCCCCGGCGAAGACCTCGACTGCGTGCTGTGCGGCAACTGCATCGAAGTCTGCCCCGTTGGTGCCCTCACCAGCGACCAGTTCGACACTAAGGCCCGTCAATGGGACCGCGTGGAGACCACCACCGTCTGCACCTACTGCTCGGACGGGTGCAGCCTCAAACTCGACACCAAGTCGCCCGGCGGACCCAATAACACTCCGGCGTACAATCAGGGGATGGACCGCTTCGCCACCAACCTGAACAAGGAACGGGGCCGCGTCCTCCGCACCCGCGCCTTCCTCGACAGCGGCGTCCTGCTCGACACCTTTAAGGGCAACAACGAGGAATTCCTCTGCCACAAGGGACGCTTCGCCTACCACGTCATCAATCATCCTGACCGCCTCACGACGCCGCTCGTCCGCGTGAACGGCCAGCTTCAGCCCGCCACGTGGCCTGAAGCCATCGCCGCCGCCGCCCAGGGCTTCACCCGGCTGCGGGACGCGCACGGCCCCAGCGTCCTCGGCGGGATCGGCTCCGAGAAGACGACCAGCGAGGAGAGTTACCTGTTCGGGAAGTTCATCCGCACCGTCTTCGGCACGAATAACCTCGATTATCGCGTGAGCGTGAAGGACCTTCGCCGCGAACGCGCACCGGGCAGCGCCACGCCTACCATGCGCGACCTGTTTGGCGCGAAGTCCTTTCTCCTCATCGGGGCGGGCGCCACCGAGGAGAACCCGCTCACCGAGAGCCGCATCCGCCTCGCCGTGCGCCGCAACCGCGCGAGCCTCGTGGTGGCCGGGTCGCGCCGCTCCCTCATCGCGGATGAGACCTCGGCCTTCCTGCGGTGCGCGCCGGGCGCAGACGCCGCGCTCGTATTCGCCCTTGCCGCCGCGCTGCCCGACGCCCGACAGGCCGCCCTTCACGCCGATGTGGAGAAAACTCAGGCCGCCCTCGCCCCCGACGCGCTGGAGCGGGCCACACAGGGCGGGCGAGTTCCCCTCGAAGCCGTGACCGCCACTGCGCAGGCCGCCGCAACCCGCGCCGCCGATGCCCTCGCCGCGTTCCATGTGAACGCCGACCTTCAGGCCGTTCTCGCGCGCTACACCCTGGAGGAGATGGCGGCCCTCGCCGGGATCGCTCCCGACCAGGCGAGCGCGGCGGCCAAAGCCATCGCCGGAGCGCCCGCCACGTTCGTGCTGATGGGGCAGGACCTTTATAAGGCGCCGGGAGGCCGGGAAGCCGCCGATCTGCTCCGCGCCGTCTGCCGCTCCTTCGGCTGGCCCGACGCCGCCGAACTCCTGGAGCACAACAACACGCGCGGCGCCCGCGATGTCGGCCTCCTCCCCGACCTGTTACCCGGCTATCGTCCTGTCGCCGATGACGCCCATCGCGCCGCCTGGAGCGAGGCATGGGGAACCCAGGTTCCCGGTAAGGCTGGCCTCAACACCCACGAAATGATTCAGGCCGCCGCCACCGGCGAACTCAAGGGGATGTACCTCATGGGGACCAACCCGCTGGTGACGTATCCCGGCGGCGAACTGCTGCGGCGGGCGCTCGATCACTTGGAATTCCTCGTCGTACAGGACGCCTTCCTCACCGAAACCGCCCTGAAGGCCGATGTGGTGTTCCCCGCCGCCCTCTTCGCTGAGAAGGTCGGGACCTTCACCAACTGGGAAGGCCGCGTGCAGCAGGTGAACCCCGCGCTCGCCCCTCCCGGCGGCGCCCGCGCGGACGATGAAATCGTCACGGACCTCGCCTGCGCCATGGGCCACGACTGGCCGTCCCGCTCCCATAAGCAGGTCCTCGCCGAAATCGCCTCCGTGGCGGGCATCTATGCCGGAGTCGCCGAGGCCGAGCTGACCGACCCCACCGGCCAGGGCTTCCTCTGGCCCCGACGCAACCCTGTCACGGAAGAGACTCCCGAACTCGCTGTCCCCGACTTCCGCGAACTCCGGGAGTCGGAAGAGAACTCGTTCGTCCTCATCTGGGGGAACGACACGTATCATCACGGCTCCATGACCGCCTGGGACGAGGGTCCCCGCACCGCCGAGCCGTCCGCCTATGTGGAAATCAATCCCGCCGACGCTCGCGCCCTCGGTGTAACGGAGTGTGACGGTGTGATTCTGGAGACCGCGCGGGGCCGCCTCGAACTGCCGTGCCGCGTGACCGATGATGTGGCGCCCGGCCAGGTCTTCGCGCCGACGACCTTCCCGGAGGCCCCGGTCACGCTTCTCCTCGATTCGGGCCGCCTGCTGGAACGAGTCAAACTGTCGCGGGGGGCGCCCCATCCCGCGCCCTCGCCGGAAGTTACCGACCTCAAGGCATCACAGGCCCTCGCCACGCCGGAAGGAGGCGCCCGATGATCCATTACCTGATGACCGACAACGGAATCTGGGCCTTCCTCGCCCGCGTGATGGCCAAAATCATCATCGTGCTGATCTTCATGCTGCTGCTCTGCGTGCCTATGCTCATCTACATGGAGCGGCGCGTCATGGCGAGCATGCAGGCGCGGATCGGCCCCAACCGGGTCGGCCCGTTCGGCCTCCTTCAGCCCTACGCCGACGGTCTGAAACTCTTCATGAAGGAAGACATCACACCAACCGGCGTGGACAAAATCGTCTACTACGCCGCCCCGATGGTCCTGCTCATCCCGGCGGTCACGGCGTTCGCGGTCATCCCGTTCGGGACGGGGCCGCATCACGGCACGGCCATCGCGCCCAACACCAACATCGGCCTCCTGTTCGCGTTTGCGGCGATGTCGGTCTCGGTCTACGGCATCGTGCTGGCGGGCTGGGCTTCAAACAACAAGTACTCGCTGCTGGGCGCCCTGCGCTCCTCGGCGCAGATGATCAGCTATGAACTGGCGCTGAGCCTCTCGGTGATCGGCGTGCTGATGTTGTCTGGGACGCTTAACCTCGTCGAGATCATCCATCAGCAGCAGTTGCCGCTCTTCCTCGGCAGCGAAGGGCTGCTCTCGCACTTCAAAAACTGGTTCATTTTCAAGCAGCCGGTTGCGTTCGTCATCTACATGATCGCCGCGTTCGCGGAGACAGCGCGCATCCCGTTCGACCTGCCGGAGGCGGAAGGCGAGCTGGTGGCCGGATATCACACCGAATACAGCAGCATGAAGTTCGCCACCTTCTTCATGGCGGAGTACGCGTTTGTGGTGGCGCATAGCGCCATCGCCGTGTCCCTCTTCTTTGGCGGGTGGAGCGGCCCCCTGCTGCCGGGCGCTTTCTGGTTCCTTGGCAAACTGTTCGCCATCATCTTCTTCTTTATGTGGGTGCGCTCCACGCTGCCCCGCTTCCGCTACGACCAGCTGATGAACTTCGGCTGGAAAATCCTCCTGCCCGTGGGACTGCTCAACCTGTTCCTCACCGGGATCGGGATCGTCCTGTTCCAGCGGTAACCCGTTCACGTCCGCCTCGCCTGACCGAACTCCATCGTATCCGCCGCGCATCACCCGCCGGGAGTCGCCACAATGAGTCTCGAAACAATCATGGGTCCCATCAAGGGCCTGGGCGTAACACTTCGCACCATGCTGGCGGAACCCAAAGTCACCGTGAGCTACCCCGAAGAACGCCTCGAGCTGACGCCGCGGTACCGGGGGATGCACGAACTGCGGCTGTACGAGGACGGCAGCGAAGTGTGCGTGGGGTGCAGCCTGTGCGCGGCCGCCTGTCCCGCCGACTGTATCTTTGTGGAGGGCGCGGAAGAGGAGAATGAAGGCCGGGAGCGGTACGCGAAACAGTACATGATCAACTACTCCCGGTGCATCTTCTGCGGCTACTGCGTGGAGGCGTGCCCCGTGGACGCTATTGGCATGACCAAAGTGATGCAGGACCTCACCATGTCCAACCGGTGGAACGCGGTGTGGGACAAGGACGCTCTCGTCGCCAACTTCAAACGACGGCTGGCGGAGGAACAGGGGACGCCCAACCCCTCCCTCGTCAGCCAGACCGCCAGCAAGCGCCACGGCGCCATCTCTCAATAACGATTCACGGAACGCGACCCGCGCGGGGCAGGGGAGACGCCCCCCCGTCCGGCGTCGTGTCCGCAGGGGTGCCCCTTGCTCACCTTCTTCTTTTTTATCCTGGCCGCCCTCTCCATCTGGACGAGCCTGATGATGATCACCCGGCGGAACCCGGTGCACAGCGCCTTGTTCCTCGTCCTCACCTTCTGCTCGCTGGCCGTGCTGTACTTCCTCCTCGCCGCGCCGTTCCTCGGCGTGTTACAGGTGATCGTGTACGCCGGGGCGATCATGGTGCTGTTCCTCTTCGTCGTCATGCTCCTCGCCGCCGAAAACCGGGAACAGACCGAAGCCGATCCTCAGCCGGGCGTAAAGACGGCGGGCTACCTGGTCTCCATCGTGTTCGCCGCAACGATGATCTGGGTGGTAGCGAAGTCTCCGCTCACCGGCGAGTCGGGCGGCCTCACCGTCAACCAGATGGTGGCGGACAACACCCAGCGCATCGGCATGGAACTCTTCAGCGCCTATCTGCTCCCTTTTGAGATCATCTCCATCCTGCTGCTCGCCGCCATGGTCGGGGCCATCGTGCTGGCCCAGCGTCACTTCGGCGCCACCGACACGGAAGAGACGGCCCCGCCGCTCGGCCTCGACGACGCGCCGCCCCCCCTGGACGACGAACTGCTTCGGTCGGGAGACCGCCGCTAACGATCCCTCTTCATCCTCCGTGGCGAACCGTTGACCGCGCGGCGCAATGCCAAAGGAAAGACCCGTGACTCCTTCACTCTCCTACTACCTCATCCTCAGCGCCATCCTGTTCACCATCGGGATGCTGGGCGTCTTCACGCGCCGCAACGTCCTGATCGTCTTCATGTCCATCGAACTGATGCTCAACGCCGTCAACCTGACGTTCGTGGCGTTCGCGCGGGGGCTGAACTCCCTCACGGGGCAGGTCTTCGTGCTGTTCGTGATGGCGGTGGCGGCGGCGGAGGTCGCGGTCGGCCTCGCCATCATCATCTCGTACTACCGCAATCGGTCCACTGTGGACGTGGACGACCTCAGCCTCCTCAAATGGTAAGTTCCCGCCGCCCCGAAACGGACTCGCCGACCATGGCGACGCGCCTTCGGGGAGTGACGCGGCTCGCCGCCGCATGGCGCGCGATCTAAAGGGTTGCTCATGCCTTCAACCGCTCATCTGCTTTGGCTTATTCCTGTCCTGCCGTTCCTCGGCGCGCTGATCAACGGCGTGTTGGGCAAGCGGTACCTGAAGGAACCCGGCGCGGGCTGGCTCGCCCTTCTCGCCGTCGTCGCCTCCTTCGGGGTCTCCCTCGCCGCCGTGATGGACCTCGCGCGCCTGCCCGCCGATGGTCGCGCCATGGGCATGGTGAACAACGTCTTCCCGTGGATTCATATGGGGCGGTTCCAGATTGACTTCGAGCTGCTGCTCGATCCGCTCTCCGCCGTGATGATCCTCGTCGTGACGGGCGTCGGCTCGCTCATCCACCTCTATGCGATGGGCTACATGCATGGCGATCCCCGCTACAGCCGATTCTTCACCTTTATGAATTTGTTCGTCGGCTCCATGCTGCTCCTCGTGCTGGGGAGCAACTACATCCTCCTCTACGCCGGATGGGAGCTCGTCGGCGCCTGCTCCTACCTCCTCATTGCTTTCTGGTTTGAGCGACCGAGCGCGGCGGCGGCGGGCAAGAAGGCGTTCCTCGTCAACCGCGTCGGTGATTACGGCTTTGCGCTGGGGATCATGCTGATCTTCCTGGCGATGGTCAGCGTGACGCCGCCCAACACCCCGATTGACCTCCGCTACACGTCCGTCACGACGGCGGTGGCGGGCAACATGATCCCGGCGGCCACCGTCACGCTCATCTGCCTCCTCCTCTTCTGGGGCGCCACCGGCAAAAGCGCCCAGCTACCGCTCTACGTCTGGCTGCCAGACGCGATGGAAGGCCCGACGCCGGTCTCCGCGCTCATCCACGCCGCCACGATGGTCACGGCGGGCGTCTATATGGTGGCGCGCAACCATGTCTTGTTCTCGATGCATGGCCCGGCCATCCTTGGGGGGATTCCGGTGGTGGCCCTGATCGGGGCGCTCACGGCGATCTTCGCGGCGAGCATCGCGCTGGTGCAGTACGATATCAAAAAGGTCCTGGCGTACTCCACCATCAGCCAGCTCGGCTACATGTTCATCGGCGTCGGCGTGGGAGCGTATTCGGCGGGGATATTCCACCTCGTCACGCACGCCTTCTTCAAGGCCTGCCTCTTCCTTGGCGCCGGCAGCGTGATGCACGGCCTCCACAACGAGGTGGACATGCGGCGGATGGGCGGCCTGAAGAAGTATATGCCGTCCACTCGCGTGACGTTCCTCATCTCCACCATCGCCATCGCGGGCATTCCGCCTCTGTCGGGCTTCTTCAGCAAGGACACCATCCTCGGCAAGGCGTTCGAGTACCCCCACGGCGGCATACTGATCTACGTCATCGGCCTGGCGACGGCCCTGATGACCGCCTTCTATATGTTCCGCCTCTACTACCGCATTTTCGAGGGAGCGCCGGCGAAACCGTACGAAGAGGCGCCCAAAGTGGAGATTAAGAAGGAAGCCGATCACAGCCCGGACACGCACGGCGACCATGCCCACGGCGGCGGCCTGCCTCACGAGTCACCGGGCAACATGACGGGCGTGTTATGGGCGCTGGCGATCCTGGCGGCGCTGGGCGGCCTGCTGGGCCTGCCGGAGTTCCTCCACCTTCCCGACGTGCTGGGGAGCTGGCTGGAGCCGTTGTTCGCCGGAAAAGAGGCCGTCATGGAAGCGTCGCGCGTCTCCGCATCCACGGAGATGGGCCTCATGCTGCTGTCGGCGATGATCGCGGGGGCGGGCTGGTTCCTCGCCTGGCGCTTCTACGGCCCGAAGGCGTCGCCGGAATTCAAACAGGCGCAGGGGCTGGAGAAAAACCCCGTTCTGCAAAACAAGTACTACGTGGACGAAGCGTATCAGGCCGCCATCGTGAGGCCCGGCTGGGGCGTCGCCCGCTTCTCCGACCTGTTTGACCGGTATGTGGTGGATGGCATGGTCAATCTCATCGCCGCCGCCGCCAACGTCCTGGGCGAACTGCTACGCTTCCTGCAAAGCGGCTACATCCGCTGGTACGCGTGGAGCCTCCTTGGCGGCGCCACCGTGCTGCTCATCTGGTTTGTCGCACGATGAAACCCCCGCCCCGCCTGACGCGCTTCATCCTCCTCCGACCTTACTCCTGTAACGCGGCCCGACCGGCCGGGAGCCGATAGCTCATGCTGGAAGCACTCAATCCGTGGCTCTTAACTCTGGTGGTGTTCCTGCCCCTGGCGGGCGCGCTCCTCGTGTTCACGCTGGGGCACCCGGAGGACAAGGAATTCCAGCGCTCCATGGCGTTCCTCTTCTCGGCGGCGACGTTCCTTCTCTCGCTGCTGCTCTGGGTCGGGTTCAAAACGGGTCCAGGCGCGCCGTTGTGGCAATTCACGCTCGATATGCCTTGGATTCCGGGGCTGGGGGCGCGTTACAACGTCGGGATTGACGGGGTGAGCCTGCTCCTCATCCTGCTGACGACACTCCTCACCCCGATCTGCATCCTGTCCTCGTACACCTCGGTCACGGAGAAGGTGCGCTCCTACTACGCCTTCTTCCTCATGCTGGAGACAGGGATGCTCGGCGTCTTCATCGCGCGGGACCTCCTCCTCTTCTACGTCTTCTGGGAGGCGATGCTCATCCCGATGTACTTCATCATCGGGGTGTGGGGCGGCCAGAATCGCATCCGCGCGGCGGTCAAATTCTTCGTCTTCACGATGGCGGGCAGCCTGCTGATGCTCGTCGCCATCCTGGTTCTCTACTTTACCCATCTTCACACGTCCGGCGTGGCGACCTTCTCGTTGTATGACCTTCAGAACACGCCCATCGGCGGGGTGATGCAGGGGTGGCTCTTCTTCGCCTTCTTCCTCGCGTTCGCCATTAAGGTGCCGATGTTCCCGTTCCACACGTGGCTCCCCGAAGCCCACGTGGAGGCGCCCACCGCCGGGTCGGTGATTCTGGCCGGGGTGCTGCTGAAGATGGGGACGTACGGCTTCTTCCGATACGCCATGCCACTCTTCCCGCAGGCGACGCGCTTCTGGCTGCCGATTGTCATGACGCTGGCGATCATCGGAATCCTTTATGGGGCGCTCGTGGCGATGGCGCAACCGGACATGAAGAAGCTGATCGCCTACTCCTCGGTGAGCCACCTCGGCTTTGTGATGCTCGGCCTCTTCGCCCTCAACTCGCAGGGTGTGACAGGCAGTCTGTTGCAGTCGCTCAACCACGGCGTCAGCACGGGAGCGTTGTTCCTCCTGGTCGGCATCATCTATGAGCGGCGGCACACCCGGCAGATCAGCGAGTTCGGCGGCCTCTGGAGCGTCATGCCGATGTATGGCACGGTCTTCATGATCGCCATGCTCTCGTCGGTGGCGCTGCCGGGCCTGAACGGCTTCGTCGGCGAGTTCCCCATCCTCCTGGGGGCGTTTGAGCGGTATCCCCTCTACGCGGTCCTCGCGGCCATCGGCATCATCCTCGGCGCGATTTATCTGCTCTGGATGTACCAACGCGTCTTCCAGGGACCTGTCACCGAAGCGAACATGGGCCTGAAGGACCTGAACGCCCGCGAATGGGCCACGCTGCTCCCGCTCGTCGTGCTGATGTTCGTCATCGGCATCTTTCCCAAGCCGTTCATTGACCGCCTGGAACCCGCCGTCAACGACTTCCTCACCACGCTCCGGGTGGAATCCCCCACCGGGAGACTCGCGCGTGATTTGCCGCCGCCAGGGATCGAGTTTCCCGCGCCCTCGCCGGTCTTTGTCTCGCCCCAAAACGAGCCTATGAACGCTCCGGCGCCTCAGCGGCCCTGAAACTTCCTCATCTAATAAGCCACGGCGATTCCGGTAATACGTGACGACGCTTCCGGCGATCATCGGTGAACGCCGTATGCACTATTACTACAAGCCATAGAAATACGAAAACCCCGCGAGAGCCGTGTGGTGGGTCGTGTTGAACCCGTAGTACACGGGCGGGTACCGGGCCTAAGCTTCGCGATTCCCACTCGCCCGAAGGCGGATGGGCTGCCACTCGGCATCGGACCTCAGTCCCCTGGGAGCAAGAGTGAAGGCTCAAAACTCCCCAGGACCATCACGTGAACCGCAGGGTTTCCGTGACCATATGATACCACACTCCGGGCAGGGGTCAACTATCTCGGAGATTTGCTAGAGGCCGCCGATCCCCGAATCAACCGGCAGGTACAGCCCAAATCCGAGGTCGAGCAGCGTGCGGATGAACCCGGCGGTGAACTCCCCCACCACGAGGCCGAGGAAGAAGGGCAACGCCCGGCGATACCCCTGAAGGCCGCCATACCGCAGAATCAGCGTTTTGAGCAGCCAGCTGACGAACAGCGGCAGCCAGAGCCGCATGAGCGAGTAGCTCGCGCCCACCACATAGCCCGCCGGATGAAACGGCCACCAGAGGAACGCCGTCCGCAGGTACGCCAGCAGCAGCGTGATTCCTGCGCCAAAGGCGTACGCCGCCACGGCTCCCTTGTCCGCCGGTCGGGGAGTCTGAAACCAGCTCGCCAGCCGGTTCCAGGGGTCGTTCCCAAACGCCCAGCCCGCCGGTCCCGTCATCTTACCGGATGCCAGGCCGAGGGGGTACAACGTGTGCAACAACGCCCAGAAGGCGCATACGGTCCCCAGCGCCGTAGCGAGGAGGATCGCTGCGCCAAACCGGCGCATCTCCGCCCCGGTCTGCTTTCCCACGCGCAATTGGTCCATCTGGTGCATCATCGGGAACTGGCGATGGGTGCGGTTGAGGAAGAAAAGCAACGACTCCCCGGCCAGCTCCCGGCGGGTGAAGGCGGAGGAGCCGAAGGAGCGGGCGAGCATGTCGTCGGCGCCGCGCTGATACAACTCGATGGAGGGCAGCCCCACCTCCGCCCGAAGCCGCGTGACACACATCACCAGTCCGCCCAGCAGCGCGAGATACGCCCCGGCGACCCAGACCCGCATCCCCAGCGACACCACCATGAACCCCCAGAGAAGCGTTACGCCCGTCCCCAGGCCGATGAACGCCGCGCGGTAGGAGAGCGGTTCATCCTCATCCGGTTCCCCGTCGTGATGCCACGCCTGTCGCCACGCCGCCGCGACGTGCTTCCGCGCCATCCAGACGCTCATCGCCGCAAACCCGAGGTACGCGCCGCCGCTCTGCTGCTGGATGTAGGGGAAGGCGTCGTTGTTCACATCAAAGCCCATCGCGGCCACGGCGACCAGTTCCAGCCGTGTGATAAGGAAGAAAAACCAGCACGAGAACGCCAGCTGCGTCGGCAGCAGGAACGTCAGGCCCACGGCGAACGGGTAGTAACTGAGCGGGATGGACCCCGCCGCGCTCCACGGCAGGCCGTTGAAGTTGAAGTAGCGCGGCGCCAGCGGGACCGACGGCAACACGGGCCACAACACATGCGCCAGATTGAGGAATTGCAGCCCCGCCGCGAACCCCGCACCAATCCAGAACAGCGGCGCCCGAAACAGCGCCCCGCCCGGCTGCGCCACCGCCAGGGGTATCTCCGCCAGGGGATACGTGAGGCGCTCGTGGTCCCACTGCCGCCGCAGGATGCTCGCGCCGCAGAACATCGTCCCGGCGAGGACCAGCACAAACAGCGTCCAAATGCCAAGCGGCCTCACCCAGGCGAGCCAGTAGCCGGTGTGATACAGGTCGCTGGCGCCCAGGAAGAGGTGACGGAGCGCGGGACCGGACTCAGGCAGGAGGTACTTCGGCACGTGAGGCTGAAGGATTTCCGCCCAGCGATTCTCCGGGCTGCTGCGCGGCTGGAGCCATACTACCGTGGTGAACAGGATTTGCAGCATATCGTGACCGGCCAGGTTGGACCCGATCACCACCATCGAGTAGACCGTCAGCAGTTCGCCGGCAGAGAACGCGAGGCGAGGCGCGATGCGGCGCATGACGGCGTTCCCGGCGACCATGAAGACCAGGATGGCGACGGCGTGGAAGAAGAGCGCGGGGATCGTCGGCGTGTCCGAGTAACGAACATACTCGATCTGCGCGATCCAGAGCGCGACCAGCGGGATTAGCGCGGCCCCCAGCGCCACCGCCCGCAACGACACCGCCGAGCGGCGCTTCCCGGCTTCAGGGGACGCTGGAGCGAGCGGCTCCGGGGAGGCGGCGCCCTCTGTGGAGCCGTTGATTGGTTTGCTCACCGCCATGCCGCCCCACTCCACCCGCGCCGTCGGTCCTGCGGTCGTCGCTGTCCTCATTCGAGAGGAGCGCGCGGACGCCTGCTTTGGGCGAAGGGTGGGGTTACTGCATGGGTCGCGCTCGGTCATCCTGATGAGACAAAGCGGGAGGATCGGGGCAGGCGACACGCTCATACACGTCGGCGAGGGCGACCTGCCGTCGCCAGGGATCGCGTTCCCCGATCCCACCTCTGTGGGGAGACCATGCCCACCACGCCCAGCCCGTCAGTCCCGTCATCATCCATGAAGAGTCATCGGATCGGTTATTCTCGGTCGCGACGGAGGTACTTAATAGACGCTTATTGGGGCGTTATCGCCTGAGGGTAGAGGATAAGAAAATCTCCCCTGTCTTGCGTACCTGGGTTGCATCATCTATCCTGAGAGCAGAACCCACGCGCGGGACCGGCGGACGAACCTGCAGAAAATACGCACGGAAAGAGTCTCGTGCGACTCAACCCATCGAAAAAACCTGGACGAAACAAGTTCCGGCCTCTCTTGTCCGAACCGTCTCCGGGGGTATGGAATCATCTGCGGGAGTCCCGCGGCCTCACAATCACCTCGAGGGGGATTGGAGTGCGTTTCTCTCGCAGCGGCTCGGATCACCAGCAATGAAAGGCATAACAAGGATGTCTTCACGCACCGGGCGGCTCGCCGCCGCCCTGATCGTGGCCCTGTGCGGAGCCGCGCCGATGGCCTTGGCCCAGAATGCCCGGACGATCATTCAGGACATGACGTTGCCGCCCGACGGGGCGCTTCACGGTACGGAGAGCATGAGCTGGGGCCGTGGGGAGGCATCGTCGCAGCCGATGTCCGTTCCCGCCAGGAACAACAAAGGCCAGTGGTGGCAGGCGACGACCGCCTGGGGCCAGGCCTACCTTCCGCGCTCCGGCAGCCCCGCCGTGAACACTCGCCTGCAGATCCGAAACCTCGTGACCCGGTTGCTGTTGAACAACGGGACCTGGCAGACCGTCCAGTCCTCGTCGGCCCCCGACGGCGCAGCGTTTGTGGAAACATTTAAGAACAATGAGGCGATGGATGCGGGGGCGCGCAGCGAAGCGGCCAACGGCGGCGGGCTGTCCTTCATCGTCGGGACGGGCGTCCATGCCGGTCACAACTACCACTTCTGGCCCAAGGGCGGCCGAGCCGCGGTGGACATTCACACGGTCGTGGGCGTCTTTACAACCTGTGAGGCGCGGCTGATCCTGGACGATCCTGCCGGACCCGACGACCGCGCGCAGTGCAAAAACCTGCTTCAGATGGGCGCGGACTGGTGGCTGGACAAGAAGGTCGGCTGGCTCCCGGACTGGTCTGCTAATAGCGGCATCGGGGGCACGCGCGCGAAATGGGTGACGCCCCAGTGGCAGTCGTTCAGCTTCTGCACCCGGACTCCGGCCCAGATCCTCGCCAATCCGCCCGTCGGCCCGGATCCTCGCCGATCCACCCGCCGATCCATACGGCGGCGCTGAAGGCGGCGCGCAGGCCGTTGGGGGCCGGCGCAAGTCAGGGCGGTTGAGGATGTCCCAAAAGCAGTTCCCATGCCGACAGTGATCCGGAGGGCGCGGGCCGTCCTAATCGGAGCGACGCTATGAGCCGCCGCCTGGGCGTCCGTCTCCTCGAGAATGCGACGACCGGTCGAGAAACGACGCCGTCGGTCCTGCAATCGTCGCCGTCACCCCTTCGAGAGGAGGGGTGACGGCGTGGGTCGCGCTACCTGGTGAGACGACGCGGGAGCGTCGGGGAAGGTGACGCGCTCATACACGTCGGCGAGAGTGAGCTGGCAGCCCAGGCTCGTCAGGTCCACCGTCGCGTCCTGACCGGTCATCACGATCAGTCGCCATCCGTTGGCGTCGTCGCGGGAGTGCAGCTCCACCCGTGGCCTGTCTTGAGCCACCAGCAGGACCACTTTCACCGAAGGCAGCGCGCAATACCCGTCCAGTTTGGTCGTGCGGTCGTACGTCTCGGTGGAGGGAGAGAGAACTTCCACGACGACCGTCGGGTTGAGGAGGGTGTCGGTCACGGCGTCCTCCAGTTCGGGATGGCCGCAGACCACCACCAGGTCGGGATAGAGGTAGGCGGACATGAGAGGAACCTTCACTCTCATATCTCTGCCCAATGCCTCACATGGGTTTCCTCGCAACCGCTGAGATAGGGTGCAAATAAGATTGCGGGTGATCTGATTGTGCCTGAACGAAACGGAGGGCCTCTCGAAGACCTCGCCGTTGTAATACTCGTGCTTCACCTCGGAGAGCCGCTCCCCCTCCAGGTACTCCTGTTGCGTCAGCCACACTTTGGTCGCCCGCATCGTCATCGCATTCTCTCCCTTTGTGAAACAGCCTCGTCACAGCACCGGCCCCATCGTCCACGGCGCGAACGTCTCGTCGCCCAACCCCTGCGCCTCGCTTTTGGACGGCTGGCCATTCGCCAGTGCGATCAGCCGCTCAAATATCTCCTGGCCAACCTCCTCCACTGTGGCGCCTGAGAGGATTCTCCCCGCATCCACATCCATATCCTCCTCCATATGGCGGAACATGGGGGTGTTGGTCGCCACCTTGAGCGTGGGCGTCGGCTTGAACCCCAGGCACGAGCCGCGTCCCGTGGTGAAGACAATCAGGTTGCACCCGCCAGCGACCAGACCCGTCACGGAGACGGGATCGTGGCCCGGCGTGTCCATAAAACCGAAGCCGCGCACGGTGATGCGCTCGGCGAAGCGGTACACGGCGCGCAAGGGGGTCGTTCCGCCCTTCACCACGGCGCCCAGCGACTTCTCGTAGATTGTCGTCAGGCCGCCCGCCTTGTTGCCCGGCGACGGGTTGTTGTCGAGTTCCGCCCCGAACTTCGCGGCGTACTCCTCCCACCAGCGCATCCGCTCCAGCAGCCGTTCGCCCACCTCGCGGGTGACGGCGCGCCGGGTGAGGAGGTGTTCGGCGCCGTACGTCTCGCTCGTCTCGGCGAGGAGCCACGTTCCGCCGCACGCCACCAGTTCATCCCCCGCCACACCCAGCGCCGGATTGGCGGTCACGCCACTCCAGGCGTCGCTGCCGCCGCAGTTCGTCCCCACCACGAGGCGGCTGATCGGCTGAGGGGTCCGGCGGCAGGCGTTGGCGGCCTGTAATAACTTGACGCCCTCCTCCACCGCGCGCGCCACCGATTTCCGCACCCCGCCGAGCTCTTGCATCGAGAGGATGAGCGGTCCCTTCGAGGCTTCAGGGCGTCCCCGATGAATGGCTTCCGGGCGGATGAGGCCGTGCGCCTCGGCCATCGCAAGAGGCTGATTCACCTCGCAGCCGAGGCCAATGATCATCGCGGCCCCCACGTTCGGGTGATCCACGAACCCGGTTAGAGTGCGCTGAAGCGTTTCATAATCCTCGGCGACGGTGGACATCCCGCAGCCGGTTTTGTGCGTGACGCCGATCACGTCATCCACATGGGGGAAGTCAGGTAGAGCCTCACGGAGGAGGCGGACGGCTTCGCGCACGACCTCGGCGGAGCAGTTGACGCTGGAGACGAGGGCGACGGTGTTGCGGGTCCCCACGCGCCCATCCGGCCGGGCGTATCCCATGAACGTGCGCCCCGCCTGCGGCGACGGGGGCGGCTCGCGCAGTTCCGTCCCGAACTCATACTCCAGGGCGAGGCCCCCCGCTCCCAGATTGTGCGTGTGAACCCAGTCGCCGGGAGCGATGCGCGTCGTCGCTCGCCCGATGACCTGGCCATACTTACGCACGGCGTCCCTCGGCTCCAGCATCGTCAGGGCGATCTTGTGCCCGGCGGGGACCTCCTGAGGGAGGCGGAGTTCGGACCCATCGGCGAGTTCCAGCGCCAAACCCGCCGGGAGCGTCTCGCGCGCCACCGCCACATGATCGGAGGGGTGCAGAATCAGGACACAATCGCGCAACGGTTTTCCGTTCATCCGAGCTCCAGAGGAGTTTCGCAGCTCCCTCGCTTCATCGAGCCGCCGCCTTCGTTATCACTGTAACCTTCGCGCACCAGGCAGGCAACGCGTGAGGATGAACTCGCTGCATGGCCGGCTAGCCTCCCACATGAAGGACGGGCCGCCGGTCGGGATCGGGTTCGGCCTGGCGCAGGATTTCGTGCGTCACGGGAGCGGTGTCCCCTTCGCCAAAGAGGAGGTACCGCATGAGAAAGACGAACGGATTGCCTTCCGACCAGCTGAAATAGCCGTGAGGAATCGTTCCATACGTGTCTCGCAGGTAAAGCAGGAACGCCGCGATGGAGTTGGGCACGGCGGCCCCTTCCGCGCGCAGCACTCGATACGTCACGCCCCCGGCGCCCTCCACGAACTTGCCGCGCACCTTCAGCGTTTCGGAAAACTCAGAGGCGTCGCATACGTTCACCTCCAGAAAGAGGAGCGGGACCCCTTTGGGGATGTAGTTATCAGTCTGCTGCTCCTGAAGCTTCAGCCGATACTCTCGTTCGTTCCCCGACTGGCGGCGATTGGCGATAATATGAAAGACGCCTTCACTCATCTCTTCCAGGAAAGCGAGGGCGCGCTCGTCCAGCTCCACGCGGTCCACCCGTAATTCCGTGGAACGCAACGCCCGCGAGATGAACGAAGTGACGATAATTGTCCCAATAAAGAAGGCGGCGATATGTAGACCTTCAGGCCGCTCGATGACATTCACCACCGTGGTGTAGAGAAACATCAGCGAGATGACGGCGAACCCAATTCCGGCGCCTCTTTGCCCGCGTCGGAAGGCCGAGAGCGTGACGGCGACGGCGGCAGAGGTCATCAGGACCAGCACCCCCGTGGCGTACGCGCCGCCCTGCGCGTTCACATCCGCTTTGAAGATGAGAGTGACGAGGAACGCGATGGAAGCAAAGACCAGCACCAGCGGACGGGTCGCGCGAGTCCAGTCCGGCGCCATCCCGTAGCGCGGCAGGTAGCGCGGCACGATGTTGAGCAGCCCGGCCATGGCGCTCGCTCCGGCGAACCAAAGGATGCAAATGGTGCTCAGGTCATACACCGTGCCGAAGCCGTTCCCCATATAAGCGTGCGCCAGATACGCCAGCGCGCGACCACTCGCCTTCCCCGCCGGAAGGGTGTCCGTGGCCTCCCGAAACTCGGCGGGGGGTATCAGCGTGGTGGTGACAACGCTGCTGGCCAGCAGGAACACGCTCATGATCAGTGCGGCGGTCAGCAGCAATTTACGGGTGTTGCGAATCCGCCCGTGCGGCGCTTCGTCGCTTTCACCAGGGTCTCCCTTCACCAGCGGCATGACCGCGACGCCGGTCTCAAAGCCGCTCAGACCCAGCGCCAGCTTCGGGAAGAGGAGCAGCGCCACCGCGACCATCATCATGGGATTGCCATGCTGCGCGAAGAGGGTTGCGCGCCACTGGCTGATCAGTTCCGGGCGCCGCGCCAACTGGATAAAGCCATCCGCCACCACTATCGCGTTCAGAACGAGGTAGACGCCGACGAGGAAGACCGCCAGGCCGATGGCCTCCTTGAAGCCTTTGAGAAAGACCCCTGCGAGCAATGCGACCAGAACCAGCGTGACCCCAATGTTGTGGTGGCGCAGAAACAGCGGCGTGAACGGGTTTTCGGCGATGTGCGCGGTGGCGTCGGCGGCGGACAGCGTAATGGTGATCACGAAGTCGGTCGCTACAAACCCAAGGAGGCACAGGACGAACAGCTTACTGCTCCACCACGAGAGCAGGTGTTCCAGCATGGAGATGGAGCCTTCGCCGTGCGGACTCTCCTGGGCCACGCGCCGATAGATGGGGAAGGCGCCCACCAGCGTGAGAATCACGAGGATGAGCGTGGCGATAGGTGAAAGAGCGCCAGCGGCCAGCGCCGCGATCCCCGGTTGATACCCCAGCGTGGAGAAGTAATCCACGCCCGTGAGGCACATCACCTGCCACCACGCATGCTGATGCTGCCCAACGTCCTCTTCCCCCGTGAACGCCCCTTTGGGTTCCTGAGGGTGCCCCTTCAGCAACCATTTGGCGAACGGATGGGAGGGACGGAGGGGACGCAGTGGAGTGAACGTTCCACGACGGAGCATGAAGTCTCCCGAAACAGAGCGGAGGGGACTTCCGCGCCGGAGTTAACCGCAACGCGGTGATCGCGCCCCTGAAAGCGATGGGTCCTTCCCCGTCTTACCCAGAGCACGGGGGCTGCTACACCGGTTCACCGGCTTCCGTTTCCTTGTGACGCAGGCGTCTATACTGTGTTGGAAACGGCTGCTCGTCCGCCCACTCGACGTTTTGCGGCGTAACCCGCTCCCATGCCGCTATTGTGACACTCCGGAGGCTTTGTTGATGGAACATCACGCGAATTATCTGCTGATCGGCGGAGGACTGGCCTCCGCGAACGCCGCCGCCGCCCTCCGCGAACACGACGCCAACGGCGCCATCCTCCTCGTCGGGGGGGAACCGATGCCGCCCTACGACCGCCCGCCGTACTCCAAAAACTTCCTTACCGACGACGAGATGAAACCCGAAGACACCCTCTCCAAACCGGAAGACTTCTACTCCGAAAACCGCATCACCCTCCTCACCGGGGTGAAGGCCACGCAGCTCGATCTCGCCGCGCGCCGCGCGCAACTCAGCAACGACGACTCCGCCCGCTACGACAAACTGCTCCTCGCCACCGGGGCGACTCCCGCCACCCTCGGCGTGCCCGGCGAGAACCTGTCCGGCGTTCACTTCCTCCGCAACTACGACGACGGCATGAAACTGCGGGACGCCATGCGCTCGGCGAAGAAGGCCGTGATGATCGGCGCCGGGTTCATCGGCCTGGAGGTCGCCTCCTTCTGCCGACAGCGCGACCTCGAAGTCACTGTGGTGACTCATGGAGATCGTCTCTGGTCTCAACTTAACGGCAGCGACGCGCTTCAGGCGTTCCTGCGCGGCTGTTACGAGGAGCGCGGCGTCCAATTCCTCCTGAATCAGGAAGTGAAGCGGTTTGAGGGTGATAGCGCACTCAGCGCCGTCACGCTCCAAAGCGGCCAGACCCTCGACGCCGACCTGGCGGTGGTGGCCGTCGGCGTCTCCCTCAACACCGATCTGGCGAAAGAGGCCGGGCTGGAACTCGGCGAGCGGGACGCCGTGAACGTGGACCGCTTCCTCCGCACTTCCGACCCCAACGTGTACGCCGCCGGGGACATCGCCCGCTTCGAGGACGTGGCGATGGGCCAGCAGTGGCATATCGAGCATTACATGAACGCGATGGGGCAGGGCGAAGCCGTCGGCGCCATCATGGCCGGGGAGGAGAAGGCGTTCGATCAGGTCCCCTACTTCTTCTCCGACTTCTTCGATCTAAGTATGATCATGCGTGGCGACCCGAAAGCAGGAAAAAGCGTTCGTGTCTTCGGGGAGATGAACTCCGGCGACTTCGTGGAACTGTACGCCGACGACGAGGGCCGTGTCCGCATGGGGATCGCCCTCAGCCACGACTACGAGAAGCTTGAACCGATCTCCGAGAAACTGGAGAAACTGATCCGCGACGGGGCCTCCGTCGACAGCGCCGTCCCCGCCGACTACGCGCTGTAATCCGGCGTATACTCGTCCTGTTAACGAGCCGGAGCGGGCGCGAGGCGGGTCGGTCGGGTGGCGGGCGGGGCGAGGTAGGGTCGGAGGAGCTTGAGAACAGCGGGATCTTCCGGGAGGGCCGCCGTCACAGGAACCAGCCGTCCCTCAAACCGGACGACGGGGCCGGGGCGGCGGCCCTTTTCCACCCAGAGGTCCAGCCGCCCCACCCGCACGCCGTACTCCCCGGCCTGAACAATGGGGATCGCCTTGCCTGGCGCCGCCACGGGCTTCACGACGTAGGGCCGATCCAGCCGCGTGTGCGAGTCCCCGCCGACAATCGCGTCGAGTTCGGGGACTTGTTCGGCCATCACGCGGTCCATCAGGAAGCCGACGTGCGTCAGGGCGATGAGGAGGTCCACCTGAGGGCGAAGTCGGCGCGCCACCCGCCGCACCGCGTTGATTGGGTCCTCCACGGCCAGCGACTCCAGGCCGGGGTACGTCGTGATGCGGGGCGTGGTGACGCCGATGACCCCGATGCGGAGGCCGCCCCGACGGAAGAGGACCGACTCCCGCGCAAGCGGCTTCCCCGTCGCCTTCACGGTCACATTGGCGGAGAGAAACGGGAACGTCGCCAGGCGCATCTGCTCCAGCAGACTCGGGACGCCCTGGCGAAACTCGTTGTTGCCCAGCGCGGCGGCGTCGTACTGCATCGCGTTGAGGGCGAGGACATCCGGCTGGCCGTGGTACCGTTTGGACAACGCGCCCCGCTCCCACACATCCCCCGCGTCGAGGCGCAGGACCGCCATCTCCGGCGGCGCCAGCCGCTTCAGTAACGTGGAGCGGCGCGCCACCCCTCCCATCTGTTTCTCGCCGTTATACTCGAACGGCGTCAGATGGCCGTGAACGTCGTTGGTGTGCAGGATGACGAGGTGAACCGGCTTCGGCGTGGGGCGCGGCGTGGCCTGGAGCGGGACTCCGAATACGATCCCCAGCGCGAGGAGGGCGGGAACGAAGCGGCGGAAACAAGGCATAAGGCTACGGCGTTTCCGAGACGGGGGAAGAAGGCGGCGCAGGGTCGGGGGGCGCGACGGGCTTCGGTTTTGGCGAGGAGAGCGGCGCGGCTTTCGGCGAGGAGGCGGGCGCCGGGTTCAGGAGGCCCTTGCGCTCCAGCCGCGCCCGGTTGACCGCCGAGTGCGGGTTGCCAGGGAACCGGGTCTCCATTTGGCGCCAGACTTTCGCCGCGCGGTCGGGGTGGCCCATGCGTTCCAGGGAGTGCGCGTACTGATTCCAGGTGAGCGCGGGGGCGTCGAGGAAGGAGACCGCTTTGGCGAAGGCGGAGGCGGCCTCTCCGTAGCGGCGGCGGCGATACAGGTAGGCGCCCCATTCCCCGTGCAGTTCGTAGCGGCGGGGATTGAGGGCCAGACCGTTCTTCAGGGTTCGCTCGGCGCGGGCTTCATCGTTGAGGCAGGCCCAGTCCACCCAGGCGAGCAGCCCCCATGAGGTGACATCGTTGGGATTGAGGGCCACCACCTGCTCCAGCAGGTACGCCACGGAGTCGTAGTCGCCTTTGTGCCAGTACAGATCGGTGCGGCGGTAGAGCGAGTCGGCCACGGCGTCCATCCGCCGCTGAAGTTCGGCGCGGGCGGTGCGTTCGGTCGGTTTCGGGGCTTTGGGATTGGCGGGAATCTCGCGGGCGGGGCCGGGGCGAAGGCGGCTCCAGGCCGGTTCAGGGGTTCGCGCGGCGTACAGCCCGGAGGCGCAAGCCAGCAGCGCCAACAACAGCGCGAGGATAGGAAGCGGAAGGACGGCGCGCAGTCGGGAGATGCGAGATCGCATGGCAGGCGCCTTTCACGGAGGATGGGCGACGGGATACGCCTGAGTTCGGTATCCGGCGCCGACCCTCCTTCGCCATGCAGATGCGCGACAACGACGGGTTATGTAACCCCGGAAGGACTCCAGGGCCAGCCGCCTCCGCCAGCCCTCCCTGCCCCACGACCTAAGCGGCGACCCGTTCCGGCGCCTCCGTCGGGGAATCATTGGGCGCATCCCGGAAGACGTGGAACGTCTGCGTTTCGGTTTCCGGGAACAGAGACGTCTGAAAGGAGGAGAGGATTCGGTGGATGATGCCGTTGCGGTGCTTCACGTAGAGGAACAACGGATACGGCTGAACACCGAGCCGCGCCTTAAAAGTGTAGGAGGTCTGCCCCAGGGAGAGGGTTTTCATCCGTCGCTCCCCGGCGTATCCGATCACCGGGTAGAGCAGGTTGAAATAGAGGCGGTAATCGGCGTTGAGCGAGTAGTCCAGGCCGGTGTACAGGTCCTGAAGCACGGTATCGCCTTCGAGCAGCAATTCGATGCCGACGAGGCGCCCCGTTTCCCGAAGGCGCGCGGTGCAGAGGCGGGCCTGATCGAAACGGGCGAGCGCGCGGAAGAAGTCGGGGGTTAGCTTCTCGAAGACGTGATCGGCTTTGGCGAGGACATTCTCATAGAGCGCGTACGCCTCCTCGGCGATGTCGGTGAAGTCGTCCACGATTTCAAACTCGATCCCTTCGGCGGCGTGACGATCCTTCAGCGCCGTGCGGCGGAAGGCTTTCCGCATCAGCGCCGTATACTCCTCCAGCGACCGCCATTTGACCTCCAGCCGGGTGCCCGGCAGCGACGGCGCCTTGAAAAAGCCGCGCTCTTCCAGGGGCGGGCCGTACCGCTCGCACGCCTCCTCATTGAACTCAATCAGGGCCGTGACGCTCGCGCCCGGTATCGCTTCCAGGCTTCGGATCAGTTCCCCGATCACTTCGCGCTGTTCCTGATCGGTCAACTCATCGGACAACATAAAATTGTGGTTGCAATTCGTGATCAGCGGGCCGCACATCACGGCGGAAAGTTGCAGCAGACCCGGCGCCCACCGGTCCCGCACCCAATTCACCTTTTGAGCCAGTTTCTTCGGGGCCAGGGTGAGCAGGTCCACCGAAACGACATACGCCACAGTGGCGCCGAGCAGGCGCCCGTCGCGCCATGCCTGAAGGTAGATCGGTTTTTTGCCGAAGCCGGATGTCTCCACCGCCTCCAGAAAGCCGTATCTCATATGAGGCGTGTCGCGGGAAGCGAGGGCGTCCCAGGCGGCGGAATCCACTTCCGAGATGGAATGGGCGAAGGTGACGGTAAACGCCGCTTCCTGGGCGAGGGGAAAGGCGAGGGGGAAGGGGGCGGTGCGGGATTGAGTCACGGGATCAGCTCACCTTCAGAAGCCCAGGGCTTCCAGCAGTCGCAGGTTGGTCTGTTCGTTCCGCAGGAGGTTATCCGGGGTCGGCTCCGACATCCGGGGATGGTCCCAGGCGGAGAGGGCGCGAAAGAGGGGTCGGTCCATCTGAATGGGTGAGTATTCGCCAGTGATGTCGGCGCCGATGAGGTCTCGCCTCTCGGCCAGCGCCTGGATCGCCTCGACGAGGTGTTCAACCGTCAGGCCGCCTGGCTCCCAGTTGGTCACGGCGTCGTCACGGCGGAGGCAGTCCTTGTCCACGGAAAGGTACACGTTGCGGGTGGGCAGGCTTTCCACGATTCGCTGGAGAAGATCGGCCCAGGGTTGGCCGGTTACGGTGTTCCATCGCACCAGGGAGTAGCCCCGGCGCGGGTGGAACGTGGCGCCTTCCCCAGCGAGGGAGTGGATGCCCAGGCAGCGCGATTCGCGGAGGTCCCAGGGGTAGAAGGCGGCCCGTCCCGCCCGGAGGTCCTTCACGCGCCCCACGTTCACGCGCCAGCCGCGCAGGTCGCCTTCCCCCAGGCCGACCATAACGACCTTGGCGATGTTGGGCTGAGCCAGCGCTTCCCTCACCCACGAACCGCAGCAGGGCCAGGGAGACGTTCCATCCCAGTCGGGATGCGTATCGAACACGAGGAGTGAGACCGGCTCGGTGAAGCGGCGGAGCAGGGCGGCGGTCACGTGGTGGTAATCGCCGCTGCCGATGAACGTGAGCTGGCGTCGGTCCTCCCATCTCAGATTCGCCTCCAGGGTCGCCATATCCCGCCGCCGGGAGAGATAGCGCACCTTGCGACCGAGGGGGAGGAGCGGCAGGACGCGATGTCGGCCCTCCAGCCGCCGCATCAGGCTGTGTTGCGCGGTCACGCTGCCGTCCAGATCAAGGACCCGCACGGTCGAGTCAAGATGCGGCATGAAGCGGCGAAACCGAGGGAGAGCAGGCGAAACCGAGGAAGGGCATTGGAGGGAACCGGAGGAGTGAGAAGCCGTTAAGGATGCGTAAGGCGCGGGATGTGGAGCGATTTTCCGCGATCCGGTCAGACCACGACGCTCCTCCGCCACACATCCTATCGAAAGTGAGGCGGCAGGGTTCCCGGTCCAGGCGCAATCCGGATGCAAAGGAGCCGGCTTTTCGCGGAACTCCCTCCACACTCACGGCCCCGCCTATGACTGACACTCCCTCTTCCACGCCCCGCCTATGACTGACACTCCCTCTTCCACGCCCCGCCTGTGACTGACACTCCCTCTTCCACCGATCCTCACCATGTTGAAAGGGACCGATTGAGTTCTCACGCCCCACCCGCGAAGGGCCGTTCCATGCTCGCCGCCGCCTGCGAGGCGCAACTTGTCGCCGTAATGGGGGAGCATCTGCTGCTCGCCACCGCGCTGCCCCTGTGGGCGTACGACCGAACGCATTCCGCCCGGGGTGTGGCGATGGCGCTCGCGGCGGTGACGCTGCCGGCGTTGGCGTCCCTTCCGGCGGGAGCGTGGGCGGCCCGGCGGCCTCCTCGTTCGCTGCTGTTGAAGAGTGCGGCTCTGAGGGTGGCCCTGACGCTTCTGCTCTGGGGAGTTGTGGCTATCACCAGCCTGAATGTCTCTCCGCCGGCGGAGTGGAGTGTCGTGCTGGCGGGCGCGTTTGCCCTGTCGCTGGTGGACAGCCTCTTCATGCCGGTCCTGAAAGCCGCGCTGCCGGACTGGACCCCCGCCGAACACCTCACTCGCGCCAACGCTTTGCTGGAAGCGACCGATATTCCGGCATACGTTTTGGGTCCTCCCCTGGGCGTCCTGCTGTATGCGCGGTGGGGGTTGACGGGCGCCATTCTCGCTCAGGCGGGGGCGTACGGCGCAGCATGGCTTCGACTGGCGACGGCGCGATGGCCCCTATGGAAGGAGCCTGAAACTGCCGGTGCGTTCGGATTCCATCTGAAGGAGGCGCTGACCTGGGCCTGGCGACCGCCTCTCGTGCGGGGCCTGCTCCTCTCATGGACGGCTGGAATGGTCGCCGGGGGCATCGTTGAGGCGCTCGTGCTTCCCTTTCTGACTCAGGTCCTCCATCAGCCGGAGAGTCTCTTCGGGCTTTTTGGGGCGGCCCTGGGCGCGGGAATGGCGGCGGGCGCCGCCGCGACCGCCTTGTGGGGAGAGAAGGATAAGGAACCCCGTATCCTCACCGGCGCCACATGGCTTGCGGCGGGAGCGGTAGCGGTGTTCACGCATGGGGACGGTGTGATGATTGGAGCCGGCGCGCTGTTCGTCGCAGGGGGGGCGATGGTGGGGATTCACGTCGCCTTGCAGACGCTGCTCCAGAAGCGCCTCCCCGTCTCGGCGCTGGCCGGACTGCTGGGACTGACTCATTCCATTCAGGCGGCGGGCTTGCTGGTGGGGTTCGCGGTCGCCGGCGCCGTCGCGCCCCGGTGGGGTCTGATCCGCGCGCTCGATTTGGCGACTCTGCTCCTCGCTGTGGCGGGAGGGATCGCCTGGAGCGCCAGTCACGTTGAAGAGCCGCTGTCAGGCGTGGAGAAGTAGAAACCTCCGCTTACGGAGCAGCGGGAGCGTCCGGCGCCAGGCGCAACCGCCGCAGGTTCATCACCGCGCCGTGGGGCATTTTCGCCGCCGACAGCGCCACGGTCCACGTTCCGGCGGGGAGCGAGACGGGTGGAAGGGTCATGTCCCGAAAATCGTCCCAGCCCGCCGTCGCTTCCACCACTCCGCCTGTGCCCGGCGCGGTGGCGATAGCGAGGTTCTTCGGCAGGAAGCGCACGGAGATATTCGTTCCGGCGGCGCCCGGCTCACAGGCGTAGTTGAGCGTCACGGCGTACGTCCCGGAGGTCCTGACCGCCGCTATCCACGTCGCCTTGTCCTTCGCGTCGGTCCAGTAGCCGATGTTCTCTTCATTCCCCTTCGTTTCCACCTGAAGGGCGCCCGTGAGTTCAGCGTCGCGGGGCAGGAGGGTAATCGTCCCCTGCGCGTCCGGTTGCGCGACCGCTCCAGCGGCGTTCTCCACCACGGGAGGCCCCGCCAGCCGCAGGGCGATCACTGTGTCCACCGGGTCCAGCCGAGACGGCTTCGACAGGAGAACGCCGGGAGCGCCCTCTTCGCCCTTCAGGCCAGGCGTGACCTGCACCGTTTCGCCGGTCGCCAGGACTTTCGCGCCCAGTACAGCGGTCTTCAGGCCGTGGAGCGCGAGGGTTAAGCCGGGCCACTCAAAGGCGTGGATGTAGAGGGTGCTCCCCTTCACCGTGCAACGTCCCTCAAACGGGGTTTTGCGCCAGGGGCTTTTCGTGGCGCCGTAGATGCTTTCGCTGTTGCGCTTCATCCACTGGCCGACCTCGTGGAGCCGTTCCAGGCTCGCGGCGGGCATGAGGCCGTCGGCCTGAGGACCTACATTCAGCAGAAAGTTGCCGCCTTTGCTCGTGATGTCCACCAGTTTGCGCGTCAGGTCGGTGGCGCTTTTCCAGTTTTTATCGTCTTTCCTGAAGCCCCAGGTGTCGTTCATGGTCATGCATGTTTCCCACAGGCGGCCGTTCGGCATGGCTCCGGCGGGGATGGTCTGCTCCGGGGTGGAGAAGTCCTCCGGCAGGTTGATCCGGTCGTTGATGAGGATACCCGGCTTCAGGGAGCGGATCATCTTCACGACTTCCTCGGAGTGATTCTTCGCCGCGTCGCCCTCCCAGCTCCCATCGAACCAGATGACGCCGATGTCGCCGTAGTTCTTCAGCAACTCGGTCAGCTGGGCCTTCATATATCGGAGGTACTGCGAGAAGTCCGACCGCAGGCCGGGGCGCTGGTCCCACTCCCGATGGGGGACATAATCGGGATGATGCCAGTCCATCACCGAGTAGTAGAAGCAGAGTCGGATGCCCTGGCGCTTACACTCCCTGGCGAGTTCCTTCATCGGGTCGCGGTGGTACGGGGTCGCGTCCACGATGTCGTAGTCGGTCTGTTTGGTGTCGAACATGCAAAAGCCGTCGTGGTGCTTGCTGGTGATGACGATGTACTTCATCCCGGCGTCTTTGGCGGTTTTCACCCAGTCTCGCGCGTTGAACTTCGTCGGGTTGAAGCTGCGGGCGTACTGTTCATACTCCGGGATGGGGATTTTCGCGGTGTTGAGAATCCACTCCCCGGCGGAGCCGACCGGCTGGCCGTGGTAGAAGCCCGCCGGGACCGCGTAGAGACCCCAGTGGATGAACATCCCGAATTTCGCCTGTCGCCACCACGCGCTGCGGGCGGCCAGGTTGGGGTCGTTGGTGAGGGTGGATTGCGCCGCCCGTATCGCTCCCCCGGTGAACATCGTCATCGCCGCGAGTCCCAGCGACAGAGCGCGACCGCTCAAAATCGTGCGCGAGTGTACCAATGGAAATCCCCCTCTTCATCGGAACGAGCGAATTGAAACGAAGCGGATTGGAAATGAGACTTTCACGCTTTTCGGTATGGATGGCCGGATTAGCGCCGGTGCTGCGACGCGATCTGCTGCTTCCACAGGTACGCCAGGTCGTTGAGGGCCGAGTAGGGCGGCAGCTCCACGGTGGAAAAGGTCTGCTGGAAGCCCTGAGCGCTGTACTGCGACAGTTCCCCCGCCAGCGACAGGCTCCCGCTCGACGACGCCGGACGGAACTTCTCTTTCAGTCCGGCCTGGAGCGACTCCGGGCTGCCCAGAAACTTCAGAAACTCAAGGGCGCCTTCTCGCTGCTGCGGATTGATCCAGGCCGAGTTCAGCAGGCTCACCGCGTGTTCGCTGGTGGCGGTGGGGCTGGGGTAGATCACCGCCAGATTGGGATGGCTCGCCGCCGCGCTGAGGACCGTCCCTTCGTAGGCCGTGATCAGGTCATACCGACCGGGGTCTTCGACGAACGCTTTGGTAAGCGCAGTCGTGCCCTTGATCGCCGCGTCATCGTAGATCAGGCTGTGATCCATTTCCGCCATATAGTTCAGGAACGGCCTGCTTTTGGAGACGGCGGTCACATTGCCGGATTGCCCGACGCGTTCGGAATACTCCATCAAAATGAGGCCGATGGTGAGCATCCCACTGCTCGACGTGATCGGGTCGGCGTGAGAGAACCGGAACCGTCCCCATGGAACCCGCTTGTTCCCCATGCTGATCTGACGCAGGGCCTCCCAGCAGCGCGGTCCGCTGAGAAGCGGTCGCAGATACGCCGCCTTCTCCTTCGTGGTGAGAAAGACCAGCGGCGTGCGGAGGAAGACTCGGTAAGCGTTCGGATCGCTCATATCCAGCAGAGCGCTGCCTGGATGCGACTGAGGCCAGACCTCCGCCAGCCGCGCCGGCCACATCGGGCTGCCGGGACTCCAGAGGACGGGCTTCACGCTGCCTTCGAGGATGGCGTGCATCGCCTCACGCGACGGCAT